>JBBRTK010000076.1:0-10468 GCA_038244455.1 Actinomycetota bacterium
GCGCGGTTCAGCGCGGGCGACCCGTCTCTGGGGAGGTTGAACCGCATGTGGTACTGCTGCTTGGTCATGCCCTGAACGAACCAGCGGGGGTCGAAGCTAGGCCACGATGCCATGGCGACCACTCCCCCCGTCTGCGGGTCCATCACCACCACGGCACCGGCGTTGGCTTGCAGGAGCTGGCCGGTGGCGCTGTCCGTGGTGCCGCGCGCCTTCATGATCCCGCTCAGGAGTTGCTGTTCGGCGAGCTGTTGGATGCGGGCGTCGATGGAGAGCACCACGTTGTCGCCGGGCAGGGCCGGCTGCGCCCCGATGGTGCGAACCTGCTTCCCGGCGGCGTTGACCAGGTAGAAGTCCTTGCCCTTCGTTCCTTGCAGGTAGTGCTCGTACTGCGATTCCAGCCCGGCCTGACCGACGATGTCGTTCTGGCCGTAGCCGTTGAATGCTGGGGCGGCGAACTGCGTGGCGGTGATCGGCCCCACATACCCCAGGATGTGCGCAGCCAGGGTTCCGTCCGGGTAGCTGCTGATCGGGGCCTCCACCACGCTCACCCCCGGGAACCGCTCGGCGTGTTCGGCGATGTACCACGACACCTGTTTCGGCACGTCGAAGGCCACGGGGATGGGGGCGTAGGGGAAATACCGGACGTCCGCCAACCGCTTCTGGAGGGTCGGAAGCGGTATGGCGAGAAGGCTCGCGAGCCGGGTGAGGACCGTGGTCTTGTTCGCGCCCAGGTCCTGCTGGTTGACCTGCACCTGGAGGCTGAGCCGGTTGCCGACCAGGAGGTTGCCGTGGGCATCCAGGATGTTCCCGCGAAGCGCGGGCGTTTCGACGGTCCGGGTACGGTTCTGCGCCGAGATGGTCTTGTTCTTGCCGGACGCCAAGACCTGGAGGAACCACAGCCGGGTCGTGAGCGCGATGAACATCATCACGACCAGCAAGGCGAGGATGCGAAGGCGGCCGCTGGTTCTGTCCACCTAGCGCCTCGCCCTGACCACGCGCCCCTGGCGCGACCGCTCCAGTGTTCGACGGAGCAGCGGATAGAAGACGGGCGTGAGCACCCCGCCGTAGATGCCGGAGAAGATGATGATCCTCACATCCTGGCCGAACCCGGGGTTGGTCTGGCCGACCAGGAACGTAGTGATCTCGTGGAAGGCCACGCCGGCGGCGGTGCCGGCCGCCACGAGCATCGTCGGGAGCAGCGGCGAGGGCGACGCCACGTAGTCGCGCGCGAGCCCCATCGTGTAGCCGAGCAGCGTGAGGGTCAGCGCCGTCACCCCTTTGGGGCCGGGGATCAGGAAGTCCTGGGCCATGCCCGCCGCGAATCCGACGATCGCTCCTTCACGCGGTCCCTCGAGCACGGCAACCACGACGACCACCAGGTACATCAGCTCGGGCTTCACGCCCAGAAGCTTGATCTGCGAGAACACGGTGGACTGCAGGAGCAATCCGGTGATGACCATCACTGCGATCGAGACGCTCCGTCGAAGCACTCAGCCCCCGCTTCCGGTTTCGATGACAGCCACGTAGTCCAGGTTGGAGAAGTCGACCGCAGGCGCTACCGCGATGTAGAGGTTCGGGTCGCCCGTTTCGGGCGGCAACGTTCTTGACACGGTTCCGATGACGATCCCCGACGGGAAGAGCCCCGCCTGTCCGTTGATGACGTAGCGCTTCGTGAGAACCGGATCACCTGCTTGCACTGCGCTGCCGAGATCGACCAGGTTCATCAGGAGATCCCCCGAGCCCTGACCCTGTACCTGTCCGGTCGCGCCCGTGGACCCGAGCTGCGCAGCCACCCCGAAGTCGCGATCGTTCGCCAGTTGCACGTCTGCGGTGGTCTGGGTCACACCGATGATCTTGCCGACCAGGATGGCCCCGTTTTGCCCACCGGTGATCACCGGCATGTCCACGGCGATGCCCGACGTCGATCCCTTTCCGATGGTGAGCGTCCACTGGTCGTTCGACACGCCGTTCGCGATGACGTCGGCTTGCACAACGGTCGAGGAGAACTGATCGACGACCTGAGCCAACTGCTGCAACTCGGCGTTCTGCCGCTCCAGGGTAGCGATCCTCAGTTGGTTGGCCGTCGCGTTCGCGAGGTCGCTCCGGAGTTGGTCGATGGTGTGCTGGTTTGTTGGGAGATGTGCGAGCGCCTGGAAGAAGTTTCCGACGGGCCTGGTGACGTCGGTGACGGCGCGCTGGAGCGGAGCCATCGCCCCGGACATCACGCGGCCGACGCCAGAAAGGGGGCCATTCTGGGGCTGACGATAGTCGAGGCTGATGACGCCGATGGAGATGGCCACGAGCACGAAGACCAGCAGCCTGGTGCTGCGACCCCGAGGCCTGACGACCATGCCGGGCTACCGCCGGCTCGGGCTCACCAGGACTCGTTGCAGGACTTCGAACTCCTCCAGGCACTTGCCCGAGCCCAGCACGACGGCCTGAAGGGGGCTGTCGGCGATCCGGACCGGCATGCCGGTCTCGTGGCGAAGGCGCTTGTCCAGGCCGCGCAGGAGCGCGCCACCGCCTGTGAGGACGATGCCGCGGTCCATGATGTCAGCGGACAGCTCCGGAGGTGTTCGGTCGAGCGTGGTCTTGATGGCATCGATGATGGCGTTGACCGGTTCCTCGATCGCGCGGCGGATCTCCTCCGCGGTGATCGTGATCGTCTTCGGCAGGCCGCTGACGAGGTCGCGTCCCTTGATCTCGGCGACGAGTTCTTCGGGCATGGGGAACACGGACGCGATGGCGAGCTTGATCGCCTCGGATGTCCGCTCGCCGAGCAGAAGTGAGTACTCCTTCTTCACGTGTTGGATGATCGCTTCGTCAAGTTCGTCGCCGCCGATGCGGATGCTGGTGCTGGTGACGATCCCGCCGAGCGAGATGACCGCGACCTCGGTGGTGCCGCCGCCGATGTCCACGACCATGTTGCCGGTGGGCTCGTGGATCGGGAGACCGGCACCGATGGCCGCGGCCATGGGCTCCTCGATGATGTACGCGCGGCGGCTGCCGGCGGCGATGGTCGCCTCTTCAACCGCACGCTGTTCCACCCCGGTGATGCCGGAGGGAACGCAGACCACCACGCGCGGCTTGGCCAGCAGGCGCCGCTTGTGCACGCGCTGGATGAAGTAGCGGAGCATCTTCTCGGTGACGTCGAAGTCGGCGATCACGCCGTCCTTCAGGGGCCGAACCGCCTGGATGTGCGAAGGGGTCCGGCCGATCATCCGCTTGGCCTCGGTGCCTACGGCAAGGATGGCTCCAGTGAGGGTGTTGATCGCGACGACTGACGGCTCGTTGAGCACGACGCCACGTCCACGCACATAGACCAGCGTGTTCGCGGTGCCGAGGTCGACGGCCATGTCACGACCAAGGAACCCTAGTACTCCCTCCGAACCTTGCGGTCGGTTCGTGGAAGAAGAGGAATGGTGAACCCTATCGGCCATGGGATTCTGCGCTTCATTCAACAGGACTCCCCCTAGAGTGGCAACCTACGTCGATGGAAACCACGAAGCCCACATACGCGATCGTCTTCCCGGGCCAGGGTTCACAGTTCCCCGGGATGGCCGATCCGTGGAGCACTCACCCTGCGAGCGAACGCGTTCTGGAGGAAGCATCGGACTCGATGGGGCGAGACATCGTCGCCGGATGTCACGATGAGGCGGCGCTCGCTAGGACCGAGTTCGTTCAGCCTGCGCTCCTTGCCTGTGGGGTCGCGGCCTTCGAGGTCCTGTCCGCGGAGGGGCTGATGGAAGACTCCGTCATCGGCGCCGCGGGACATTCGCTCGGCGAGTTCGCCGCGCTGGTCGCGGCCGGGGTGCTGACGCTCCCGCAGGCCCTCGAGGTCGTGGTGATCCGCGGGGCGGCCATGCAACGCGCCGGCGAGCAGCGTCCCGGAACCATGAGCGCATTGCTCGGCGTGGGTTCCGCGGACGCCCGATCCCTCTGCGACGACACACGGGAAGATGACGTCCTCGTGGTCGCGAACGAGAACTCCCCCGTGCAGGTGGTCATCAGCGGCAGCGTCCCCGCCATCGAGCGCGCCGAGGCGCTCGCGAAGGAACGGAGGATCCGCGCCGTCCGGCTGAGCGTGGCGGGCGCGTTCCACTCTTCCCTGATGGAGCCTGCGGTCGCGCCGATCAACGAGGCGCTCGACCGGTTCGTGTTCGAGCCACCGCGTTTCCCGATCGCCGAGAACGTGACCGGAACGTTGGTGGATGACCCAGCCGAGCTCCGCCGGCTGGTGGGCCTTCACGTTCTCTCGGCCGTGCGGTGGGGAGCGTGCGCGCAAGCGCTGGCCGCCGCCGGCGCCTCCACGTTCATCGAATGCGGAGCCGGCGACGTACTGACCAAGCTCGCGAAACGGGTGGTTCCGGGACTGCGAGCGGTCGCCGTGGGTTCGCCCGAAGCCGCCCTGGACGCTCTCGCGGCTCCCACCGCGTAAGACCTCTCCCCGGCGGGCAGCGCCCTCCCCCGTCCGATATCCTCGGCCGTGTGACCCGCACCGCAGCCATCGCTGGCGTTGGATCCGCGCTTCCCCCCAACCGCGTGCCCAACAGCTACTTCGAATCCCTGGTCGAGACGTCCGACCAGTGGATCCAAGACCGGACCGGCATCGCCGCCCGCCATTTCGCCGATGAGGGCCAAACCACCTCTGACCTGGCCGAACAGGCGGCCAGGCTGGCCCTGGAGAGCGCCGGGATCGGCCCCGAGCAACTCGACATGATCATCGTGGCCACGTGCACGGGCGACACCCCGATCCCCTCGACCGCCGTGTGGGTGCAGCGCAAGCTTGGCATCCGTTGCCCGGCCTTCGACGTGAACGCCGCCTGCGCAGGCTTCTCCTACGCCATCTCCACGGGGATCGCGTTCGTGCAGGCTGGTGTCGCCGAGACCGTGCTGGTGATCGGCGCCGAGGTCCTCTCGCGCGTCCTGGACTTCACCGACCGAACCACGTGCGTTCTGTTCGGCGACGGGGCCGGTGCGGTGATCCTGCGGCCGACCGAGACCGGCGGCGTCGAAGGCTCGGTCCTTGGCGCGGATGGTACCGCGGCCGAGATCCTCTTGATCCCGGGCGGTGGATCCCGGATGCCCGCCTCGGCTGAGAGCGTCGCCGCGCACGAACACTCCATCCGGATGCCGAACGGCCGCGAGGTATTCAAGCGCGCCGTCGTCGAGATGGCCGCGGCATGCCGCCAGCTCCTGGAGAAGTCGGGGTACACGGCCGACGATGTCGACGTCTTGATCCCCCACCAGGCGAACGCCCGGATCATGGTCGCGGTGGCCGAACGGCTCGGGATCACGGGCGAGCGCGCCGTCATCGACGTGGCGGAGGTCGGCAACACATCGGCCGCCTCGGTTCCCATCGCGCTGGATCGCGCGTGGCGCTCGGGACGGATCAACGAAGGAGACCTGGTCCTGCTGACGAGTTTCGGGGCGGGACTGTCGTGGGGCGCAAGCCTGATCCGCTGGACCATGCGGGCGCCGGCATGAACAAGGTCGCCGTGGTCACCGGCGCCACCAGGGGGATCGGCCGCGCGAGCGCCGAGCACCTGGCTCGCGCCGGTTGGACCGTGGCCGTCGGCTACCGCAGCGACGAGGCGGCGGCGAAGGAAGCCCTGATCGCGCTCGAAGCGGCCGGGACGCCGGGTCTCGCGGTCTTCTTGGACACCACCGACGAGGCCAGCGTGACCGAGGCGTTCCGCCGGATCACCGCCGAGGCGGGCAACATCACCGGACTGGTCAACAACGCCGGGTTCAGTCAGGACGGATTGCTCCTCAAATACAGCATGGAGACCTACGACAAGGTCATGGCGACCAACGTCCGAGGGTCCTTCCTGTGCGCGCGGGCGGCGATGCGGGGCATGCTCCGCGAGAAGTTCGGGCGGATCGTGAATATGTCGTCCGCGGTTGCACTGCACGGGAACGCGGGGCAAACGGTGTACGCCGCCTCCAAGACGGCGCTCCTTGGCCTCACGAAGTCCCTCGCGCGTGAGATCGGCAGCAAGGGCATAACGGTGAACGCGATCTGCCCCGGACTGGTCGACACCGAGATGACGTCCTACCTGGACGACCGTGCCCGCTCGTTCTACGTGGACCAAACGCCGATCGGCCGGACCGCCACCCTGGACGAGGTGGCCTCGGTCGTCGCTTTCCTGATGTCTGAGCAAGCGTCGTATGTGAACGGCGCCGTGATCCCCGTGGACGGTGGCCTCACGGCGTAGTCGCAACCGTGTCCGGCCGATACGCTCGTTCGGCCCTGAGATAGCTGAGGAACTGGGAGGCAGAAGATGGATCGTTCGGAGTTGGAGGCTCGCGTTCGCAAGGTGCTCGCGGAGCAGTTGGCGGTTGAGGAGTCGCAGTGCGTCCCCGACGCACGGTTCGCGGAAGACCTCAACGCAGACTCGCTCGACCTGGTCGAGGCCGTGCTGGCGCTCGAAGAGGAGTGGAGCATCGAGATCCCCGAGGACGAGATGGAGTCCGTGAAGACGGTCGGCCAGGCCGTCGACCTGGTGGCATCCAAGCTCGGCATCTGAGCGGAGGAACCGTGGATCGTCGGAAGGTCGTCATCACCGGGATCGGGCCGGTCACGCCGGTCGGCATCGGCGTGGACGACTTCTGGACAGGGCTCACCACCGGGCGCAACGGGGTTCGCACCATCACAGCCTTCGACACATCCGACCTGTCGGTCAGCGTGGCCGGCGAGATCGCCGACTGGGACGCCGCCCGATTCCTTGATACCAAGGCGGCCCGTCGAACCGACCCCTACGCGCAGTACGCCATCGCAGCCGCCCAGCTCGCCTGGGAGGACGCAGGCGCCCCCGAGATCCCCTCGGAGCGCGGCGGCATCATCATGTCCACCGGCATCGGCGGGATCCAGACGCTGATCAACCAGCACAACGTGCTGTTGGAGAAGGGGCCGGGCCGGGTCTCCCCGTTCATGGTGCCCATGCTCATGGCGAACGCCGCGGCGGGTCACATCGCCATGCGGTTCGGTCTCACGGGTCCGAACTTCTGCGTCGTCAGCGCGTGTGCCTCCTCGAACCACGCACTTGGCGAGGGGATGCGGCTGATCCGCGACGGCTACGTCGACCTTTGCATCGCCGGCGGTTCGGAGGCTTCGACCATCCCGCTGACGGTGAGCGCGTTCAGTCAGATGACCGCGCTGACGAAGAACCCCGACCCCGAGACCGCGTCGCGACCGTTCGACGCCGATCGGAACGGGTTCGTGCTCAGCGAGGGCGGGTGCGCGCTCATCCTTGAGTCGGAGGAACATGCGAAGGCGCGTGGCGCCCGGATCTACGCCGAGGTTGCCGGCTACGGCGCCAGCGACGACGCCCACCACATCACTGCACCCGACCCGAAGGGCTCAGGCGCGACGCTCGCCATGCGCTGGGCGCTCAGGGACGCGGGCGAGGAGCCCGAGGCCGTCGACTACATCAACGCGCACGGCACGTCCACAGGACTGAACGACGCGGCGGAAACAGCAGGCATCAAGGCAGCGCTCGGCGACGAGAAGGCCCACGCCGTGGCGATCAGTTCGACGAAGTCCATGACGGGCCACATGCTCGGCGCGGCCGGGGCAGTGGAAGGCGCGGCTTGCGCCCTGGCCATCGCCAACGGCGTGATCCCGCCGACCATCCACTACCGAACCCCCGATCCCACCTGCGACCTGATGTACACCCCGAATGAGGCCAGGGATCTGGACGTTCGGCTGGCCCTGTCGAACTCCTTCGGGTTCGGCGGACAGAACGCGTGCGTCGCGTTCCGCAAGGTCGGCTAGATCCGTGAGTCAGCTGCCCCCACCTCCGCCTTCCTGGCCGGCGTCGGCCCAACCCGGCGGCACCCCCTGGGCGCCGGTTGCGCCTTCGGCGCCGCAGCGACCCCCGTGGCGGACGGCCAAGGTGGGCTGGGTGATCTTGCACATCGTGATCGGCCTGGCGATCGGGATCGGCGTCTTCTTCGTTGCCATGATTGTCATCGCCGCGGGCCATTTCGACCTGCAATCGGTCGATCGGATGCTGAAAGCCAGCCGGGCCTCCAACTACCTGGCGCCGCAGGACCAGCGGATCCTGGCTGCGATCGGGGGCGGCTTCATGCTCTCCTTGGCTGCGGGCCTTCTGGGGTGGCTGCTGTTCGTCTATCTCCGGGCCGGAACGGCCGTGCGGGCCATCCTGCTGATCGCGCTCCCGTTGGTCGCCGCCTTCATCGGCTACGCGATGATGGCGGCGGCGCTTCCCAAGCTGGCCGGCTACTGATCCTCGAAGCTGCGGTGCCACCGGCCCGCGTTGAACACGGCCATGATCGTTCGTCCCTGGACCATGCGCTCGAAGCGGATACGGTTGGGCATCCACGTCTCCCCTACAGCGAACCAACCGTCGTGGAGGGGGATGAGATCGCCGGCGCCGTTCTCGGGCTCCAGCGGCCACTCCAGGGTGAGGATCCCTTTGCGCAGTGAGATGACCATGACGGGGCTCCAGGGGTCATCGCTCCGGTAGAGGCCCGGGTAGGCCTCCCACTCCGCCGGGTGCGGCGCCGGCTCCAGACCGCTCCACGCAGGGCCGCGGAACCAGTGGCCCCCGTGGAACGCCTCCACGACCGCGCCAGCGTCATCGCGTCCGAACCGCAGCGCGTGCAGGTCCAGCGAAGGGTGCGGCAGCAGGAACGTGTCGCCGACCTCGCCCAGCGGGTCGCGTTCGAGCAGCACGCCGACCGGTCCCTCCCGGTAGCGGAGCGAGGGGCCCTCGACCACCACCTCGAACGTTCGGCCGGCGTCCGCGGTGAATGTCCCGGAGTAGTCGGCGCCGTTCGGGATCTCGGTTGACGCGGGCGGGTGCGGCATGGCCACGAGGACCGCGCCGCGGGTGGCCTCGCTCACAACGTTCAGGGCGTACTCCGCCAGGTCGCGCTTGTTCCCCATCCCGTTCTGGAGGATGACGCAGCCCAGCCCTCGGTCCGGCTGCACCTTCAGATAGGCCTCGTAGCCCACCATCCCGCCCGAGTGCCAGATCGAACGAACGCCGTCCTGCGCCCCGGCCCAGAACCCGTAGCCGTAGCCGAACCCAGGCGAATCGGGGTCGTCGATATACGGAGTGGTGAGGATCTCGAAGGCACCGGCGGACAGGACCGGGTCCGGGCCGTCCGCCGGCGACGCGCCGCCGCCCAGCAGGAGCCGGGCGTAGGCGCTCATGTCGATGACGTTGGAGACGATGGAACCGTCCGCGGTGTTGCTCACCAGCCAGTTCGCCTGGACCAACGGGTGGTCGAGGCGCGCGGGACGATCGGAGTAGAGCGGCAGGTAACCGGTGGCAAGGTGAAGGCGCGTCTCGTCGGTGATGGCGCCCTCGGTCGTGGTCATATGGAGCGGCCCGAAGATCCGTTCACGCAGCAGATCCTGGATCGGCGTGCCGGTGACGTGCTCGAGAACCAGGCCCGCCACCTTCCATGCATCGTTGGAGTACCAGAAGCGTTCCCCGGGCGGGAAGGTTGGCGGGGTCTCGCGGAGCTGCCACGCCGCGCCGAGCCCGGTAGGCGCATCTTCGGTGCCGGCGTGCAGCCCGGAGGAGTGGGTCATCAGGTGATGCATGGTGATCGGGCCGAACGGTTGCGGGATCTCCAGCCAAGGGAGGACGTCGGTGACGGGCTGATGCAGATCCAGCCTGCCTGCCTCGGATTCCGCCACAGCGATCATCCCGGCGAACCCCTTGCTGATGGATCCGATCTGGAACCTGGTCTCGGGACGAACCGGCGTGCCACTTGCCGCATCGGCGAACCCGCGGACCACGACCCCGAGGATCTCGTGGCCGTCGGTGACCGCGAGCGCGATCCCGGGCGTGTGCATGACCGGCAATCGATGTTCGATCGCCTCACCGATGAGATCGAAGGCGTCGGCGAGGCCGGACACGGTTCCTTACTCCCCGAAGAAGAGCTTCAGCTCGCGCGCGGCCGACTCAGGGGAATCACTGCCGTGGGCGATGTTCTCGCCGATGAGCGTCGCGAAGTCCCCGCGGATGGAACCGGGGGCGGCATCCACCGGGTTGGTGGACCCCATGAGGGTTCGCCAGCAGGTGATGGCGTCGTCCCCGGTGATCTTCGCTATGACCACTGGGCCGCCGGTGATGAAGTCCACGAGTTCGCCGAAGAACGGCTTCTGACGATGTTCACCGTAATGCTCCTCGGCCACTTCGCGCGGGATCGTGTAGAGCCGCATGGCGTCGATACGCAGGCCCTTGACCTCAACGCGGCGGATCACCTCTCCGACCAGCCCGCGGCGCACGCCGTCCGGCTTGACGATGAGCAGGGTGGATTCGATAGCCATTCAGTTCTCTCCCAGAGACCGGCCGAGCGCCCGATAGGCGTCCGCGACAGTGTACAGAGAGCCCGTCACAAGGATGAGGTCGCCGGGGGCCGCGGCGGCCCGCGCGGCGTCGATCGCTTCCGCGACGCTCGGCAGGATCTCCATGGATCCGCCGGA
>JBBRTK010000077.1:0-10362 GCA_038244455.1 Actinomycetota bacterium
GCGGCGCACCTGCGTGGGTGTGCGGCGTGTCGCGCCGAGGCCGCCTCCCTCGCCGACGGCCTGGCGACGTTCGCGAGCGCGGCCCACGATCGGGAACCGCCCGACGACCTGGCCGTCCGCGTGCGCCGGGTCCTCCAGGCCGAGTGGTCGTCGGCTTCCGCAGCCCCCACCCGGCGCCGTGCTCTGCACGCGCCGTGGATGGCAGCCGCGGCGGCAATCATCGCCCTCGCCGCATCGGTGGGCTGGGGCCTCGCGGAACGCCGCGCCGCCATCACCGCCTCGGCCGAAGGCGCCAGCTACACGAACCTGCTCCAGACCCTGGGCGGCAAGGAGTTCCGCGCGGGGCGGCTCACACCCGCCGCGGGCCTGACCTTGGACGGCAGCGTCGTGGTGTATGACTCGCACGAAGATCAGTCCTGGGCCGCCGTGTTCGTTCGCGCGCCCGGATCTACAGGCCAGGTGACCGCGACGCTGGACGCCATGGACGGCCGAACGATCCGGATCACGCCCATCAAGCTTCAACCGGACGGAGACGGGTCCTCGTGGATCGTCACGTCGGCGGACTTGACGTCGTTCGACCATCTGACCATCCGCGACGCCGGTGGAGCCGTGCTTGCGACGGCCCAGATCCAGGCCGCCTGACGATGGAACCGCGCGCTAGCGTGTGACCACGAGGCGGCGGACCAGCCGCGGGGTAGCCCCGAAGCGGTACTTGTACTGGTAGTCGCCCTTCAGTAGGTCGAATCCCCTGCAGCCCGACGCCAGCGCCAGGCGGATGTCCTCCCCGACCAGCACCATGCCGGGAGCCAGGTTCCCCCACTTCCGGTCGAACGCGGAGTTGTAGAGGGAGAACGTCTGGTCGAACCGGAACCCGATGGTTCCCGCAGCCAACTCCCCGCCCACCTCGATGAACGTCAGGTTGAAGATCCCCTGGGGAAGGAACGCCTCTCCCAGCCGGCGGAAGAAGATCTCCATACCCGGTTGCATGAACACACCCTTGGGTCCCTCGCTCATCCGATGCAGCTCAACGAACCGATCGAGCAGTGGGTTCAGCGTCTCCTGCGTGGCCGCCACCACAGTGAACGGCCCGGTCTCCGCTTCCAGCTTGTTGGCCTTGCGCTTGATCTCGTGCCTGAGCTTGGCGGGAAGCCCTTCCAGATAGGCGTCCCAGGAGCCGGGAAGCGACAGGTACGGCGCGGTCCCGTTCTGATCCTCGGTCTCCTCAGCCTGGAGTCCTTGCTCGGTGGCGGCGCCGGCCAGGAGCCGGAGCCAAGGGCTGTCGGCGGCTAGGCCTCGAAGATCGGCTTGCCGCCAATCCTCGCGAGCCACCAGCCCGGCCCACAACGCCGTGGCCACCGCTTCCTGCCGCTCGGGAAGGCCCACCGGCCCCATGTAGTCCGTGACCTCCGTGCCCCCGAGGAATCGCAGTGTGTCGTCGATCCGTTCGAACGCGACGGCCCCGATCTGGGTCCCGTCGTCCTCCTCGGCGAAGGCGAGCAGGAGATGTTCGGGCTGCTCCCCGAACTCCTCCCAGTAGAGCTTGAGGTACCCGGGGGTGTGGAAGAACGTCCCCGCCGGATCGGCTTCGACCAGCTCGGCCCACCCACGGCGATGGAAGTCGCGTCCGTCTTCGCTGAACGTGATCTTCATATGGGATCGATGCTATCGGGTGCGCTGCATGCCGCCCGCGGCGCGCAGGGGCCTACCAGCTTCCTCCGCCTCCGCCGCCGAACCCTCCACCACTGAAGCCGCCTCCACCACTGAAGCCGCTGGACCCGCTCGATGCCGGCGTGGCGGAGATCGTGCCCGCCACGCTGACCGAGAAGCCGTCCATCGCGTGTCCGAACGCCAGGTAGCTGAACGGGCCGGGCGAAACGTACCAACCGGTGTCGGCAGGCACCCCGAGCGCCTCGAAGGTCTTCGCCCACTTCTCGGTCACGCCGAACACCACCGCGAAGGGCAGGAGCGTTGTGAACACGTTCTCCTGCTCGGCCCACTTCGCCGAGTACTCCTCGCACTTCACGACCACCATCCGGAAGCCACGGACCCGCCGGAGGATGCCGGTACCGGTGGCCGTGCGCGCGGGCATGAACCGGCCCCCCAGCGCCATCGCCGCGCCGGCGATCACGATCGCGACCCCGACCAGCCCCAGATGCGTGAACTTCGCCAGCAGGAACGTCGCGATCAGGCCCGCGACGATCAGCAACCAGCCCCGCGCGTGCCAAGTAGCACGGATCTTGTCCGGGCGCACGAGGAACCATCTCCGGTCCATAGCGTCCACGTACAGCTTCTCCTCCACCTCCCCCAGCTTCGAGGCGAAGTGGGTTCGCAGGCTCGAGAGCGTGACATCCCGCTCCTCGCCGAAGAGCCCATCGTAGAGCCGCTGTTCGTACGGAAGGAGCACGGTCTCGTCGGCCTGCAGTCGAACTAACCGCCAGTCCGCCCTCCCGAAGAGCCCGGGATCGGGGATCTCTTCGATGCGCAGGTACCTGCGGACGGCAAGGTCCACGATGGTGGCGGTCACGTCCAGGGTGGTGGCCCGTCCATCGATCAGCGTCCCCACCTGCCCCGGTCGGAGACCTTCCGGTGGCGCGAACTCCACCGGCGCCGACGCGCCCGCCTGACCGAAGGGCACCGGTTCGTCGCCGGCGTTGCCGCCGAGCACCTTGTCCACATCCGATCCGACGAACTCCCGGTCCCGACCCCGCCGCCAGGCCAGCAACACGAACCCAGCCACCAGCACGATCAGCAGTCCACCCGCGGCGCCCGCCGGTCCCGGCGCGACGCTGAACGCACGCCTCAGCGACCAGCGCTCGCGCTTCAGTATCTGCACCGCTACCGAGCCCTTCGGCATGGAGACCACGGCGGACAGGCCTTGGTATGGGAAGAGCCTGTCCGATCCGAACGTCGCGGTCCCCCCGCCGGCCCGGTGCCGGGCCCGATCGCACGGGAGCTGCGACCCCTCCGCCCCCTGGAAGCAAGCGACCTTCAGGATCGCCGGGGCGCTCACGCTGACATGAATGTTGGAGATGGCCACCGCCCAGTTCGGACCGACGGCGTTCCAGTACAGCTCCTCGTGGTCGGCGAAGCCGTTGATGGCGCCGTGAACCAGGTAGTGGAGCGTGTACGTATGCGGCCCGGTTACGGTCGCGTTCGCGTCCCCGATCTTGATGGTGGTCACCCCATGGGCGGTGGTCACGCCGAACTTCGCTGATGCGCCACCCGTGGCTTCGACCCCCAGGACATCGATCGGCGTCACCCGATCGAACGTGCCGTCCAGCGGGAAGATGGTCGGGATGTCACGCACGATCCCGTGATGCGGCGTGCTCCCGAAGTCGTAGGCGATCCGTTCGGTCACGTCGAGCGTCCCGTCGGGCCGAACGATGACCGCCTCGTCGTAGCTGCTGATCTGCTCGGAGCCTTGGGCGCGGGCGGCGGGCCCGATCCAAACGAACGCGAGGGCGACGGTGGCTATCGCCGCCAGCGAACGGCGGGCGCGGATCGGCCTAGCCCACCGTGTGAGGCTGAGCACCGCTCGCCTCACCGGCGCCGTTGAGCGCGTCCTGAAGTACGTCCCATGACAGCACGGCGCACTTGATCCTGATCGGGTACTTCACGACACCCTTGAGGGCGACAAGATCACCGAACACATCCTCGGAGGGGTCGACCTCACCGGCCATCATCCCCCGGAAGTCGGCCGCCATCTGCTTCGCCTCCTCGACCGTCTTACCGGCGACGGCTTCCGTCATCATCGATGCACTCGACTGGCTGATCGAACACCCCGCCCCTTGGAACGTCACCTCCGTCACGTTCCCGTCTTCCACGTTGGCGAACACCGTGATCTCGTCCCCGCACAGCGGGTTGTTCGCCGTACAGGCGAACGTGGCCTCCGCCAGCTCCCGCTTGTTCCGCGGGCTCTTGTAGTGATCCAGGATCACTTCTTTGTAGATGTCGTCGAGCGCCACACTGCCTCCTCGCGGTCCCAAGATGTTCGGCAAGTTCAGAGGGTGAAGATACCGTCTGCCCTGGCCAGTGCGTCTACCAGTGCGTCGACCTCTTCCTTCGTGTTGTAGATGTAGAACGATGCGCGCGCGGTGGCGGGAACGCCGTAGCGGCGCATGACCAGCTGCGCGCAATGATGACCGGCGCGGATCGCGACCCCTTCTTCGTTCAAGATGGTGGCCAGGTCGTGCGGATGCACCTCCTTGAACCAGAAACTCACCGCGCCCCCTCGGTCTTCTGCGTTCATCGGGCCGAAGATCCGGGCGCCGGCATCCTCGAGCCTTCGCAGCGCGTACGCAGTGATATCAAGCTCATGGGCACGCACCGCATCCATGCCCAGTGCGTTCAGGTAGTCGATGGCAGCGCCCAGACCGACCTGCTGCGCGATCTGCATCGTGCCCGCCTCGAACTTGTAGGGCACGGTGTTCCACGTTGCGTGGTCATGGAAGACCTCGCGGATCATCTCTCCCCCGCCGAACATGGGATCCATCGCCTCCAGGATCTCGGGCTTGGCGTAGAGCCCGCCGCTGGCGGTGGGGGCCAGCATCTTGTGGCCGCTGATGGCCAGGAAGTCGGCATCGAGCGCTTCCACGTCGACCGCCAGGTGCGGCACCATCTGCGCACCGTCGATGGCCACCAGAGCCCCGACCGCGTGCGCGGCTTCGATCAACATCGCGAGCGGCGTGATGGTGCCCAGGGCGTTCGACATCCCGGTCACCGAGAACAATTTCGTGCGCTCCGTCAGGAGCGAGGCGAGGTCGGAAAGATCGAGGAGACCCTCGTCCGTCAGGGGGATGTAGCGCAGCGTAGCCCCTGTGGCTTGCGTCGCCATCTGCCACGGGACGATGTTGGAGTGGTGCTCCATCTCGGTGATGAGCACCTCGTCCCCGGGCTTGAGGGACTTGCGCGCCCAGCCGTAGGCGATGAGGTTCATGGACTCCGTGGTTCCCCGGGTGAAGATGATGCTCTCGGGGGTTGAGGCACCCACGAACGCCGCCAGCTTCGCCCGCGCCCCTTCGAAGAGTTCCGTTGCCTCTTCTCCCAGCATGTAGAGGCCGCGATGCGCGTTCGCGTTGTGGAGCCGGTAGAAGTCGGCCTCGGCCTCGATGACCTGGTTCGGGCGTTGGCTGGTAGCCGCATTGTCGAGGTAGACCAGGGGCCGGTCCCCAACCATCCGCGAAAGGATGGGGAAGTCCGCCCGCACCGCCTGAACGTCGAAAGGAGTCATGGGGTCCAGCTTAGGCCTGCGCCGAAGCGTCGGCGGCCGCGTCCGCGGCCAGACCGAGTTCGGCGCGGATGCCTTCGTAGCCCTTGGCCTCAAGTTCCAGGGCAAGCTCCGGGCCGGCAGTCTTTACGATCCGGCCCTGCATCATCACGTGGACCACGTCGGGCGCGATGTAGTTGAGCATCCGCTGATAGTGGGTGATGAGCAGCACGCCGAGTTCGGGCCCGACCAGCTCGTTCACGCCTTCTGCCACCAGCTTGAGGGAGTCGATGTCCAGGCCAGAGTCGGTCTCATCCAAGATCGCGATCTGCGGCTCGAGCACAGCGAGTTGCAGGATCTCGTTCCGCTTCTTCTCTCCCCCGCTGAACCCTTGGTTCACGTAGCGGTTGACCATCGCGTCTTCGATGTTCAGCTTGTCCATCTGCGCCTTCATGTGCTTGCGGAAGACCAGGGCGCCCACCGGCTCGCCCTTGATCGCCGAATACGCCGTGCGCAGGAAGTTCACAACGGAGACGCCGGGAACCTCGGTCGGGTACTGCATAGCCAGGAACAAGCCGCGCTTCGCGCGCTCGTCTGGGGGCAGTTTGGTGATGTTCTCCCCGTTGAAGATCACCGACCCCTTCGTGACCGTGTAGCCGGGGCGGCCCATGATCACGTTGGAGAGGGTGGATTTACCCGACCCGTTCGGGCCCATCAGCGCATGGGTTTCCCCTTGCTTGACCACCAGGTCGATGCCGCGAAGGATCTCCTTGCCTTCCACCTCGGCGTGCAGGTCGCGAACCTCCAGGGTCGCGGGGCCGTTGTCACTATCAGTCATCTCGCACCTCGATCAGGATGTCGTCGTCGTTGATGATCACGGGATAAACCGCGACCGGTGCCACGGCCGGGAGCGAGCGCGGCATCCCGGTGTTCAGGTCGAACGTCGAACCGTGCTTCGGACATTCGATCGTGCAGAGGTCGATGTCGACCTCACCTTTGTCCAGCCACGCGTGCTCGTGCGAACACACGGCATCGACCGCTCGGAATCCCTCGTCACCGAGGTTCGCCACGGCGATCCATCGCCCGTCTATCTCGAACCTACGGGCCTGCCCCACGGGAACCTCGCCGACCGCGCACACGCGCGTCATCGGATCCCCCGTTCCAGCTCTTCCTGGATCGCGAGTTCAGCGTTCGTTCGGACTTCCTCGATCTGCACGCGGTCCAGGACCTCTTGGAAGAAGCCGGTCACGATGAGGCGTTCAGCCTCCTCGCGAGGGATACCTCGGCTGGTGAGGTAGAAGATGGTGTCCTCATCGACCGGGCCGACGCTGGCCGCGTGGCCGCAGCGCACGTCGTTCGCCTCGATCTCCAGGTTCGGGATGGCGTCGGCCTTCGCGTGCTCCGACAGCACGATGTTCCTGCTGGTCTGCATGGCGTTGGTCTTCTGCGCGTCGGGACGAACGTGAACCCACCCGCTGTAGACGGCTCGGCTGTGATCGCGGAGCGCCCCCTTGTAGAGCAGGTCAGACGTGCAGTTGGGCGCCACGTGATCCTGGATCGAGCGGTGGTCGAAGTGCTGAACGCCGTCGGCGAAGAACACCCCGAGCTGCTCGCTGAAGCCCCCCGGCTCGGCCAATATCACCTCGTTCTCAACGCGGGAGAGGTCGGCACCGAAGCCGATGGCCAGCGTTCGGATGGACGCGTCGCGGCCCACGCGAGCGCGAACCACGCCCAGGTGCGTCACGCCGGCCCCCCATTCCTGGATACTCACGTACCGCACGTGCGCGCCATCCCCTACGACGATCTCGGTGATCGCGTCGCTGAAGCTACGCTGCAGATCCGGTGAGGCGAACCGATCGATGAAGGTGACCTCCGCCCCGCGCTCGGCCACGATCAGCGTGTGCGGGAAGACGGCCGCGCCGTCCGCGTCCAGGTAGGTCAGAGTCTGCAGCGGAAGCTGGACAGACACATCCGCGGGAACATACAAGAAGGTGCCGCCCGTGCGGAAGGCGCCGTGCAGTGCGGTGAACTTCGTTCGATCGGTGGGGACCAGGGAATGCAGATGCGGCTCCACCAGGTCCGGGTGCTTCTCGGCGGCCAGATCCAGATCGCAGAAGATGACCCCGCGGCGCGCGACATCCTGATCAGAGGTGGTCATGGCCACGCTCGAGTTGTGCTGGACCATGGCGCCGCCCAGGTTCTCGGACTGCTCGGGCACCGGTCCACCGTGGCCCGGGGTGTGGGGAACGAACCCCAGATCGAAGTTCGACAGGTCCGTGTAGCGCCATTCCTCGGTGTCCTGGGATGGGATCGGCATAGCAACGAACCGCTCGAATGCGGTGCGGCGCAACCCATCAACGAACGCAGGGACCGGCGGCAGGGCCGCAAGGGCCTCCTCGTCGAAGGAACTGGTGGTCGTGGTCATCTTGCTCAGCCGACCGAGCCTTCCATCTGGAGCTCGATCAGGCGGTTGAGTTCGACCGCATATTCCATGGGCAACTCGCGGGTGATGGGCTCGATGAACCCGTTGACGATCATGCCCGTGGCCTCTGCTTCGGCCAAACCGCGGCTCATCAGGTAGAAGAGCTGGTCTTCGCCGACCTTGCTGACAGTGGCTTCGTGCGCGAGCGCCGCGGTCTCGTCCTCCACCTCGATATAGGGGTAGGTGTCCGAACGGCTCTCGTCGTCCAGGATCAGCGCGTCGCAGCGCACGGTGGACTTGGCGTGGTGGGCGTCGGGTTCGACGCGGATGAGCCCGCGGTACCCAGTGCGTCCACCATCCTTGCTCACGGACTTCGAGTTGATGACGCTGGTGGTGTACGGCGCTGCGTGCACGGCCTTCCCGCCGGCGTCCGTGTGCATCCCCTTGCCGGCGAACGCCACGGAGAGCACCTCGCCGCGCGCGCCCTTTCCGACCAGGTAGATCGAGGGGTACTTCATGGTCACCTTGGAGCCGATGTTCCCGTCGACCCACTCCATGACGGCGTCCTCGTGCGCGACGGCGCGCTTGGTGACCAGGTTATAGACGTTCGTGGACCAGTTCTGGATCGTGGTGTAGCGGACCCGTGCGCCCTTCTTGACGACGATCTCCACGACCGCCGAATGCAGCGAGTCGGAGCTGTAGATCGGCGCGCTGCACCCCTCGACGTAGTGCACGTAGCTGCCTTCGTCGGCGATGATCAGCGTCCGCTCGAACTGGCCCATGTTCTCCTGGTTGATGCGGAAATATGCCTGGAGCGGGATGTCGACGTTCACGCCCGGCGGCACGTACACGAATGACCCGCCCGACCACACCGCGGTGTTCAGCGACGCGAACTTGTTGTCGTTCGGCGGGATGATCGTGCCGAAGTACTCCTTCACCAGGTCCGGGTACTCGCGGAGCGCGGTGTCCATGTCCGTGAAGATGACGCCGATGTCGTCGAGTTCCTTCTTGATCTTGTGATACACGACCTCGGACTCGTACTGGGCGCTCACGCCGCCCAGGTACTTCTTCTCGGCCTCGGGTATGCCGAGCTTGTCCCACGTGTCCTTGATGTCGTCGGGAAGCTCCTCCCAGTTCGAGGCCTGCTTCTCGGTGGAGCGGATGAAGTAGAAGATGTTGTCGAAGTCGATGCCGGACAGGTCCGCGCCCCACCAGGGCATCGGCCGCATCTCGAAGTACTTCAGAGCCTTGAGGCGAGTCTTCAGCATCCAAGCGGGCTCGTCTTTCCGGGCGGAGATCTCCCGAACGACGTCCTCGGACAGTCCTCGTTTGGGCGTGAAGACGGAATGGTCCGCGTCTTTCCAGTCGAACCGGTAGTCCTTGCTGAGTGCCTTGAGGTGGTCTTCCTGGCTGACGGCCACGATGGGTGTCCTTCCCTCGAGATCTCTTCTGGCCAACGAGCGTCCCCGCACGTACGCCGAAAGTCTACCGCAGAGGTCGGATTACAGCGAGAAGCCCCCGCTAGACGCCGGCACCTCACGGATCAAGCCCGTTCGAACGTCGTATACGCAGCCACGGATATCGACATCCGCGGGGAATCGGACCTCGGCAACGAGGCGGGCCACGTCCTGGGTGACAGCGAGCTCGGCGCTTGGGAACGACGCGAACTCCAGCCCCGCCGCATCCCCCCCCGCCGCGGCGATCGCCGCCCTGACCTCGGCGTCCCCACCAGGGGCCTCTAGTCCGCAGTCGGTGTGATGGACCACCACGAACAGTCGCGTGCTCAGGAGCCACCCGGACACCAGGAGCGAACGGACGACGTCGTCGGTCACGCGAGCGCCGGCATTGCGAAGGATGTTCGCGTCGCCCGGCGCGAGCCCGAGCATGGCCAGCGGATCGATGCGTCCGTCCATACACGTGAGCACGGCGATCGGACGGGCGGGGCGCCGGGGCTGCTCGCCCCGATCGAATCCCACGGCAGCTCTCCGGTTCGCTTCGAGGAGTTGGGCGAGATCGTCCGGCACGCCTCCATCCTACGGACGCGGGCCTGGAACGCGAAGAGGCCCGGGCCTTTCGGCCCGGGCCTCGGCGTCGGGACGGGAGCTGCCCGCTGCCCCTTCCCGACGGATCCGCGTCAGCCCATCTCGACGGGCGCACCGACCAGGCTGCCGTACTCGGTCCAGGAGCCGTCGTAGTTCCTGACGTTCTCGTAGCCGAGAAGTTCCTGGAGCGCGAACCACGTGTGGCTGGAGCGCTCACCGATACGGCAGTACGCGATGACTTCCAGGTCGGCGGTGATGCCCGCTCCTTCGTAGAGCGCCCGCAACTCGTCCGCCGACTTGAAGGTGCCGTCGTCGTTCGCCGCCTGAACCCAGGGGATATTCGCTGCTCCGGCGATGTGACCCGGGACCTGTGACTGCTCCTGCGGGAGGTGGTCGGGGGCGAGCTTCTCGCCGCGGTACTCCTCAGGAGATCGGACATCGACGAACCCTGTGCCGCCACCCACCTTCCCGATCACCTCGTCTCGGAGCGCCCGGATCTCGGGACGTTCGGCCCCCGTGAGCGAGAACCCGGTGGCCGCGTACGAGGGGATGTCTTGGGTGAGCTCCCGGCTCTCCAGCTCCCACTTCTTGCGCCCGCCGTTCACGAGCTTCACGTTGTCGTACCCACGAAGCTTGAGCAGCCAGTACGCGTATGCCGCGAACCAGTTGTTGTTGCCGCCGTACAGCACGAC
>JBBRTK010000078.1:0-10362 GCA_038244455.1 Actinomycetota bacterium
CCCTGGATGAGAACGGTGCGCCCGGTGAGGTCCTCAGATCCGAACGCGCGAGCGGCCGCGGCGCGTATGCCGTGGAAGACACCGATGGCGGTTCCGTGGCCGGGGTCACCGCTCCCGCCGTTCGCGGGCGTCCGACCCAGGACGTAGGCGGTGCGCTCCGCCACCACGTCCATGTCCTCGGGGCCCGTGTTCATGTCGGCCGCGGTCACGTACGCGCCGCCGAACGAATCGATGAACTCGCCGTGACGCAGGAACAGGTCGCGGCGCTGGGGGCTTCCGGGCGCGGGGATCGCCGGTGCGGCGATGACGGCCTTGCCGCCGCCGTAGGGCAGATGCGCCGCCGCCTGCTTGTAGCTCATGGCCTCAGAAAGCCGGAGGGCGTCTGCCAGCCCGTCCTCAGGCGTGGCGTAGACCTTCAGCCGGGTTCCGCCCATCCCTGGCCCCAGGACCGTGGAGTGGATGGCGACGAACAGGTGCGCCCCCGACGGTTCGTCGAACCGGTGGCCCCAGCGTTCGCCGTCCCAACCGCTCGCAACGTCCTCGAACATGGCGGAATCCTACGTGGTGGGAACAGCGAAGGGGCGGGCCTTCGGCCCGCCCCTTCGAGTGCAGTGGAACGCGTTACCTCAGTGCGCGTGGCCGTGGCCGCCGGCTTCGGCGGCCTCCTCCTCAGGCTTCTCCACGACCGACGCTTCGGTCGTGAGGATGAGGGCGGCGATCGACGCGGCGTTCTGCAGCGCCGAACGGGTGACCTTGGCCGGGTCGATGATGCCGGCCTTGACCATGTCCACCCACTCGCCCGTGGCCGCGTTGAAGCCCTTCTTGGACTCCGCGCGGATCTTCTGGACGATCACGGCACCTTCGTAGCCGGCGTTCATGGCGATCCGGCGGGCGGGCTCGGCCAGGGCTCCGCGAACGATCGCGGCACCGGTGGCTTCGTCGCCTTCCAGGTCCAGCTTGTCCAGGGCCGCCTCGGCGCGGATCAGCGTGACGCCGCCTCCGGGAACGATCCCCTCTTCGATGGCCGCACGCGTGGAACGCAGGGCGTCCTCGATGCGGTGCTTGCGCTCCTTGAGCTCGACCTCGGTGGCCGCGCCAACCTTCACGACGGCGACGCCGCCGGAGAGCTTGGCCAGACGCTCCTGGAGCTTCTCCTTGTCCCAGTCCGAGTCCGTGTTCTCGATCTCGGCCTTGATCTGGTTGATCCGACCCGCTACGTCATCGCCGTGACCAGCTCCCTCGACGATCGTCGTGGTGTCCTTCGTCACGACGAGCTTCCGAGCGCTGCCCAGGAGGTCCAGCTCCACGTTGTCGAGCTTGAGCCCGACCTCTTCGGAGATGACCTGCGCGCCAGTGAGGACCGCGATGTCCTGGAGCATGGCTTTCCGACGATCCCCGAACCCGGGGGCCTTGATCGCGACGGCGCTGAACGTGCCGCGGATCTTGTTGACCACCAGGGTGGCCAGCGCCTCGCCGTCCACGTCCTCGGCGATGATCGCGAGGGGCTTGCCGCCCTGCATGACCTTCTCGAGCACGGGGAGCAGCTCCTGGATCGAGCTGATCTTCTTGTTCACCAGGAGGATGTACGGCTCCTCGAGAACGGCCTCCATGGACTCCTGATCGGAGATGAAGTATGGCGAGATGTAGCCCTTGTCGAACTGCATGCCCTCGGTGAACTCGAGTTCCATGCCGAACGTGTTGGACTCCTCGACCGTGACCACGCCGTCCTTGCCGACCTTGTCCAGGGCCTCGGCCAGCACGTCGCCGACCGCCGGGTCCGCGGCGGAGATCGAACCGATGTTCGCGATCTCCTCGCGCGTCTCCACGTCCTTGGCCTGCGCCTTGATGGCCTCAACCACGGCGGCGGTCGCCTTCTCGATGCCCCTCTTCAGGATCATCGGGTTGGCACCGGCGGCTACGTTCTTCAGCCCGCCCTTGACCATGGCGCGTGCGAGCACGGTCGCCGTTGTAGTGCCGTCACCGGCGACATCGTCGGTCTTCGTTGCAACTTCCTTGCAGAGCTGGGCGCCCATGTTCTCCCACGGGTCCTCCAGCTCGATCTCCTTGGCGATGCTCACACCGTCGTTCGTGATGGTGGGAGCTCCCCACTTCTTGTCGAGCACCACGTTCTGACCCTTGGGTCCGAGCGTGATGGCGACCGCGTCGGCGAGCTTGTCGACGCCCGCTTCGAGCGAACGGCGAGCCTCCTCACCGAACTTCAGCAGCTTCGATGCCACTGGGTGCCTCCTTCAAGGGTTGGTTGCGTGCTGAGTTACTTGCTGAGCACGGCGAGGACGTCGCGGGCCGAGAGGATGAGGTACTCATCGCCCTTGACCTTGACCTCGGTGCCGCCGTACTTGGAGTAGATGACCTTGTCGCCGACGGCCACGTCCAGCGGCACACGGGCGCCGTCCTCGAACCGTCCGGGGCCGACCGCGATGACCTCGCCCTCCTGGGGCTTCTCCTTCGCGGTGTCCGGGATCACCAGGCCAGACGCCGTGGTCTGGTCACCCTCGCTCGCCTTCACGACGATGCGATCCTCGAGGGGCTTCAAGCTGAAGTTCGCCATCTTCCTTGCCTCCTTGTGGTTCGGTTGCCTGCTCGGTTAGCACTCAAGTGCGACGAGTGCTAACAGGATAGCCGGGAGAGTGCCAGATGGTCAACGAGGGGCCCATCTGCCCACCGGTAGGCCCGGTCACCACGGGTCGTTCGCCCCTCCTGGCGGCTCTCACGGCTCCCTACACTGGGTATGAAGAGCCGATTGGAGGTGTGATATGCGCCACAACGTCGTGCAGCCGGTCCTCCCTCAGACGGCCGGAAAGCGGCGTCCACTCGATGGCCGGTACGATCCGCTGCCATCGCGCGTACACCTTCGCCGCGGCCACCGCCGGGGCGGTCGGATCCTGCGGCTGCGTCGCCACCGCAAGCCGTAGGGTCTGGGGCACCCCCGCTATCATCGCGAGCTTGGACCCGACGCCCGCTCCGATCAGGGTTGAACGCGCCGCGCCGGCACGGCTGCCGGTGCTCGCTGGCATACTCGGACGCGCGTTCGCCGACGAACCGTTGATCCAATGGCCGCTCGGCGGTGGGGCGACAGTGGAGACGATCACCACGATCCTCAAGCTCCTGTACGCGGGTCCGGCGGAGCTGGGGATGCTCTGGGAAGGCGGTGATGGTGAAGGCGTTGCCGTGTGGATCGTGCCGGGAGAGACAGCGTTGCTGACCGCCTCCGACCAGGCAGCGGCATCCGAGTACGAGCCGTTGATGCCCGACCGCGGCGCTCGTTACCACGCCCTCTGGGAATGGGTCGGGTCGTTCATCCCCGATGACGCGTGGTACTTGGACGCTCTCGCCGTCGATCCGGCGCGCCAGCGCACTGGCGTTGGCGGAGCGCTCGTCCGCCACGGGCTGGACCTGGCCGCCGCGCAGGGTGCGGCCGCGTTCCTGGAAACGTCCATCGCCGCGAACGTCCCCTACTACGAACGCTTCGGGTTCACCGTTGTCGACCAGGGTGACGTGCCGGGCGGCGGACCGCACGTCTGGTTCATGCGCCGCGAACCCTGAGGGCGGCTCGCGGCCGGACGCGAGGTATCGTGGGCCGATGCGGCGCCATCTCCTCCTCCTCCTCGGGTTCGCAGCAGCTGGATGGTTGTTCGGTCTCGCGGATTCGTATCTGCCGGCGCCGCGCGCGATCGGCGTGTTCTGGATCGGGAACATCTCGAGCTTCTGGGTCGTCCTGCCGTTCCTTGCAGGGTGGGCACAGCGGTCCTGGGGGTGGGCCGCTATCACCGGCGCGCTTGCGGCCCAGGCAGCCATCGTCGGCTTCTACCTCGAGCCCGATCTGCATCTGGCGGTCGGGTTCGTGATCCCCTGGCTCCTGATCGCGGGCTCGGTTGGCCCCGCGTACGGCCTCTTGGGCGCGCTGTGGGGAAGGTCCCGCGCGCTGATCGCGGGCATCGCGATCGGCCTGCCCTTCGTGGTCGAGCCGTTGCTGTGGTGGGGCCGCTACGGCCACCTCCCCCGCCCGTTCCCCGTATGGATCGTCGAGGCGATGCTCGGCGTCGGGCTGCTCGCCTGGGTCAGCGCGGCGCGCGCTCGGCGTGCCTAGAAGCGCGGGGGGATGCTCTGGGCGAATCGGAACACCTCGTTCGGATCGTAGGTCGCGGCCGCGCGGCGCAGACGGTTGAGGTTCGATCCGTAGTAGGCGTACAGCCAATCTGGCAGATCCGGGTCGATGTAGTTCTGATACGCGAACCCGTTCGCTGAAGGATGCAGGACCGCATACGTGTCGCTCAGCCACGATCGGTTCTTGGCGACCACCGCCGCAGGCGCCCCCGTCTGCACCTCCGCCACGTACTGCGCGAGGAAGCGTCCCTGACGATGCACGAAGGCGGTGTCCGATGGCGCGGGGCGGTTGATCTGACCACCCCAGGCATCGAACGCCAGGCCGCCGGTCGATGCGGCAAGGGCCGGGTCGGCCGCCCGTGCCTGGACGGCCGCCACGCCCTCCCCTATCGCCGCGGACGACAACGGTTCCGCGAACAGATCCGACTTCGCGTAGGAATCTTCGCGCGGCAATCGGCCGGCCGAACCCGGTGACGGAACCCGGCACTCCGCTGCGTCCCAGCCGATACAGCCCGCCTCCGAGAGCAGCGCGTCCAGATAGGGCGCGGTCCGGACGGACGATGCGGGCGGCGTTCCTCCAACGTCGCCCTGGAGCACGTTCAGGAGCGACTGCAGGGCCGCCTGCGGGCCGACGAAGGCTCCGTTCACCGACACGGTCAGGCCCTGCGGAGCGCGCGAGAGGAGGTGGCAGTCCGACCAGAGTTCGTCCGGAGCGTCGGGCCCCCACTGCTGCCACGCGGTCATGACGTCGGCCGCGGCCGCCCACGGCCAGCCGAGCGAGAAGAGGGTCAGTTCCGCCAACGGGTTGGTCTGGAAGGTGAACCCGGTGACGATCCCGAAGTTGCCGCCGCCCGCGCCG
Source organism: Actinomycetota bacterium (assembly GCA_038244455.1). Classification (GTDB taxonomy): domain Bacteria; phylum Actinomycetota; class UBA4738; order UBA4738; family HRBIN12; genus JANXVR01. The sequence goes on from JBBRTK010000078.1 coordinate 4,985, forward strand.
CGAGCCGCCCAGAAGAGTTCGGTTTCCTGTTGGGTGTCGCAGTGCCGGATCGCCGCGTCGCCGGTGACCATCTCCACCGACGTCACGGCGTCGCACGTGAGGCCGAACTTCCGCGCGATCACGCCCTGCCCTCCACCCAGGGCAAGCCCGCTCATCCCGACGCTCGCGCACGTGCCTGTGGGCACGACGACCCCGTGGCGCGCGAGCGCCGCCGCCACATCGATCGTCAGCACCCCTCCTCCCACGCTCGCCTGCTGGGTCGACCCATCGAACGTGACGCGGGAAAGCCTTCGCAGGTCGATCACGATCCCGTCCGACGTCGAGTACCCGGCGTAGCTGTGACCGCCACTTCGAGCGGTCACCTGGATCCCATGGCTCAGGGCGAATCCGATGGACCGCTGCACGTCCGCCACGCTCGCGCACCGCACGACTGCCTTCGGGACCACGCCGTCGAACCTGGGCTGATACAGCTGGTGAGCCAAGGCGAACCCCGGGGCACCCCGCCGGAGCAACGTCCCGTCCAGGCTCGCCTCGAACGCTCTCCATCCCGAACCTGGCACGGAGGTCGGGCTTTGACCCGAAGGTGAAGGCGTTGGAGAACCCGGCGCCGCGCCGGAGGTGGTGCATGCGGTGGTGAGCAGTGGCAGTGACGCCGCCCCCACCGTCAGCCGCCCGCCGCGCCGGAGGAACTCTCGCCGATCCACGGCCCGGATGCTACCCCTGGACCGATCGGGAACCCCGCTGGTAGCGTCTGCCGCGATGGCGACCTCGACGGCGGACATCCTCGACGAACACCCTGATCGCGCCGAGGTGTGCACGCTGACCTTCCGGCAGTTCGGCGGGGTCCGGGTCTTCGAGGGGCCGATCAGCACCGTCCGCTGCAATGAGGACAACGTGCTGGTGAAACGGAGGGTGGCCGAACCCGGCGAGGGACGAGTCCTGGTAGTGGACGGCGCCGGTTCGCTCCAGGTCGCCCTTCTCGGTGACAACGTAGCCGCCCTGGCGAGGGACAACGGATGGGCGGGGATCGTGGTCCACGGATGCGTTCGCGATGCCGCCATGCTGGCCGGGCTCGAACTCGGCATCAAGGCGCTCGGCACTTGCCCGCGACCCAGCGCCAAGCGAGCCGAGGGCGAGGTCGACGCCCCCGTGACGTTCGGCGGTGTGACCTTCCATCCCGGAGCGATGCTCCATAGCGACGATGACGGGGTCGTCGTTCTGGACGGTCCGGTCTAGGCGGGAAGCGTGATCTGGTAGACCTTGCGAAGCGTCTCGGTCACCGTCCACACCGTCTTCGCGCCGCGGGCAAGGACGCCGGCGACGCCCGGGTAGAGCTCAAGGGTCGGGCCGCCCTCGACCTCCACGCTCGCCCGCCCCGCTACAACGACGAAGAGCTCGTCCTGTTCGACATCCGACACCGCACCGGGCGTGCACTGCCAGACGCCGCGGATGATGCGCCCGTCTTCGGACTCGAACAGCGTGTGGTTGCTCAGCACGGGCTTACCCGCCAGGACCTGGGACGGATCAAGCGCTTCCGGTTCGAGCTCCAGGTCCATGACGGCCACAGCGAACGTCGACACCGGTTCGCGCATCGATCAGATCCCCTTCAGATAGGCCACCGTTTCGGCGAGACCGTCTTCCAGATGCGTCCATGGCTTCCAGGCGATCGCGCCGGGGGCCTTCGAGATGTCCAGCGCGATCCGTCGGAGTTCGCCCTGCGGGAGCGGGCCCCGCTGCGGCTCGCCTTCGAACCCGGCGATATCGGCAAGCAACCGGAAGAGGTGATTGACGCTGGTCTCAAGGCCGGTCCCGATGTTCACCAGCTTCCCCGAGCCGCGTTCGATGGCTTGAACGAACGCGTGGACCACGTCGTCGATGAAGATGTAGTCGCGGGTCTGGTTGCCGTCCCCGTAGATGGTGGGGGCCTCGCCCGCCAGCATGCGCTGGGCGAAGATCGCGACAACCCCGGCCTCGCCAAGCGGGTCCTGCCTGGGACCGAAGACGTTCCCCAGCGCCAGTGCGGTGTAGTCGAGTCCGCGATACCGCTGGAAGAACCCCAGGTAGTCCAGCACAACCTTCTTCGAGATCCCGTACGGGCTCATGGGGAACGAACCCTGGGCGCTGGCTTCCTTGGCCGGGAGACGCTTGGGATCGCCGTAGATGGTGCCGCCGCTTGCCGCGTAGACGATCTTGCGCGTGCCGGCCCGGGCGGCGCATTCCAGGATGTTGAGCGTTCCCATCACGTTGATCGACGCGTCGTTGGTCGGATCCGTCAGCGAGGGCCGGACGCCCGACTGCGCGGCCAGGTGGAAGACGATCTCGGGCCGGTGGCGTTCGAAGAGCTGCTGAACGCCCGCCGCGCGCACGTCCATGTTGAAGAACGTGAACTCCTTGCCGTGGCCTCGGGCCTCCGCCAGATTGGCGATCCGGCCCGTGCTGAGGTCGTCCACGCTGATGACGCGGAACCCCTCGGCCAGCAGTCGATCGGCCAGGTGCGAGCCGATGAACCCGGCTCCCCCGGTAACCAGGACGGTTGTCACGGCGCCAAGAGTAGGTTGGGATCGGCCGCGATGTCGAGTTTCGTGCGGTCCCCGCGCTTCAGCAGCGCCGCTCCCACACACGCGATCATGGCTCCGTTGTCCGTGCACAGGTCCATCGGTGGGAACAGAACCCGGAGCCCCGCGCCCTCCCCTTCGGCCAGGATCCGCTCCCGCAGGCGGGTGTTGGCGACCACGCCGCCGCCCAGCAGCACGGTCTGCACGCCGGTCTTCTCCGCGGCTTCGAGGGTCTTTCGGACCTGTACGTCGACGATCGCCTCCTGGAAGCTCGCCGCCACATCCGGGATGTTGATGTCGCGCCCGGCGGCTCGCTCCCCTTTCACGTACCGAAGGACGGCCGTCTTCAGTCCGCTCATCGAGAAGTCGAAGTCGCCGCTGCGCTCCATGGACCGTGGGAACGCGATGGCGCGGGGGTCGCCCTCTCGCGACATGGCGTCCAGCGCCGGACCCCCTGGGAACCCCAGCCCGAGCAGCCGGGCCACCTTGTCGAACGCCTCCCCTGCCGCATCGTCCAGGGTCTGGCCGAGCACCTCGTGATGGTGCAGATCCCGCATATGGACCAGCATCGTGTGCCCGCCGCTCACGACGAGCGCCACATACGGGGGATCCGGGGCGCCGTGGGTCAGGAAGTTCGCCCAGAGATGGCCTTCCAGATGGTTCACGCCGATCAGCGGGATGCCGGCCGCCAGTGAGACGGCCTTCGCTGCGGCCATCCCGGTCAGGAGCGCGCCGACCAAACCAGGGCCCACTGTGACCGCGACGCCGTCCAGATCGGCGAACCCCACGCCGGCAGCCTCCAGGGCCTCTTCCATGAGGGGGTTGAGCGCCTCCACGTGCGCCCTGGCGGCCACCTCAGGCACCACCCCACCGAATCGCTCGTGCAGATGGACCTGCGAGGCGATGAGGTTCGAACGAACGGTGAACCCGTCCTGGACCACCGCGACGGCCGTTTCGTCGCACGATGTTTCGATGCCGAGGGTGATCACGCCGGGCGGATACCCTCCGGGAGGGAGGCGGCGATCCGTTCGAGCCGCGCTCCGTACCGCGGGTTGCGGATGTCGTCGGTCCACATGATGAGCGCGTCTTCCTGGAGCTCCTGGTAGTAATTCCTGCGGATGCCCACCGGGTGATAACCGAACCGGCCGTATAGCCGCTGTGCTCCCCAGTTCGTCACGCGAACTTCCAGGCTGATGGCGTGGCCGCCCATCTCGATGGCCTGCAACGTGAGTTCATACAGGAGCCGGGTCGCGAGGCCGCCCCGTTGACGCTCGGGATCGACCGCGATGTTCGTGATGTGGGCCTCTTCGCCATAGCAGATCATGCCGCCGTAAGCGGCGACCTCGCGGCTCATCCTGGCCACCAGGTAGCAGCGGTTGTTCGGCTCGGTCATCTCGGCGACGAACAGGTTGGGGCTCCACGGACGCGTGTACGCCTGGCGTTCGATGGCCATCACCCCTCTGAGGTGACGGCGGCGCATCCGGGCGATCTCAAGACGAGATGCCGCGGGCTCGCTGATCCCAAGTGATCTCAGCATCCGATTTCCTTAGGTACGTGGGGACGACATCCGTGAGCCGATCATGCTCTTCGCGCAGGAATCGGGGCACGGCGAGTTCCGCGAGCGCAGCGGCGTCCGGGTGGGCCACCGATGCGGACGCGAACTCAACGTGAGCCTCCTGGAGGACATCTCGGTAGAGGATGGCACCATTACCGACGGCCAGCACATCCTCACGAGTGACCCCCAGCTCGGCCGCGAGGTGGTCGGGCCGGGCCACCACCGGTTCGGTCTCCCGCACGATCCCGCCGGGAACCGCGCGATAGGCGCTCCAGAACACCTCTCCGCGGCGTCCATCGATGACCGCGACGATGCGTTTGTGCGTGTAGCGGACGCTGAACGCCAACGTATCCAGGCTGGAGATCCCCAGGATGGGAACGCCCAGGACCTGCGCCAGGGTCTTGGCCGTCACCACCCCCACCCGGAGCCCCGTGAAGAGTCCCGGTCCCGTCCCCACCGCGATGCCACTCACCCGGGTGAGCTCCAGATCGGACCACGCGAGCAGCTGTTCCAGCGCCGGCGTGACGGCCTCCTGGCGCGCCTTGCCGGCCACGCTGATCCGAGCGAGGAGTCCGGTCTCGGACCCGATGGCCACGCTGGTCTGCGGCGTGGAGGTCTCGATGGCGACCACGATCATGCCTGGCTCCCGGCGCTCGCGAGGGTGCGGATCCGGTCCCACCGCGCCTCCCACGACGGCCCCTCCGCCACGAGTTCGATCCGGCGGGCGTCCTCGGATCCGGCGGGATCGAACATGGTGATGGTCACGCGGAGACGTTCGGGGGGGAGGATGTCCTGCACGGCGTCGCCCCATTCGATCAGCAGGAGCGCGTCGCCGTCGCCGATCTCCTCGAGCCCAAGGTCCACGACGTCCTGGATGCGCGCCAGCCGGTATACGTCGACGTGCGCAACCACGAGTCTTCCCGTGTACTCCCGGATCAATGTGAACGTGGGTGACTGCACATGGTCGGCGGACCCCAGCCCCGCAACGATCCCTTGCACCAGCGTCGTCTTGCCCGCGCCAAGCTCACCCGTGAGGAGCACGACGTCGCGTTCGTGGAAGACATCGGCGAGCGCCGCGCCAAGCGCGCGCGTGTCGTCCGGCGTCTCGGTGCGCAGGGTCAGGGATCCCATCAGAACAAGCCCAGCTGATCCGGATCGGGAAGGTCCGCCTCCAGGCGGATGACGGTGGCCAGTCGTTCCGTGGTGCCCGGCGCACTGGGCCACGCGCTGGGCCGCGCCGGGTCCGGGATCCGCGCCGGCGGTGGCGC
>JBBRTK010000079.1:0-10073 GCA_038244455.1 Actinomycetota bacterium
CCGGTGAGGGTGATCGTTCCCGCGAGCGTTCCGCCGAAGCGCTGCGTGGCGCACTCCGCCAGCGTCTCGTAGGTCCCCTGCAAGATCCCCTGCGAGCCGATGTAGATCCACGATCCGGCCGTCATCTGTCCGTACATCGTGAGCCCGGCATCCTCCAGGTCGCGGAACGTGTCCCAGTCCGCCCACTTGGGAACCAGCATGGAGTTGGAGATAAGGACGCGGGGGGCCATCTCGTGGGTGCGGAAGACCGCGACGGGTTTTCCGGACTGCACCAGCATGGTCTCGTCGTCGGCGAGCCCCTTCAGGGTCCGGACGATGGCGTCGTAGGCCTCCCACGAACGAGCGGCCCGGCCGGTTCCGCCGTAGACCACCAGATCCTGGGGCCGTTCGGCCACGTCGGGATCCAGGTTGTTCATCAGCATCCGCATGGCTGCTTCCTGCGGCCACGAACGGCAGGACAGCTCGGTGCCGCGCGGAGCACGGATCTCACGGGCGCTCATCTGGCTACCTCCCACGGTCGATGCAGGGATGCTACCCAAGCCGGGCAACCCTCCGAGGTGATTGTGTCGGCCTTCCCCTGCAGGTAGCGTCCCTGCCGTGGCTTCCGTCGGTTCTCCTTCGGCCACGGGCATTGGCACGTCGTCCGATCCCATCAGGGTCCTGATCGCGGACGACGAGCCTGCGCTTCGTGTGGCGCTCTCCGATCTCCTGGCGCAGGATGACGGCGTCATCCTGGTCGGGTCCGCCGGCGACGCCGACGAAGCGATCGAGTTGGCCGTGTCCCGGCGCCCCGACGTGGCGCTCGTGGACGTGAAGATGCCGGCTGGTGGCGGCCCGCGCGCCGCGCGCGAGATCATCCGGGTCTCCCCCGGCACCCGCGTGATCGCTCTCAGCGCCTTCGAAGACCGACCGACCGTACTGGAGATGCTCCGGGCCGGCGCCGTGGGCTACCTCGTGAAAGGAACGGCGGCCGGGGAGATCATCGAATCCATCGGCAAGGTCGCCCGGGGCGGCACCAGCCTCAGCTCCGAGGTCATCGGCGGCGTTGTGCACGAGCTCAGTTCCCAACTCCGCCGCGAAGAGATCGAGGAACAGGAGCTGGAGAGCCGCCGCGGCGTGATCCAGCGGTTCCTTGACGGCGAGGGCCTGTCCATGGCGTTCCAGCCTATCGTCGACCTCCGGACGCAGTTGACCGTGGGCATGGAGGCGTTGGCTCGGTTCCGCTCGCTACCGATGCGGCCACCGGACCAGTGGTTCGCCGAGGCGGTTCGGCTGGAACTCGGGATCCAGTTGGAGCTGACGGCCATCCGCCAAGCGCTGAGCGCGCTGCCGAATCTTCCACCCGACAGCTACCTCTCGGTGAACGCGTCCCAGCACGCCGCGATGTCGCCCGACCTTCCGGCCGTCCTCGCGCCGGGCGGACGGCGGATCGTGGTGGAGATCACCGAGCACGAGGCCGTCGCGGACTACACCGCGCTCTCCGGTTCCCTGGACGCACTGCGGGAATTGGGATGCCGGGTCGCCATCGACGATGCCGGCGCGGGATACGCGAGCCTTCGGCACACGCTCCAGCTCGCGCCCGACATCGTGAAGGTGGACATCAGCCTGACCCGCGACATCGACTCGGACCGCGGCCGCCGGGCGCTGGCATCGGCCCTGATCTCGTTCGCCGACGAGATGGACATGACCATCGTGGCCGAGGGCATCGAATCGCAGGCGGAATTGGACACGCTGCTCGAACTCGGCGTGGTCTACGGGCAGGGCTACTTCCTGGCCGAACCCGCCCCTTTGCCCTGAACGCGCGAGGCTAGGGGCCGCGGCGGTCCATGGCCCACGACGATCCCGGCGCGGCCTTCGTGAACGACTTCATCTCGGTGGCCACAGCCACCGCCTCGGCGTAGTGCTGGAAGCGGCGCATCTCGGTCGTTGCGATCCCGATCGAGACCGACAGCAGGGGGAAGCGCTGGAGCTCGCCCCGGCGGTTCGTCACCTCGATGAACCCTTGCGCGCGATCGATGTCGTCGTAGCGTTCCGGTGCCTCCACGTCGAACCGCTCGACGATGGCCTGCGCGACCACGGCCGCCAAGCCGGGAGCGACCACCACTACGAAGTCGTCCCCGCCGACATGGCCGACGAACGCCTCGCCCCCGCTGATCTCGCGCGAGGCATCCTGGAGCAACTGCGCGGTGAACTGGATCACCTGGTCACCGCGCATGAAGCCGTAGTGATCGTTGTAGGCCTTGAAATGGTCGAGGTCGACGTAGAGGATCGCGAATTCCTCCGAGCGGTCGACGCGCCCATCGATCTCCTCTTCGATCCGCACGTTGCCGGGCAGGCCGGTGAGCGGCGACTGCGCCCGCATCTCCTTGGAACGACGCAGGACCCCTCGGATCCTTGCCAGCAACTCCGGCGTATCGAACGGCTTGACGATGTAGTCGTCCGCCCCGATGGCGAAGCCTTCGAGCTTGTCGGCCGAAAGGCCTCGGGCCGTGAGCATGATGACGCTTACCGCGGCGGTTCGTGGATCCTGACGCAGCCGGCGGGTCAGCTCGAACCCGTCCATGTTCGGCATCATCACGTCGGCCAGGACCAGATCGGGGCTGCGCTCCCGAGCCGCCGCCAGCGCCTGCACGCCGTCGTTGGCCACCCGGACGTCGTAGCCCGATGCCTTGAGTTCGATCTCCAGGAGTCGCGCGATGAAGGGGTCGTCGTCGACGACGAGCAGACTCTCGCCCCCGCCTACGCTGCCGTCTTCGGCGTCCGTTGCGTCGCTAGTCACACATCCCCCTGAGCCAGACCCATCCCGATCCCTTGGAATCGGCAGCTTACCGCGGCAGGTGAAGCTAGAAACGCACCCTTCTTACGAAACCCCTGCGGGTCGGCGGTCGGCGGGGCGTGGCACGATAGGGCGGCTCACCCGCGAAAGGGGTCTGAACCATGCAGGTGCTGGAGACGTTCCTGGACGCTATGGGGAACACGCCGTTGGTCCGGCTCACGAAGGTCACCAGAGGGATCCAGCCGGCGGTGTTGGCCAAGCTTGAGATGCTCAACCCCGGCGGGAGCGTGAAGGACCGCATCGGGATCCGGATGATCCAGGCCGCCGAGCGCGAGGGCCTCTTGAAGCCCGGCGGGACCATCGTCGAGCCCACCAGCGGCAATACCGGGCACGGCCTCGCGATCGCCGCCTCCATCCGGGGGTACCGATGCATCTTCGTCATGCCGGACAAGATGAGCCAGGAGAAGATCTCGCTCCTGCGGGCATACGGAGCAGAGGTCGTGATCACCCCGACCGCGGTTCCACCCGAGAGCCCCGAGAGCTACTACCGCGTAGCCGAACGCCTGGCCGCAGAGATCCCCGATGCGTTCCAGCCGAACCAGTACTTCAACGCCGAGAACCCCGCGGCGCACTACGCCACCACCGGCCCGGAGATCTGGGAGCAGACGGAGGGCACCGTCGACGTGTTCGTGGCCGGCATCGGAACGGGCGGCACCATCAGCGGCGTCGGCCACTACCTCAAGGAGCAGAACCCCGACGTGATGATCGTGGGCGCAGATCCCGAGGGGTCCGTTTACTCAGGTGACCTACCCCGCCCCTATCTGGTCGAGGGGATCGGCGAGGACTTCTGGCCCGAAACGTTCGACCCGAGCGTGGTGGACAGGTACGTGAAGGTCAGCGACAAGGACTCGTTCCGGATGGCCAGGGCGGTGACGCGGCAAGAAGGCATCCTGGTCGGCGGTTCCTGCGGAACCGCGGTCGTTGCCGCCCTCCAGGTAGCTCGCGAACTCGACGATCCATCGAAGACCATCGTCGTGCTCCTGCCCGACTCGGGCCGCAGCTACCTCTCGAAGATCTACTCCGACACCTGGATGCTCCAGCACGGGATGCTGGACCGGCCCGACAGCATCCGCGTCGAGGAACTTCTGAACGCCAAGGGTGGGGGCCTTCCTCCACTCATCACCGTCGACGCACACGACAAGGTTCGCCAGGCGGTCGACACCCTCCAGGCGCACGGCATCAGCCAGGCTCCGGTCGTGCGGGAAGGGGAAGGCAGGGACGTCTCCCGGTTCGTCGGGTCCATCCGCGACCGCGAGCTGCTCGAGCGGATCTTCCGCGACCCCGACGCCCTCCAAGCCGACGTGGCCGAGGTCATGGCGCCTCCGGTTCCCATGGTCGAATGGGACGACGCGATCGAGATCGCGTTCTCGGCGCTCGAGCAGGCCCCCGCCGCCCTGGTCTCCAAACAGGGGCAGGTCCTGGGCGTGGTCACGCGGAGCGACCTCCTGGAGTTCCTCGCGCATCGCCGGCGGCAGTCCTAGTGGCGGACCGAGCGCTCGGCATCGACGTCGGCGGCCCGAAGAAGGGCTTGGACCTGGTGGTCCTGGACGAACGCCGGGTCCCGGTGGACGTGGTCCGGCGGGCGGATCTCTCGCATGTGACGGACCTGATCGCGCGATGGAAGCCGGCGGTCATCGCCGTCGACTCTCCGCCCCGCTGGGGAGCGAACGGCAGATCCCGGCTCACCGAGCGCGAACTGGCCCGGCTGAACATCCACGCGTTCCCGACGCCGTCGGCCGCGCACAGCGCCGATCCCATGTTCGATTGGATGCGTCAGGGCATCCAGGTATTCGAACGGTGCGCCGAGCTCGGGTACCCGCTCTTCAACGGCGGCACGTTCCGCAAGCGCGCCATAGAGGTCTTCCCGCACGCCAGCGCCGCCGTCCTGGCCGGCTGCCTCCCGCCCAAAGGCACGACCAAACGCGTCTGGCGCGAACGGGTCCTGCGGCTCCAGAAGGTCTCCACCGATGGCCTTTCCACCATGGACGCGATGGATGCGGCGCTGGCCGCGCTCACCGGACTCCTGGTCCTGGACGGCCACGCCTCTTACCTGGGCGACCTGCGGGAGGGCGTCATCGTGGTTCCCACGCGGGCGCTGGCCCCGCGCTATCGCCGGGGGGAGATGACCCAGGACGGGGGAACCACGAAGATGTTCGCGTGGTGCGTGTGCGGAGAGGACGGCTGTGAGCGGCTGGTTCCCGCCGGCAGTGAGTTCGCCCCGGGTCACGACGCGAAACGCAAGTCCAGGCTGTGGCAACAGGTTCGCGACGGGCGGACCTCGGAAGAGGAGTTGGTGAGGCGCGGATGGAAACTCCCCCCGGAGATCTGAGGTTCGAAACGAAGGCGATCCACGCCGGCCAGGACCCGGACCCGGTCTACGGCGCCGTCAACGTGCCGATCTACCAGACCTCCACATACGCCCAGCCCGCGGTCGGGCAGCCGAAGGTGTGGGACTACGGGCGGGGCGGCAACCCCACCCGCGAAGCGTTCCAAAAAGCGCTGGCCGCGTTGGAAGGCGGCGACCGGTGCTTCGCGTTCGCGAGCGGACTCGGCGCCTCCACGACGCTGCTCCTCACGCTCCAGCCCGGGGATCACGTCCTGCTTTCCAACGACGTCTACGGCGGGACCTACCGGCTCCTGACGAAAGTGCTGTCCGGCTGGGGGCTCGACTGCGACACGGTGGACCTGGCGGATCCGGCTGCACTCGCGGCGGCCGTCCGGCCCACCACGCGGTTCGTGTGGCTGGAAACGCCGTCGAACCCCTTGCTGAAGATCATCGACATCCGGGCGGTGGCCGCCGCCGCGCACCAGGCCGGGGCGCGGGTGGTCGTGGACAACACGTTCGCGACGCCTGCGCTCCAACGTCCGCTCGAACTGGGCGCCGACGTGGTGCTGCACTCCGTCACGAAGTACATCGGCGGGCATTCGGACCTGATCGGGGGGGCCGTCATCACCAGCGATCCGGAGCTGATCGAACGCCTCGGCTTCCTTACCAACGCCGTGGGTGCGGTGCCCGGCCCGATGGACTGCTACCTGGCGCTGCGCGGCTTGAAGACGCTCGCGGTCCGGATGCGCGCCCATTGCGAGGGCGCGGCGGCTGTGGCCGGCTTCCTGGCAAACCATCCCAAGGTCGCCCGCCTGTACTACCCGGGCCTCGCCGATCACCCTGGACACGCGATCGCCCGCGATCAGATGGCGGACTTCGGCGGCATGGTGTCATTCGAGGTTTCGACGGGCGCCGAAGCCCGCCGCGTCGCCGAGCGGACCCGGCTCTTCTTCCTGGCGGAGTCGCTGGGCGGCGTCGAGTCCCTGATCGAGGTTCCCGGGCCGATGACCCACGCCAGCGTTGCCGGGTCTCCCTTGGAGGTGCCCGACTCGCTTATCCGGCTGAGCGTCGGGATCGAACACCCCGACGACCTCATCGCCGACCTGACGCAGGCACTCGGCTAGGGAACCCGAGTCTCCGGAGCATGCAGGAGAGGAGTCACCAGACCCTGCCCGACATGGTCGGTCCTCACTCCGCCCTACTTCTCGACGAGAAGTAGCACCCCCGATGGGACGTCGAGGGCACCGACGGTGCGCCGTGCCGCCTCGTCGATGTGGACCCGGGGGTGCGGTGGTACCTCGTCCGGGTGGTAGGTCTCGGGCCCGTAGAACTGCCCGTAGCGCAAGACAACGCCGCCGATCTCCAGCACCCCCCGTTCGAGTTCCGCGACGGCCTCACCTGCATCTCCCCCAAGGTCCCACGCCACGCTCTGCGCGAAGAATCGGAGTGTTCCAGCGGCGTCCGCCGCTGCAAGTAGGTTGCGGGTGCCCTCCCGCCGGATGCGCGCATTCGCCACTTCTCGCTCTGGGATTCGCTCCGCGTCATCGGGCAAGTCTGTGAGCTGGTGCATCACGACCTGGGGGCGAAACGAGCCCACCGCATCGCGGAGACCGTGTGCATCGAAGACGTCGCAGAGGATCGGGTCGGCACCGAGCGCGCCCAGCATCTCGATCTTCTCGGGCGTGCGCGTCATCCCCGCCACCTCGTGCCCTGAATCGATGAGCAGCCGCACGAGACGCACGCCGATCACCCCGCTCGCCCCTGCCAAGAAGATCCTCATCTAGCGAAGATACTCACGTACCGAGGACACAACTTCAACGCGAAGATGCTCGCCCCCCGGGCTACTCCTTGGGGCGCTTCAGATAGGCGACGGTCGACACGCCGCCCATCGGGTTCTGGACCTGGGCCACGCCCACGAGTTCCCACCCGTCCTCGCCGAACGTGTTCAGGATCTCGCCCGGGTTGTGCTCAAGCAGCGGCGCAACGAAGTACTCCCACTTCATACGTCCTCCTCATCCAGTCGTTGTCTGACCTTCATCAGGCAGACGCCCATGATGACGTCCAGCCCGGCCTCGCCTGCTATCCGCGCGGCCTCATCGTTCACGATCCCCTCTTGAAGCCACAGCACCTTGGCACCGATCAAGGCGGCCTCGCGCGCCACCTCAGGGGTGTGTTCTGCCCTTCGGAACACGTCCACCACATCCACGCTGATCTCGGGCGGGATGTCGCGAAGGGACGGGTACGCCGCCTCGCCCAGGACCGTGGTCTCCCCCGGGTTCACCGGGATGATCCGGTAACCGTGTTGCTGGAGGTAGGTGGCAACCCCCAGCGAGGGGCGGCCGGGTTTGGAACTCAGGCCCACCACGGCTACGACGTGGGCTTGCCCCAGCAGCGCGCGAAGTTCGCGGTCTTCGGGCGTCATCGGGGCGCTCACGGGATCGCGCCTTCGGCTGCCAAGAGGAGGTCGTGCAGCGTTCGTCCGGTCGCTCCCCACACGATGATCCCGTCCACGTCATAGCTCCAGCCCGTCCAGGTTCCCCCGTCGGGGCGCGGTCGCTCGGTCCGGCGTTCGACCGATCGGCACCTGGCCAACGACACCGTGAACACCTCGGCGATCTCGCCGGGATCCACCGTCAACGCCGGCTCTCGGTCCAACAACCCGACGAACGGCACGACCAGGATCCCACTCACGAACGTGTGAACCGCGGGGAGCGCCCCGACGATCTCAACCGAGGCCGGGTCCAGACCGATCTCCTCTTGCGCCTCTCGGAGCGCCGTCGCGCGAAGGTCGGGGTCACCCGGTTCAGCCATCCCGCCGGGGAAGGAGACCTCTCCCGCGTGACGCGGCAGTTCTTCTGACCGAACCGTGAGCACCAGCGAAGGCTCGGGGGCAAGGACGAGCGGAACCAACACGGCCGCCAGCCGGTCGCCTGGGGCGAGGTCGGGATGGGGGGCGGGATCGAGTGTCGCGCGAAGGTGAGCCGCAAGGTCCGGGTACATTGAGCGCCATGGTAGATGAGCCAACCGCTTCAGCCGCCGCCGAGGCCGTCGACCCGGCGCAGGTGCTGCAGTTCGCCCAAGCGCTCATCGCCGCTCCTAGCGAGAACCCCGGCGGAACGGAGGACGAGGCCGCCGTGGTCGCGGCGGACATCCTCTCCGGGCTCGGCGCCCGGGTCACCGTGGTTCGCGGCGACGCCGGCCGCCCCAGCGTGGTCGCGACCATCGGCGATGGAGAGGGCCCCTCGCTGGCGTGGAACGGCCATCTGGACGTGGTGCCGGCTGGCTCGCTCGACACGTGGGACCACCCCCCGTTCCAGGGCGTCGTCCAGGACGGGCGCCTCGTCGGGCGCGGCGCTTCGGACATGAAGGGCCCGATCGGTTCGGCACTGGCCGCCGCGGCGGCGCTCCAACGGGCCGGGATCCCCATCGCCGGGGAACTCACCTTCCACCTTGCGGCCGACGAGGAGCTCGCCGGCATCCACGGCACGAAGGTGCTGTGGGAGGGCGGCTACCTCACCCAGGACGCCGCCATCATCGGCGAACCGAGCGAGCTAAAGGTCGGACTCGCCGAACGCGGCGGCGCGTGGCTCACGGCAACGGCGCACGGGAAGGCCGCGCACGGTTCGCAGCCGCATCGAGGCGTCAACGCGATCACCAGCATGAGCCGGTTCCTGCTCCGGCTGTCCGAGGCGCTGCCCGACATCGAACACCCCTTGGTCGGCAGCCCCACCGTCAATGCGGCCCTCATCACCGGCGGGAGCGCCCCGAACGTCGTGCCGGACCGGTGCTCGGTCGACATCGATCGGCGGACGATCCCCGGCGAGACGGACCCCGAGCTGGTTCGCCGTCCGTTCCAGGAGCTGGCCGAACGCATCCGCACCGAACACCCAGAGGTGGACATCGACGTGGTGGTTCGCGAGTGGACCGACGCGGCCGAGTCGCCTGCCGACAGCGCGATCGCGGCCCTGGCTCGCGCGGCCGTGACCGCCGAGACCGGCGCGCCCGCCCAGGACGTCGGGTTCACGGGGATCACCGACGCCCGCTTCTACATCAACCAGGCCAAGATCCCGGCCATCATCCTGGGTCCCGGCTCGCTCACGGTGGCCCACACGGCGAACGAATGGGCACCCTTGGACGCACTCGTCACCGGGGCCCGGATCTACGCACGGATCTTCGCGGGGTTCGGGGGTATCCTTCCTGCATGGAAACCCAGCTCAGCGACGTGATCGTCGTCACCGACCTCGCCGCCGCCAACGCGCGGCGCCTGGCCGGCAAGGAAGGCCGGCCGGAGGCCATGCTGCGGGTTCGCGTGACCGCCGGAGGGTGCGCCGGGTTCAGCTACAAGCTCAGCTTCGAGGACGCGGTCGCCCCCGATGACCTGGTGGTGGCCGCGAGCGACGGATTCCGCGTCCTCATCGACCCCAAGAGCGCGCCGATCGTCCGCGGATCCACGCTCGACTTCGACACGTCGCTGGTCGGCGGCGGTCTCCGGATGGACAACCCCCAGGCCGTCCACGGCTGCGCCTGCGGCGAATCCTTCAGCATCTAGGGTCGGTCTCTGGGTGCGCGCCCACCGCCTATACTTCGGCGCATCATGTCCTCGACGGAGAAGACCCAGTGGTCCGACCTCTACGAGGAGGTCGTGCTCACCGGGCTCTGCACCGGGTGCACCGCGTGCATCGTGGCCTGCCCGTTCCACGTGCTGGATTATCAGGACAACGTTCCGGTCCAGCTGCAGGAAGAGGGTCCCGGAGCCTGCTCCCACGGCGACAAAGGTTGTGACATCTGCACCCGGGCGTGCCCGCGGTTCCGCGATTGGGAGTCCGAGATCGACGTCACGCTGTTCGGCCAAGCCAGGAAGCCCGAGGAACTGATCGGCCAGTACCGAGAGATCGTCCTCGGCCGGGCCAC
>JBBRTK010000080.1:0-9971 GCA_038244455.1 Actinomycetota bacterium
GGAACCTCCTGGGCGGCCGCAACCCCGCACACCCTCGCCACCGACGCGGCGGCCGTCGCCTTCGAGCAAGGGGGAACGGCGGTGGACGCGGCGCTGGCGGCGGCCATCACGCTCGCGGTGGTCTACCCGCACATGTGCGGGGTGGGCGGGGATCTCTTCGCGTTGGTTCGGCACACCGACGGGGCCGTGGTGGCGCTCAACGCCAGCGGGCGCGCCCCCATGGGAGCCGACCCCGACGCGCTCCGCGAACGCTACGGACTCACCGTTCCCGCCTACGGACCGGCACCCGTCACCGTCCCGGGCGCGGTGAGCGGATGGCGGCTCCTCCACGATCAAGGCGGGCGCCTCCCGTGGGCGGATGCGTTCGGGGCCGCGATCGCGTACGCGCACGACGGCGTCTCCGTGTCCGGCTCGTTGGCGCGCACGTTGGCCTCCGACCCTCAACGTCTCGCCGCCGACCCCGGCCTGGCGAGCGTCTTCTTCCGAGACGGCCGTTCGCTGGACCACAACGAGCAGGTGCGCCAGCCTGCGCTCGGCACCACGCTCCAGGCGCTCGCCTCCTACGGGCCCGGCGCCCTCTACGACGGCGATGTCGGCGCGCGGTTCGCGGCGGGTCTGGCTTCCGCGGGCGTCCCCATCACCATCGGCGACCTCCGGGCGCACACCTCCGACCTGGGCGCACCGCTGAACGCGCGCTACCGCGACCTGGACGTGCAGGTCTGTCCCCCGAACTCACAGGGATTCGTGCTGCTGGAGATCCTGGCGCTGATCGAACGGATGGGACTGGACCCCGATCCACTCGGCCCCGACGCGGGGATGCTGGCGCGCGTCTTCCGCGCCGCGGCCCGCGACCGCGACCTCCACCTGGCGGACGCGGCCTACATGCGGATCCACCCCGCCGCGCTCCTGGACGACGGGCATCTTGCCTCGCTCGCCGACGAGGTCCGGGGTCTGGTGACGGACGGGCCCAGACCCGGCGCGACCTCCGGCACCGGCGACACCATCGCGCTCGTGACCGCGGACGGATCGGGCATGGCCGTCTCGCTCATCCAGAGCCTGTACCACGGCTTCGGCGCGGGGATCCTAGAGCCCGCGACGGGCATCGTCGCGCAGGACCGCGGAGCTTGTTTCACGTTGGATCCGGCCCACGCGAACACGCTCGCGCCGGGGAAGCGTCCGGCGCACACGCTCATGCCGGTGATGGTGAACCGAGGCGGCGAACTCGAAGTCGTCACCGGCACGATGGGCGGATCCGCCCAGCCACAGATCAATGCGATCAACCTTCTGCGTTGCCTGGACCTGGGGATGGAGCCGGATCACGCGATCGCGGCGCCGCGCTGGCTGGTCGGTGGGATGGATCCCGAGGCCGGCGATCCGTTCGTCGATGCCGAGGCGTCCGTTCCAGCCGGCACCCAAGGCTCCCTCCGTCGCAGTGGGTTCGACGTGCGCCTGCTCCCTGAACGGTCGGAAGACCTAGGTCATTCGCACATCATCCGCGCGGGCGCCGACGGTCTCACTGCCGGCAGCGATCCGCGCGCCGACGGTGCGGCGGCCGCAGGGTGACCTGGTCGTCCCGGCCCTGAGTCGTCACACTGTCCCAACGATGTCCTCATTCCCCCCCATGATGACTCCCGGGAGCGAGCTTCGGCGCGTCCGCTCGCTCATCGCGGATCTGGACGCCGTCGTGTGGGAAGCGGACGCCCGCACCACGCTCTTCACGTTCGTCAGTGAAGGAGTGCAGGACATCCTGGGCTACACCCCCCAGGAGTGGCTCGCCCAGCCGAACTTCTGGGCCGACCACATCGTGGTGGAAGATCGCGAGCCGGTGCTACGCGAATTCGTCCGTGCGATCACCGGGGGCGGCAAACTGGACGTGGAGTATCGGTTCCACGCCAAGGACGGCTCGGTGGTGTGGCTGCGAGACCTGGCCCATGTGGTCAAGGACATCCACGGCGCGCCCGCCTTGATCCGCGGCCTGATGGTCGAGATCACGCAGCAGAAGTCCACCGAACAGGAGCGCGCAGATGCGGAGATGCGCTTCCGCCGCGTGGTCGAACGCGTCCCGGCCATCGTCTACCTGGAGTCGGCGAGTGCCGATGACGATGGCGTCGGTGTTGGCGAGACCATCTACGTGAGCCCGCAGGTCGAGTCCATCCTCGGCTTCACCCCGGACGAATGGCAGCGCGACCCCGTCGCCTGGGCCCGTCAGTTCCATCCCTACGACCGCGCACGGGTGCGAGAGCAATACCGGGCTTCCCAGCGCAGCGACGAGCCGTTCATCTGCGAGTACCGGATGTTCGCCAAGGACGGGCGGACCCTCTGGTTCCGCGACGAGGCCGTCCTGGTCCGCGACGAGGCCGGTGCCCCGGAGTTCTGGCAGGGGATCATGTTCGACATCACCGGCGAACGGGAATCCGCGGCGCGGATCCTGGAGACGGAAGAGCGATACAGGAACCTGGTGGAGAGCCTGCCTGCCATCGTCTACTCCGAGGACGTCACCGGCACCGGGCTCCAGATCATGTACCTGAACTCCCAGGTCGAGACCCTCCTGGGGATCAGCCGGGATGAATGGATCAAGGACCCGGGCGTATGGCTCGCGGCGATCCATCCCGATGACCGGGCCGGCGTGGACAGGGTCAACCGCGAAACCGAACGCAGCGGCGCCCCGTTCTCGATGGAATACCGGATGTATGCCAGGGACGGACGGATCGTCTGGTTCCACGACGAGGCTGTCCTGGTCCGCGACGACGACGGCCGCCCCCGCTATTGGCAAGGCATCATGATCGACATCACTGCGCAGAAGCGTGCCGAATCCCTGGAGCACGACCTGGCTGTCGAGCGCGAGTCCGCCGACCATCTGCGTGCTCTCGACGACATGAAGAACACGTTCCTCCAGGCGGTCTCCCACGACCTGCGCACGCCACTCGCGGCGATCCTGGGCCTGGCCGTCACGTTGGAACGCGGGGAGGTCGTGGGGCTGGACGCGGCAGAGTCGCGCGACCTGGCCGGGCGGATCGCCCAGAACGCGCGGAAATTGGAAAGGATCGTGAACGACCTCCTGGACCTGGACCGACTCTCTCGCGGTCTGGTCGCCCCCGTCCTTCGGTCCATCGACGTGGGGGCGCTGGTCAAGTCGCTGGCCGAAGACTCGGATCTCCTGCGCGGACGAACGGTCCTGATCGGCGCGGCGTCCGTTGTCGTGCCCGCGGACGCCGCGAAGGTCGAACGCATCGTGGAGAACCTACTGGGCAACACCGGCAAGCACACGCCCCCGGACGCGACCGTGTGGGTTCGGGTCGAGCCCGCCGAGGGCGGGGTCCTCATCTGCATCGAGGACGACGGGCCGGGCGTTCCCGCCGACCTGCGCGAACAGATCTTCGAACCATTCCTGCAGGGCACCAGCCACTCGAGCCATTCACCGGGCGTGGGTGTCGGCCTGACGTTGGTCGCGCGATTCGCGCAGCTGCACGGCGGGAGGGCCTGGGTGCAGGACCGAGAGGGCGGTGGGGCGTCCTTCCGCGTCTTCCTGCCCTCCGAGCCCGTGGTCCCGCTTGAAGTGGACGTGAGCGAGCATCAGGTCGTGGTCGCGGACTCCGAGGCGAGCCAGGCGTAGGCCTCTTCCTCCTGCGCGAAGTGCAAGCGCAGCACCGCGTGCAACCCGTAGAGCACCCGCCGCAGGTCCATCAGATCCTCGGGCCCCGGCCCGCCGGGCGGCAGGTCCTCCATCAGGGAACGGAACACCCTCGCCAGGTGATCGATCTCGATGTGGGCGCGCGCCATGCTACTCATGGGATCGTCGCCACCTATCATCTTGGCCACCACGGGATAGACGGTCGCCTCCTCCTCTTCCTCGTGCCTGGGAAGCCGGTCCACGATGAACGACCGAGCGGCTTCAAGTTCCCTTCCAAGGTCCTGGTGATCCAAGCTCTCCAAACGGTCGGCGGTCTGCCTGAGCCGCTGCAACTCGGGCATGAACTCGCGGTGCTCGGCGCGGAAGCGTTCGCCGACGTCTGTGGCCGGACCCCGTCGGCCGCGGCGCTCGGGCCCCGTGAGCGCCCGGAGCGCGTTGAGGATCGAGGCCACATCGATGAACTCCTGGACCACCGCGCCGGCGACGGGACTGAGCAGCCCGAACGCGCCGAAGAACATGAACCCGAACGCCAGCCCCATCCCCATGATCACGCTCTGCAGCGCGACAGATCGCGATCGCTTCGCGATCGCGATCGCCTCCACCAGCCGGTCGAGCCGGTCCACCACCAGGACGACGTCCGCCGCTTCCGAGGACGCGGTCGCCCCCCGCGCACCCATGGCCACTCCCACATCGGCCGCGGCGAGCGCCGGGGCGTCGTTCAAGCCGTCCCCGACCATGATGGTCACGCCCTCCGCTCGTTCGGCCCTCACGGCGTCCACCTTCTCGGCCGGGTCCCGTTCGGACAGGATCCGGTCCACACCCAGCGCGGCGCCGACGGATTCGGCCACATCGGGGTGATCGCCCGTCACCATGACCACCCTGGAGATCCCCGACCGTCGAAGGGAGCGGATCACCCGCGGGCTGTCCGGGCGGATGGGATCGTCGATGACGACCGCTCCCGCCACTTGCCCGTCTACCGCCACGAACACGGATGAGGAACCGTCCATCGAGGTCCGGCGGCGAACGTCCCGCGCGGCTCCCGGCAGCGGCCCACCTTGCGTCACGTACGCCGACTTCCCCAGCCGAACCTTCCGGCCATCGACCACGCCTTCGATCCCGGCTCCATGCAGTTCGTGGACCTCGCCGGGGAACGCCAGGGTGAGCTTGCGAGCGTGCGCCTCGCCGACCAGCGCGGTAGCCAGAACATGCGGGGATACCTGGTCTAGGGAAGCCGCCAGACGCAGGAGTTCGTCGCCGCCGATGTCGCCGAACCCTTGCACATCCGCCACCTGCGGCACGCCGGCGGTGAGCGTCCCCGTCTTGTCGAACAGGAGCACGGTTCCCCGGGCCAGGGTTTCGAGCGCCCCGCCGCCCTTCACGATGATGCCGCGCTTGGCCGCGCGGGAGATGCCGCCCACGACCGCGATGGGCACGGCGAGCAGGAGCGGGCACGGCGTAGCGACCACCAGCACCGAGAGCGCGCGGATGGGCTCCCCCGAGATGGCCCACGCCGCGCCGGCCATCACCAGCGTCACCGGGATGAAGATCGCCGCGTAGCGATCCGCGAGCCGAACGAACGGCGCCTTCTCCTCCCCCGCCTCCTTCACCAACCGAACGATGCCCGCGTAGGTCGAGGCCTCCGCCGTGGCGATGGCGCGCAGGTCGAAGGCGGGCCCCGCATTCACCGCGCCCGAGCGGACGGCGTCCCCGGTGGCGCGGTCCACGGGTCGCGATTCCCCCGTGAGCGCGGCCTCGTCCAGCACGATGTCGGACTCGGTCAACCCGTCGACCGGCACGACCTCACCGGTCTTCACGAACAGCCTGTCGCCGACCTGTACGTCCTCGATGGGCCGGGTCAGAAGCTTCCCATCCTCGTAGCGGGTGACCGTGCGGGGCGCGCGCGCGAGCAAGGCGGAGAGCTCCCGGTGGGCAACCCCGTCCGCGTAGGTCTCTAGGGCCTCACCGCTGGAGAGCATGAGCGCGATCACGGCACCGGCCAGGTATTCGCCGAGGGCCAGGGAGCCGGCCGCAGCAAGGAGCGCGATGAGATCGACACCGGCCTCCCGCCGGAGCAGGCCCTTCATCGTTCCCCACGCGAGCGCCAGGAGCCCGATCCACGTGGTGATGGCCCAGGCAACGCGCGCCGAGCCGTTCACGCCGGCGAGATGGTAGAGGCCGCCGGTCGCGATACCGATGACCGACGCAGCGAGCCAGAGCCGGGAGCGTAGCTGCGAACTCATCCCGCGGATCTTCGGCCCCATACGACCGAAGCTACCAGCCGGAACTCGCTACTCGGAGCCGCGGAGGCGTTCGTCGATGGAGGCCTGCAGCTGGGTGAAGTGCGAGTCGATGGCGGCCGTGAGCCCTTGGTGTTGGACGCCGAGCTCGGCGTGGACGGCCTCCAGCCGATCGAGCCGCTCAGGGTCCACCTTCTGGATCCGGTCGATGACGCCATCGAGTTCGGCTTCCAGGCGTTCCAGGCGGGCGGTCAGAGCGGCCAGGCGGGCGTCGTCCGCGGTGGCGGCCGGATGCAGCGGTGTCACGGGAGCGACATAGCCCTCCTCCTCCGTAGGCACGGCCTCGACCTGCACGGTCAGGTCGTCCTCCACCACAGAGAGCATCTCGGCCGCAGGTGCTTCGGTCTGGGTGGCCGTTTTGGCCGGGGTCTGTTCGTCGCCGTCACCGCGCAGACGAGCCTGGAGGTCCATGAGGCTGGACACCACCACTTCGTGCGCCGTTCCTTCACTCACCGTGTTCTCCCGAGATCAGGGGACCGTCTGTCCCGCGTGGATGGTACGTCAACCGCTAGACCAGGGTAAACCCGCCATCCGGTACCTTTCCTCCGTGACGATATCGGTCTCCCGGCTCAGCGTGACCCCGGTCAAGGGTCTGGCCCTCACGCATCCCGACCAGGTCACGCTCACCTCGATCGGGGTTCCGGAGAACCGTCTATTCTTCATGGTCGACCCCGGCGGCGCCCTGGTCTCGGCCGACAGGTTCGGTCCGATGCAGCGGATCCGGACGGACTTCGACCCGGAGCGCGACATCCTCGCTCTCACGTTCCCTGACGGGTCGGTCGCCGAGGGCGCCGCCGCGGGGGCCGATGAACCCATGCTGATCGACTTCTACGGCCGGCCGGTGCCCTCGCACGTAGTGCCGGGGCCGTTCGCCAAGGCCCTGGCCACCTTCACCGGCCTGGACGTACGCCTGGTCCGAACGGACCAACCCGGCGACGGGAGCGACGTCCATCACCTCACACTGGTCTCGTCGGCGTCGGTCGCAGCGCTCGCCGTGGCCGGCGGCGCGCAGGGCGATATCGATTCGCGCCGGTTCCGGATGCTCTTCGAACTGGACGGCGCCGCAGCCTACGAAGAGGACACCTGGGACGGCCGGCTCCTGCGGATCGGCGAGGCCACCGTGCGGGTGTGCGGCCAGGTTCCCCGGTGCGTCATAACGACGCAGTCGCCGACCACCGGGAAGAAGGACTTCGAGACGCTCAAGGTTCTCGCGTCCGCTCGCGGGCGGATGAAGGACGGCACCGGGCTGCCGTTCGGGATGTACGGCGAGGTCGAGGAACCGGGCGTGGTTCGCGTCGGCGATCGGGTG
Organism: Actinomycetota bacterium; assembly: GCA_038244455.1. Taxonomy (GTDB): domain Bacteria; phylum Actinomycetota; class UBA4738; order UBA4738; family HRBIN12; genus JANXVR01. The sequence goes on from JBBRTK010000080.1 coordinate 7,238, forward strand.
GAGCTGCTGCCGAGCGGATAGCACGCTAGCGCGGTTAGGCCGCCGACTCGGCAGGCAAGAAGCAGAAGGTGAAGATCGAGCCCCCGTCAGGCCTGGCCTCGTATTCGAGGTCCCCGCCGTGCAACCGCATCACCCGCCGGGCCAGGAACAGTCCTACCCCCATCCCCTCGTGACCGCGGGAGTCGCTGGAGTCCACCTGCGTGAACAACTCGAAGATGCGATCTCGTTGCGCCGACGGGACTCCCGGACCTCGGTCCGAGACGCTGATCAGCGGTCCGTCACCACGCTCCTCGAACTTGATGTCGATAGCTTCACCGTTGGAGTAATCCAAGGCATTCTCGATGACGATGCCAACGGCCTGCCCGACGAGGGGCAGATCCACAACCGTGGTTCGGGTCGCCGGCTTCTGGTCCAACGCCAGGTTGAAGTCCAGGGCGTCCGACTCGAACTGGAACTCGTGCAGCGCAAACGCGAGGATCTCCCCCAGAGACCACATCCGACCGGAACCGGTCATATCCCCTCGATCCAATCGTGCCGCGGCATCGAGGTTGCGGACGAGCCGGCGCAGCCGTGCCGCCCCCTTGGCAACCCCTTCGGCCAGGCCGCTCAGATCCTCGCTACTGAGCTGTTCGCCCAGCGAACTCAAGGTCAGCGCCGCCCCCTGGATGGACGTGATCGGCGTGAAGAGCTCGTGGGCAAGGAGGTTGATCAGTTGGGTCTTCTCTTCGGCGCCCTTGCGCAGGACTTCTTCCGCCGCCTTCTCAGCCGTGATGTCGATGACGACTCCTTGTATGCGGGAGGGCTTGCCATGTTCGTCGCGTTCGAGCACCACCGCCTGGCTGCGCAGCGCGACTGGGTGCCCGTCCTTCGCGAGCATCCGAAACTCGATCGTGAGCGGGGCCGCACCCTCGATCAAACGGATGGTCTCGGCCTCTACGCGCACGCGGTCGTCCGGATGCAGCCTGACCAACCAGAACTGGGGGTCGGCGATCGCCTCCCGCGGAGTGAATCCGAGGACTGCCTCGATCTGCGGACTGACATAGTTCCCCCTGGTGTGATGGAGATCCCCTTGGAACCCCCAGTCGTAGATGATGGCCGGGACCTGCTCCACCAGGGTTCGATAGCGAGCCTCCGCAGCTTCGAGTTCGCGGGCTCCCTCGAGGTCTTTCGTGATGTCTCTGGCGATAGCGGATGCGCCCATCATCCGCCCCGAAGGGTCCAGGATCGGCGAGATGGTGAGGGAGACATCGACAGGCGAGCCATCCTTTCGCCAACGTCGGACCGGGATACCGATCAGCGATTCCCCGTTCCGTACGCGTTCGTACAGCTCCGCTGCCTCGTCTCGTCGGCCGGCAGGGATCAGGAGCGATTCGGGCGTTCTTCCCAGCGCTTCCTCCGCTGTGTAGCCGTACATCCGCTCAGCGGCGGAGTTCCAGCTCGTGAGCACCCATTCGGTCGAGACACCCATGATCGCGTCTTCGGAAGACTCGACGATGGCGGCCAACCGGGCTGCGTCCCGCATCCGCCGGCTGATAACACTCACATCGCGGGCGATGGTCGAGGCTCCGACAAGCTGGCCGGAGCTGTCACGGATCGGTGAGACGGCGAGCGAGACCTCCAGCACGGTACCGTCCTTATGCCGGCGTCGCGCCTCGTAGCGGCCAACGCGTTCACCCGCACGGAGCTTGGCCAATATCTCGGCGATGTCATCCGGCTCGTCCGCAGGCAAGAGCAGGGCCGACACCGGTTGCCCGATGGCCTCGATGGCCGTGAAGCCGTAGAGACGCTCACAGGCAGGGTTCCAGGTGATGATCACCCCGTCCATCGTCTTGCCGAGGATGGCATCGTCGCTTGACTCGACCAGGGCGGCGAGCCGGGTCGCCTCCAGACGCTCGGTGATGTCGCGAACCGCGGCGAGCGCCAGGTTGCCTGCCTCGGTCCTCACCCAGGAGAGGCTGATCTCGGCGGGGAACTGCGATCCATCCCGGCGCAGGCCGCTCAGCACGGGACGGCTCGACATGGGCCGGAACCCAGGCTTATCGAGGAAGGCGTCCACATCTGCGCTGTGAGCAGACTTGTGAGACTCCGGGATGAGGATGTCGAGGCGAGCTCCGATAAGCTCGTCACGTCCCCAGCCGAACACCCGCTCTGCCTCAGCGTTGACGACGACGATGGTGCCCGCGTCATCGCAACCGACGAGTGCGTCCGGCAATGAGTCCAAGGCCGTTTGGAGAGCGACCGGATCCCAACTCGTGAATGCCGTGGGTTCAGGGCTCTCCAGAGGATCAGCCTCCGAGGTCGGGATAGTTCGATGCCTTCTCTTGTTGTTCGGTCGGATTATCGCACAAGAGACCCAAGACCTGGGCGTTCATCATCAAGGTTGGAGGATCCCCGACCGATACCCGAATACAGGTAGGTCGCATGGGCGGCCTTCGCGACGGATCGGTGCGGGAAGATGCGTAAGGCGGCAGGGTCGAAGACACGGTTACGGACCTTCCTGGACGGGAGTCATCTCGGGCGTTCCTCGCTCGTCAGCGTCGAGCGGTTCCTGGGGGGGTTCTCCCCTCCATTCGTGGTTCTCGTCGGGCTCCTACTCCTGGCCCTCATCGGGTTGATCGACGCCCTGACCGGGGCCTTCGGGATCTCCATGTTCTACCTGGTGCCGATAGGTGTGGTCACCTTCGCCCGAGGCCGGCGGCTCGGGATCGTCATGGCCGTAGCGGCTGCGTGTGCA
>JBBRTK010000081.1:0-9766 GCA_038244455.1 Actinomycetota bacterium
CCGGGGACAACGTGGAGATGACGGTCGAACTGATCGCCCCCATCGCCATGGAAGACGGCCTGCGCTTCGCCATCCGTGAGGGTGGACGCACCGTGGGCGCCGGCCGCGTCACGAAGATCATCAAGTAAGGACTGAGCGATGGCGAAGGCCGACAACCGACCGAAGATCATCCTGGCCTGCACCGTGTGCAAGCGCCGGAACTACAACACCGTGAAGAACAAGGTGAACGATAGGGACCGCATCGAGCTGAAGAAGTATTGCCGCTGGTGCCGGACCCACACGTTGCACCGCGAAACGCGCTGAGCGCTCGCTAGACGTTCTCTGGATCGAGGTCTCCCTCCGGGGAGACCTCGATCGTTCTGACCTTGCCGAACCGGATGGCCGCAACGATGGCGTCCAGTTTCGTGTGCACGCCGAGCTTGGTCAGGACGTTCTGCGTGTGCGTCCGAAGTGTGTGCCGGCTCATCCCCAGGTTCGCGCTGAGTTCCTCCGGGGTGAAGCCGTCGGCCATGAGCTGGAGGATCTGGAGTTCGCGGGGTGTGAGCCGGTTCAGTCGATCTGAGAGTTGACCGTCGCGAGCCCGCTGCTGGCGCAGCCGGCGGAACGAATCCTCCACATCGCTACTGGCGTGCAATGGGTCCCCCTTGTGCGCGCGACGCACCGCGGTGGCGAACGCTCCCACCGACTCGGTCTTGTCGATGAGGCCCCGGGCGCCGGCTTGCACCGCTCGGGCCAGGGCCAGGTTGTCGTGGTCCGATGTCAAGAGCACGACCGCCGGGGTCGCCGACGCTTGTTTGAGGCGCTTCGCGACCTCGATCCCGTCGACGCCCGGCATGTCCAGATCCATAAGCACCACGTCGGCTTCGTTGGTGAGGGCCGCGTCGAAGGCGGCCGCGCCGTCGGTGACGACGCCGATGACAACCATGTCGCGCTCGAGGTCCAGCGCGACCTGCAACGCCTCGCCGAACGACAGGTGATCGTCGGCGATGACGACCTTGATGTGCCCCTTCGTTGCCATCGCGCCAGATGGTATGCCCGAGGGTGCCCTGATTCATGTAGCCCCTTGGAGGATTTCTGATGACCCCCATATGCCCCACACGTCTTGGTAGCCTCGGGCCCATGAACCCCGGAGCCGAGGGCACGACCTACCCGGAGGTGACCTTCGTGGTGGATCCTGCACGCGTCGCGGCATTCAGGAAGGTGTTCGATCAGGAGGCCGGGGTGCCGCCGACCTTCCTGACGGCGGCGGAGTTCGCGGCCTTGCCGGCCGTGCTGGCCGATCCGAACCTGGCCCTGGATTTCTCGCGGGTCCTGCATGGGAGTCAGGAGTACGACTACCGGCGCCCTCTTCGGGAGGGAGAGTCCCTTCGGGTGGCGGCGCGCATCGGGTCGATCCGTCAGAAGGGCGGCAACGGCTTCATGACCGTGGTCATGGAGATCTTCGGACAGGACGGCGAGCTGGCGGCCACCGCGACCAACGTCATGATCGAACGGGGTCTTGAGTGAGCGCCCCTCCCCGCGCCGGCGACCAGATCCCCGAACTCCGCCGCGTGGTTACCCGCGAGGACGTTAAGGCCTACGCGGATGCCGGCGGAGATCAGAACCCCTTGCATCAAGATGACGCCTTCGCGCGCAGGGTCGGGTTCCCGGGGATCCTGGCCCACGGGATGTTCACGATGGGACACCTGGCCGCCTGTGTGGTCGCGTGGGCAGGAGACCCCGCGGCGGTCATCCGGATGACCGCCAGCTTCCGCGCCCCCGTGTTCATGGGCGAGGAACTGGTAGCCGGGGGGCGCGTGCGGTCCGTGGACGAGGCGGCGGGGACGGCCACCCTTGAGACGTGGGTGACGGTAGAGCGGGATGGTCAGACGGAGTACCCCATCCGCAGGGGCGAGGCAGTGATCCGACGTCGATAGCGGATGGGCCGGCCCCGAAGGGGCCGGCCCAGGGCTCGCGCGAGAGGTCGTATCAGTCCACGTCCAGCCGAGCGGAGCGGGACAGCGCCCTGATGGCATCGCCCATCCGATCCACCACGACCTGGATATCGCTGCCGTAGCCTTCGTCGATCCGGATCGAGAGGCGGTCGATCTTCGAGCCGATCACTTCGGCCACCTTGATCATGGCTTCGGCGGTGGACTGGGTTTCCTTGTGGAGCTGGTCCGAGACCGTTTGGAAGCGCCGGTCCATGGTGCCGAGCATGTCGCTGGCCAGTCCGGCCTCAAGCTCCTTGACCGCGCGCAGCGTCTGTCGAAGCGCCTCGGCGTCGGCGTCTGAGAGCCCGCCTGCGGCCCCGGCCCCGGCGAGCGCCGCGGCCTCGACCTGACCTGCCAGAACCTGGTTGTCGGAGCGGATGAGCTTCGCGATGGCGGTCAGCCTGTCGTCCATGTGGGCCGTCAACCGCTCCTCGGTCGCTTGCTGCGACTCGGCCATCATCATGTCGATGCCGTCGATCGCGCCCACGGACGCCTGCACCTGCTCGGCCGTCTGCGCGATGCCCGACAGCCGTTCTTCGAGCTTGACGTCCAGCTCCTCGGCCAGACGAAGCATGTTGCGTTCGATGGCGGCGGTGGTGGCCGTGGTCAGCGCGATCATCTGCTCATCTGCGATGCGCTGCATGGTGTCCTGCTGCGCGGTGGTCACCTGGATCAGCGTTTCCGCCTGCTGGGCCATCCGTTCCTCGACCAGCCCGTGCAGGGCTTGAGAGTCCGACCGAACCAGCTTGGCCAGGCCCATGGTTCGCTCATCCAGGGCTTCGGCGAACCCGGGCGTGCCATCGTGCCCCACGGCGTCCACGGCAGCCTGGAGCGACCCCGTGACACGAGACAGGATCCCAACGCGCTCGTACAGGAGGTCGAGCTGCTCGGTGACGGGGCCGATCTGGGACGCGACCGATTCGCGCATGTGCTCGGTGATCTGCTGATCCTGGGTCGTGAACGTAACCGCGTGGTCTTCCATGCGCTGGGCCAGCCGCCCGACCGCCTCGGCGCCGGCCTGCACGTAGCCCTCCATCGCTTCGACGATCCTGGCGGTTTCGCGCGCGATCAGCTCGCCGTGCTCCTGGACCCGTGTCTGGATCCCGTCGGTCAGGAGCTGGTCGCGCTCCTGCAGCGTGGTGAACGTCGCGGCGATGTGCCGTTCGACCTGCTCAAGTTCCGTTCGAACAGCCTCGACCCCGTGAAGGGTGGGGGAGTTAGCGATCTCGCGGATGGCGTCGGCGCTTGCCTGGATCGCCTGGCGCACGGCGCGGGTGGACCCGGCCAGTTCCGAGAGGGAATCCTCAAGGCGGGCGGTTCGCACCGCGATCGTCTGGAAGCGCTCATCGCTCGAGGCGATGAGGCTGCGGATGGCTTGGTCGCGGGAGAGGAAGCTGATGATGCGGTTCTGCTCCGAGCCCGTGTCGGCGCCGGAACCCCGCCACATCTCGGTCGCCACCTCGCGCATGAGCGCGGCGGTCTGATCTTCGATGCGATGCAGACCTTCTTCCAGGCGTATCTCGACCGCCTGGTCCAGCGAGATCACGCGAACCTGATCCTGGGGGTCGGGCCGGGAGAACGACACACGCCGGGGGGCGCCGGTATCTTCCGGCACCGTGGGAACGGACTCTTCCATGCGAAGCCTCGCGATCCGGGGCCGGCGCGATGCGTCCGCAGGAGTGTAGGTCACCTATCGTGCCCACACATGTAGCCGAGGGCGCTGTTTTGCGACTTTTGCCGGGATAAGCGGACGAACCTTATACTGGCGGCTCCGCAGGATCCCCGACGCACCCGGGGCGGCCGGTCCGAGGGGCGTAGCTCAACTTGGTAGAGCACCGGTCTCCAAAACCGTAGGTTGGGGGTTCAAGTCCCTCCGCCCCTGCAAGGAGCCTCATGAACAGACAGATGAAGCGGCAGCAGGATCGCGCCGAGCGCCAGCAGAAGCGTTCGGGCGGTGAGCGCACGGCCACCCCGGCCGCGGGCGCTCGCGCTGCTGCCGTGCGCGAGAAGCGCAAGCGCACCTCCGCGCGCCAGTTCCTCAAGGAGGTTCGCCTAGAACTCAAGAAGGTCGACTGGCCGTCACGTGAGGAGCTTGTCTCCTACACCGTGGTCGTGCTGGTGACCGTGGTCGTGATGACGTCGCTGGTCTTCGGGCTCGACTACGTCTTCACGAAGATCATCTTCAACGTCCTCAACTAGCTCGAAGGAACCCCGTGACCGAAGACCCCACGCAGCCCATCGAAGAGACGTCCGACACGCTGACCGAAGCTGCCGTCGGCGCCGTTGCCGTCGACGTCGCCGAAGACCCTGCGCCCGAGGCCCCCGAGGCTGAGCCCGTGGCCGAGGCCGACCCAGCCGCCATCGCCGCCGCCGAAGCCATCGCAGCAGCCGAGGCCGAGGCTGCCGCTGCGGCCGACGCCGCGAACCCGATGAAGGGCCCGGGCGATTGGTATGTGGTTCACACCTACGCGGGCTATGAGAACAAGGTCAAGACGAACCTGGAGCAGCGCATCCACACGATGCAGATGGAAGGCAAGATCTTCATCGTCCATATCCCCATGGAAGACGTCATGGAGATCAAGGGCGGCAAGAAGCAGGTCGTGCAGAAGAAGGTCTTCCCCGGCTACCTGCTGGTGAAGATGATCTACGACAACGACTCCTGGTACGTGGTGCGGAACACCCCCGGGGTCACCGGCTTCGTTTCGGCCGGCACCGGATCCAAGCCCACGCCGCTCTCCAAGCGCGAGGTCGAGAAGATCCTCGTGGTCAAGAAGGAGGAGGCGACCAAGCCTGTGTTCAGGCTCGGATTCGAGGAGGGCGACGTGGTCCAGATCATCTCCGGCCCCTTCGCCGAGTTCAACGGCACCATCTCCGAGATCAACGTGGACCAGAGCAAGCTCAAGGTGCTGGTCAACATCTTCGACCGGGAGACGCCGGTCGAACTGGGCTTCGACCAAGTGGCGAAGGCCTAGCAACACCCGAACACCTGAAGACCCATCGCGCGAACGCGCGTGGTGGAGGACCGAGAATGCGGGAGGCCGCAAGGCCGTCTGCACCGCAGGAGGTGAAGCACCATGGCACCGAAGAAAGTCATGGCCCTGGTCAAGCTCCAGATCAAGGCCGGCGCCGCAACCCCCGCCCCGCCCGTGGGAACCGCGTTGGGTCAGCACGGGGTGAACATCATGGACTTCTGCAAGCAGTACAACGAGGCCACCCAGCAGTACGCGGGCCAGGTCATCCCCGTCGAACTGACGATCTACGAGGACCGTTCGTTCACGTTCGTCACGAAGCAGCCGCCGGCCGCCGAGCTGATCAAGCAGGCAGCGGGGATCGAGAGTGGCTCGGCCATCCCGAACCGGGACAAGGTGGCCGTGCTCACGCAGTCCCAGGTGCGGGCCATCGCCGAGCAGAAGATGGTCGACCTGAACGCGAACGACGTGGAGATGGCCATGCGGATCATCGCCGGGACCGCTCGCAGCATGGGCGTGGAGGTGGAGGCATGACCGAGGCGGTTGGAGGCAAGCGCTTCCGCGCAGCCACAGGAACGTTCGACCGCGAGAAGGAGTACCTGCCGCCTGCGGCGTTCAAGCTCCTGAAGGCGTTCCCCGACGCCAAGTTCGACGAGACCATCGAAGTGGCGTTCCGTCTGGGCATCGATCCGCGCAAGGCCGAGCAGGCGTTGCGCGGCACCGTGAGTCTGCCCAACGGCAGCGGCAAGTCGGTGCGTGTGGCGGTGTTCGCGAACGGTGACAAGGCCCGCGAGGCGCGCGATGCCGGCGCCGACGTGGTGGGCGGCGACGAACTGGTCGAGGTCGTCATGAAGGGCGAGATCGACTTCGACGCGGCGATCGCCACGCCGGACATGATGGCCTCGGTCGGGAAGGCCGGTCGCGTCCTGGGCCCGCGCGGGCTCATGCCGAACCCCAAGACCGGCACGGTCACCACGGATATCGCGAAGGCGGTGGCCGACATCAAGGGCGGCAAGGTCGAATACCGGACCGACCGCACCGGCAACGTCCATCTGATCGTGGGCAAGAAGTCCTTCGGCGAAGAGCAGCTTCTGCAGAACTACCTGGCCGTGGTGGACGAGATCATGCGAGCCAGGCCGTCCTCGGCGAAAGGCCGCTACATCGTAGGGCTGGCGATCAGCTCCACCATGGGCCCCAGCATCCGGATCGACCCCACCCACCCGAAGGAAACCGCCGACATCAACGCGTAGGGGCTCTGGGTCAGTACGGCGGCTTGAGCCGTGGAAACATCGGGTAATGCTTGACGTTCGAGGTGGCCACCTGGAGCCCGGCGAGCTTCGCCGTGGCCGCCACGATGAGATCCGCGGCACCCAGCCCATGGCTTCGTCGGTATCGTCTCCCGAGTTCCCCGGCTTCCCGCGCCACCCGCTCGTCCATCGGCTCCCAGCGGAGTAGTTGGAAGAGCTCCTCCGCCGGGGCACGCTCGTGCGATCGCAGGCCGGCCATGATCTCGACGCGGGTCACCTCTGAACACGTCGGAAGGTGGGTAAGGCTCCTCAGGTATGCCCGAGCTTCTGGTCGCTTGCGGAGAACATCGATGAGCACCGTCGAGTCGAGAACGACGCTCACCCGCGCCACCGTTCCTCGAGGTCATCGAGCCTCTTGGCGCCTGCTTCCCTCAACTCGCTTATGTAGTTTTCCGGCAGGTACGGTGCGATCCCGGAAACCTTGTCGACCGCCTCGCGGAACCGCTGAAGCAGCTCCTCCTCTCCGGGACCGGTTCCCAGGTAGTCATCGAGCGCCTCGCGGATGATCTTCGACCGTGTCGTGTGCCGAGCCCGGGCGCGGCGATCCAGCTCCTGCGCATGGCGCTCCTCGAGGTAGATCTGCGTCCGCTTCACGGTCGTCAACATACATCGCGACCATACATCACGCTACCGACATGGCATCCTCGTAACGCCGTCGGCCCGACAGCCACACGTGCCTGGCCGACACCTCGAAGACCGTCACAATCCACGTGAGCTGACCGAGCCAGTTGTCGCCATTCTGCTCCGCACCGTATCCTCCACCAGCCACAGACAGCAGGGGCACACGCACAATCCCTTCGGGGTACCTGCCGAGGCGATCGAAGACGTAGCTTCACCTCGCGCGTCTCCGCTGTCTGCGGAGATGCGCATTTTCTATGTAAGGAGGCGCGATGCCAAAGCCGGAGAAGGTCGAACGGGTCGCTGAGCTGAAGCGACGGATCGAAGGATCCGACGCCCTGCTGCTCACCGAATACCGGGGCCTCACGGTGTCCGACATCTCCGCGCTCCGTCGTGCCCTCGGCGAAGGGGGAGCGACGTTCGCGGTGGTGAAGAACACGTTGATGCAGCGAGCCGCCAACGATGCCGGGATCGCGGAGCTGGACCAGTTCCTTGCCGGTCCGTCCGCGGTGGCGTTCGTCTCGGGGGATCCGGTGGCCGCGGCCAAGAAGGTCGTGGACGCCGCCAAGCTCTACCCCCTGCTCGTCCTCAAGGGCGGCTACATGGACGGCAAGGTCCTGACCGCCGACGACGCGAAAGCGCTGGCCAGCCTCGAATCCCGAGAGGTCATGCTGTCGAAGATCGCCGGCCTGCTGAAGGGCGAGATGTCCAAGGCGGCCGCGCTGTTCGTCTCGGCGCAGAGCAAGTTCGTCGGCCTCCTAGAGGCCTACAAGGACAAGTTCCCCGCCGAGGCAACTGCAGAACCAGAGCCCGAAGCCGCACCCGATGAACCCACATCCGACGAACCCACCTCCGAGGCCGCGGCTTCGGACGAAGAGAAGGAGTAGCCGACATGGCGAAAGTTAAGACAGAGGACCTGCTGGACGCGTTCAAGGAGATGACGCTCCTGGAGCTGTCCGAGTTCATCAAGCAGTTCGAAGAGACCTTCGACGTCACGGCCGCCGCAGCAGCGCCGATGATGATGGCGGCCCCCGGCGGCGCCGCTGCAGAGGCAGCCGAGGAGCAGTCGGAGTTCGACGTCGTGCTCACCGGCGCGGGCGAGAAGAAGATCCAGGTCATCAAGGAGGTGCGCGCGCTCACCAGCTTGGGCCTCAAGGAGGCCAAGGACCTGGTGGACGGTGCGCCCGGCACGGTCCTGGAGAAGGTCACGAAGGAAGCCGCCGCCAAGGCCAAGGAGCAGCTGGAAGCCGCCGGCGCCTCCGTCGAGGTCAAGTAACGCAGGGCCTGTGCTACCGTCGCTGCGGAGGGTTCAGCCAAGAGCAAAGGGAGAACGCAGATGCTGACGAACGATGGCAAGCACTTCGGGAACCGCCTCAGGGAAGCCCGCCTGAAGGCCGGACTCAGTCAGTCCGAACTGGAGGAGCTCTCCGGGATCCCCAAGGCGCGCCTGTCTCGCTATGAGAACGGCCACGTCGAGCCTTCCATCCAGACCCTCGCTCGCCTCTCCAGCGCGCTGAACGTCTCGGAAGCCTCGCTGCTCGGCAACCCGCACACCATCATGGAGCCGTTCTTCAACACGATGACGGAGCGCGGCGTGAACCTCAGCACCCCCGAGCAAGGCGTCCGGTTGGCGCACGTGGTGGCCGACATGATCAGCGCGAAGGGCGGCCTCGAGGCCGTGGTCGGTGCCGCCGGCGCCAACGACGGCGCCGGCGGGCAGTTCGTCTCGCGTTAGTCAGTCGTTCTCGGTCGGCTCGCCGCCCGCGTCGGGTAGTCTCCAAGGCATGGAAGCCCTGGTCACCGGCGCAGCCGGTTTCATCGGTTCGAACCTCTGTCGTCGGCTCGCGGCTGAGGGCTATCGCGTGCGGGGACTCGACGATCTGTCCGACGGTTCGCTCGAGAGCCTCGCCGACGTACCGGGTCTCGAGTTCGTTGACGCCGATCTGTGCGACGCAGACGCGGTGATCCAGGCGGCGCGCGGGGTGGAGGTCATCTTCCACCAAGGGGCCAAGCGCTCCGTTCCCCGTTCGTTGGAGCAACCGGTGCTCACCACCGACGTCAACGTCGGCGGGACGCTCAACGTGCTCCTTGCTGCGAAAGAGGCTGGGGCGCGCGTGGTCGCGGCAAGCAGTTCCAGCGTGTACGGCGAGCAGGACGTGATGCCGCAGGTAGAGACGATGTACCCGCGACCCAATTCGCCCCACGCGGCGAGCAAGCTGGCCGGTGAGGCCTACTGCCACGCCTACTGGGTGTCCGTTGGCGTTCGTGCGATCTCGATGCGGTACTTCAACGTCTACGGACCCGGCCAGAGCCCCGAGGGCGAGTATGCAGCGGTGATTCCGACGTTTATCGTCGCGTGCCTGGACGGCACGCGCCCCGTGATCCACGGCGACGGCGAACAGGCTCGCGACTTCACCTACATCGACGACGTTGTGGAGGCGAACCTCCTTGCTTCGCGCGCGGATGACGCCGCGCAGGGGCGCGCGTTCAACATCGGCGAGGGAGCGGAACCGACCACCATCAATCGGATCCTGGCTCTCGCCGCCGGTCTCACCGGTGCGACGCCCGACCCGATCTGGGAGCCCGCGCGAGCGGGGGATGTGCGCCGCACCGACGCGGATATCTCCCTGGCCCGCGAGCTTCTCAGGTTCGATCCGCAGGTCCGCATCGAAGACGGGATGGCGCGAACCGTGGCCTCGTTCGCCGAACCCAGCCAACCCTAGCCGCGACCTGCACACGTCTTGCCGGTATCCTCGCCCGCATGAAGGCGGGGGGGCGCGGCGGATGAGTGCCCTGACGCAGATCCCCGGCGTGCGGCTCCAGGTGCTCGCGACGTTCGCGGACGATCGGGGCGCCTTCGCGGAGACCTTCCGCCAGGAGTGGCTCCCCACGGGCGAAG
>JBBRTK010000082.1:0-9674 GCA_038244455.1 Actinomycetota bacterium
CGTCCATCCTGGGCTGAAGGAGCACACATGGGCATGTTCACGAAGAACTACCCGGAGGAGATCGCGCATCGGATCCCGCCCGGGCAGCGGCTGGTGAAGACCTGGCCGGTTCTGCACTATGGACCCATCCCGAAGTTCGACGGCACGAACTGGCCGCTGGAGCTCTCCGGCCTGGTCGAGAACCCGATGACGCTCTCCTACCAACAGCTGCGCGAACTTCCGAACGCGAAGATCGACGCAGATATGCATTGCGTCACCGGCTGGAGCACGCTGGACAACACCTGGGAGGGCGTGAGCTTCCGGACGCTTAAGGAGTTGTGCAAGCCGGCCGCCGAGGCTCGCTGGGTCATCGCCCACTGCGAGTACGGCTACACCTCGAACCTCTCGCTGCAGGCGATGGACGATGACGACGTGCTGGTGGCATGGCGCAACGGAGGAGAGGACCTCTCCGAGGAACACGGGTGGCCCCTTCGCCTGGTCGTGCCGAAGCGCTACGCCTGGAAAAGCGCGAAGTGGCTCACCGGTCTGGAGTTCGCCGCGAAGAACAAGCGGGGGTTCTGGGAGGTCCGCGGCTACCACATCCACGCCGAACCCTTCGGTGAAGAACGCTACGCTCACCAGGAAGGCGCCCGAGCCGAACTGGAACCGTAGTCCCCGCCCGGGCCTCCGGTGCTCAGCCGATGTAGATGATGACGGTGTCGCCGGCGTGCACGGTGGTTCCGGGTGTGGGGGCTTGGCCCGCCACCGTTCCCAGGAACGCGGCCGGCAGCACCCGCACGTCGGCGTGGAGTCCGTCGGCCGTGATCGACGCGAGGGCCGCGTCCCTGGTCATCCCGAGGTAGCTGGCGATCTTGAACGTGGGCGGCCCCTGGCTGACCACGATGGCGACGGCGGACCCCTTCGGCGCCTGCGCGGTGGACGGGTCCTGCGAGATGACGAACCCGAGCGCCACCGACTGCGAGAATGCGCGGCGAACGGTGACCGTGAACCCGTTCGTCCCGAGGACGGCGGTGGCGGCGTCCTGGTTCTTCCCGACCACCGTGGGGAGCTTGACGGGGGGCGGACCGTCGCTCACCACGAGCGCCACGGGGCTGCCTTGCGGCGCGTCGGCGGTCGATGGGTCCTGGGAGATGACGGATCCGGCGGCGACGGTCTCGCTGAACCCGTGCGAGATCTTCCCGACGGTGAGCTTGGCATGGCGGATGTCGGCCTCCGCCTTCGCGAGTGGCTCCTTGACGACCGAGGGCAGGGGCACCGGGGGCGGCCCCAGCGAGGGAACGATGGTGACGGTCGAGCCCTTGGCGGCCGAAGCGCCGACCGCGGGCTTGACCCGGAGTACGAGGCCTGCGGCCACCTTCAGCGACGTCTGGCCCGGATCGACCCGCACGACGAACCCGAGCGCCTCGAGCTGTCCCCGGGCGGCGTCCGTGGGCGTGGCGAGGATGGCGGGCACGTCGGCCTTGTGCGGAACGCCGTAGGTCCAGGCCGCCCACCCGCCGGCCAGGACGACGGCCAGGGCCAGGAACCCGATGAAAGCCTTGCGACCCCGTCTGCGTGCAGTTCGCTCGACGCGGGGGATGGCTTGGGTCGTGGCGGCGACCACCCGTTGGGTGTCGCCGCCGCCGAGTATCACGTCGGGCGTGTCGGCCACTAGGGCGGCGAGGGACCGCGCCGGGGTCAGGGTCGGTTCGATGGAGCGAAGGTCGCGGCGCATCTCGGCCGCCGACTCGGGGCGAAGCTCCCGGTTCCGTTCGGTGGCGCTCGCGACGAAGGCGTCCAGCTCGGGGGCGATGCCCGGCACCTGGCTCGAAGGGGCGGGAACGTGATCGGACAGATGCTTGTAGGCGATGGCCATCGGTGTTTCGCCGTTGAAGGGGAGCCGGCCCGTGAGCAGCTCGTACATGACGATGCCCAGCGCGTAGAGGTCGCTGCGGGGGTCGGAGGGTTCCCCGCGGATCTGCTCGGGGGACAGGTACTGGACGGTTCCCACGACGGTGCCTGCCTGGGTTGCCGTGCCGTCCGCGTAGGCGCGGGCGAGGCCGAGGTCGGTCAGCTTCACCACGCCGTCGTTCGTCACCAGGATGTTCTCGGGCTTGATGTCGCGGTGGACCAGCCCCAGGCCGTGCGCGTGCTCGAGCGCCACCAGCGTCTGACCGATGATCTCGGTGGCCTGGACCGGTGCCAGGCGGTGGTTCGCGTTCAGGAGATCCCGAACGCCGCGCCCGCGCACGTACTCCATGACCATGTAGTAGATGCCGTCGACCGCGCCCCAGTCGTAGACGGCGACGATGTTCGGATGGTTGAGCGTGGCGGCCGCGCGAGCCTCGCGCCGGAACCGATCGACGAACCCAGGGTCCCCCGAAAGCGAACGATGCAGGACCTTGATGGCGACCTCGCGGGCCAGGACGGCGTCCTGCGCGCGGAAGACCTCGCCCATGCCACCGGCCGCCACCTTCTCGATGACGTGATAGCGGCCATCCAACGTGACCAACGCGTGAGCGCCGGCGTCGCTGGAAGCCGCGTCGTGTGCCAGGCTGCGGGACGTCTCAGGACCTCCGTGGGGAAGGCGGAACGGAGCAGGTGCCCGATTGTAGGGCCGATGGCCCACGGAGGCGGGGAGGCTCGCCGAATCCCGGGGGCGCTATCCTCCTGGGGAGAACCACGGGGAGCCCGGGTCACCGGGCTGAGAGGCCGACGGAACGCGCCGGCGACCCGCAGGACCTGATCCGGGTAATGCCGGCGGAGGGACACGGTGGATCCACGCGCGCTTCGCCTCATGGTCGTCACGTCGGGAACGCTCGGCCCCGCGCACGGCCATCGCGGGATCGTCACGGCCGCGCTCGACGGCGGAGCAACCGCCATCCAGCTCCGCGCCCCCGAGCTGGGCGACCGCGGCCTCCTCCGGCTCGCGACGGACCTTGCCCCGCTCTGCAGATCCCGTGGGGTGCTCTTCATCGTGAACGACCGGCTGGATGTCGCGATCGAGAGCGGCGCCGACGGGGTGCATCTGGGTCAGGCCGATGATCCCGCCCGCGCACGCGATCGCCTTGGACCGGACGCGATCCTTGGTATCAGCGTCTCGGGCGCCGAGGAGGCGCGGGCGGCCGTATCGATCGGCGCCGACTATCTGGGCGTCACCGTCTGGGCTACCCGAACCAAGCCGGAAGCGACAGCACGGGGCCCCGCCGGGATCCGAGAGGTCTGCGGAGCGGTATCGATCCCCGTCGTGGGGATCGGCGGGATCGATCGTCACAACGTGGCGCAGGTCTTCGACTCGGGGGCGTCGGGGATCGCCGTCATCTCCGCGGTCGCCTCGGCGTCCGACCCGGTCGAAGCAACCCGCGACCTTCGAACGCTCATCGATCACTGGGAGGCATCAGCTGGACCAGCGCACAGGTAAGGCGACAGCCGAACTCTTCGAACAGGTCATCTTGCGGCGCCTGGGGTCGCCAGACGTCGACATCCTTGCCGGGCCTCAGCACGGCGTGGACGTAGGGGTGGTGCGGGTCGCGAACGGGGTCGCCATGGCGCTCACCACCGATCCGGTGTTCGTCGTGCCTGTCTACGGGTGGGAGCGCGCGGCGTGGTTCGCGGTGCACATCCTGGCCTCGGACGCCGCCACCTCGGGGCTGCCGCTCCGCTGGATGACGGTGGATCTGAACCTTCCACCGGGGATCTCCGATGTGGACCTGACGGCGCTGTGGGACGGATTCCACCGGGCGTGCGCGGACCTAGGGATCGCGGTGATCACCGGCCACACGGGTCGCTACGACGGCTGCGCGTACCCGATGGTGGGGGGAGCGACGTGCCTCGCGCTGGGGCCTGAGGACGAGTTCGTCACGCCGACGATGGCTCGGCCGGGGGACAAGATCGTGGTGACCAAAGGCGCCGCGATCGAAGCGACGGCGCTTTTCGCAGCGACGTTCCCCGAGCGCCTGACCCGGGCGCTGGGACCGGACGTCGTCCGCGCGGCAGACGCGTTGTTCGAGCAGATGACGGTGGTCCCGGAGGCCAGGATCGCCGCGGCGTTCGGGCTGCGCGAGAACGGGGTCACCTCGATGCACGACGCCACGGAAGGCGGTGTCCTTGGAGGACTGCTTGAGGTGGCCATGGCGTCGAACACCGGGATGCGGGTCGATCTGGACGCCATCCCCGTCCGGCCGGAGGTGCGCGCGGTCTGCGACCACGTCGGCATCGACCCGTACATCTCGATCAGCGAGGGAACGCTCATCGCCACCGTGGTAGCGGCGCGGGCCGGCGACTTCGTGTCAGCGTTGAGCGCGGCGGGGATCGACGCGGCGATCGTGGGAGAGGTCACGGCGCCTGATGAGGGACGTGTCCTCGTCACCGCGGAAGGGAACCGGCCACTGGTGCATCCCGGGCTCGACCCGTTCTGGGCCGCGTTCGGCGCGTGGGCGTCGGCGGGCGACTGACGGGGCGCCCAGCGTCAGCGCAGCCAGGTCTGGATGATCACCTTCGAGAAATACCAGCCGTACTTGAGGTTCTTCGGCTTCTTCGACTTGCCGCCCTTGCGCGCCAGGATGGTGATCGGCACCTCGCGGACCTTCGCGCGATGGCGCAGCGCCTCGATGAGGATCTCCGAGGTCCAGAACTGATCCTGCTCCAGGACCAGGCGCTTCAGCAGGTCGGCCCTCGCGGCCCGATATCCCGAGGAGGGGTCGGTGATCCGCCGTCCCGTCAGGACCGTCACCATCCTTGAGAAGAAGTGCACCCCGAGGTGGCGGAGCGTGGATTCCTTCTCGAACTCCCCCAGGAGGCGGGATCCATTCACGTAGTCGGCCTCGCCGCTCACGATCGGTCCGATCATGGTGGCCAGCTCGCTCGGCAAGTGCTGGCCGTCGGCGTCCAGCGTGACCACGATGTCGGCCCCCAGGCGCAGGGCGATGTCGTAGCCGACGCGAAGCGCCAAGCCGCCCCCGCGCCGGATGGGGAGCTCCGCCACGAAGGCCCCAGCGGCGCGGGCGACGTCGGCGGTGCCGTCGTCGGAGCCGTCGCTGACCACCAGCGGGATCACGTGATACCCGGAGAGTTCCTTGGGGATCTGGTCGATGACGTGGGTGACGTTCTCCGCCTCGTTGAACGCCGGCGAGACGGTGACCAGCCGCGGGCCTTCCGGCAGTGCCGCGGCCCGTTCCCAGTCGAACCGCTCCTGCCCCAGGGCTTCGACCAGCAGCCGGATACTCCGTTCGTTCGCGTCGGCGCTGGCCTGCGCGCGTTGGAGGAGCCCGAAGAGCGCGAGCACGGCGATCATCAGCACGAAGACCAAGCGGCGGTCGTTCCCGGCCTTGAAGTTGAACGTGTCGAACAGCGGGTTGAAGGAACCGGGCGTGATGGCCAGCGCGATGATCGCGAGCGCCAGCACGAAGCTGATGATCAGGTTCAGCCGGCTGATCTGGCGCCGGTTATACCGACGGAACGCCACGAGGAGGTACACGAGCGCCGCGGCAGCGCCGAGTGCTCGCAGGGCCGGCATGGATCAGGCCGAAGGACGCCAGCGGTCGCGCGGCAGGATGTGGTCCACGATGGCGCGGTCCTTATAGCGTTCGATCACCGCGAACATCGACTCCACCAGCGTCTCGGACAGCAGATCCGGCTGCAGGCCCAGATCCAGGAGCTTGGTGTGCTGGGCGTTGAAGTAGTGCTCCTCCAGCTCGACCCGGGGGTTCTCGATGGAGTCGACCGTGACCGACAGGCCGACCTCGGCGCCGGCCTTCTGGACGATCTCCGCCAGCTGGCGAACCGAGAACTGCTCGGTGAACTGGTTGTAGACGCGCATCTCGCCCCGATCGGCCGGGTTCGCCACCGCCAGCTCGACGCACTCCAGCGTGTCCACGATGTTGAGGTAGCCGCGCGTCTGCCCACCCTTGCCGTACACAGTGAGCGGATGACCGATGACCGCTTGGAGGCAGAACCGGTTGAGCGCGGTGCCGAACACGTCGTCGTAGTCGAAGCGCGTGAGGAGCCGCTCGTCGAGCACGGTTTCGTCGGTCTCGATGCCGTAGACGACGCCCTGGTTGAGGTCGGTCGCCCGCAGCCCGCGGACCCGGCAAGCGAAATGGATGTTGTGCGAATCGTGGACCTTCGACAGATGGTAGAAGCTGCCGGGAAGCTTGGGGAAGGGCAGGGTGTCGGTGCGCCCCTTGTGCTCGATGGTGATGTAGCCCTCTTCGATGTCGATGTTCGGCGTGCCGTACTCGCCCATGGTGCCGAGTTTGACCAGATGGGCGTCCGGCGCGAACTGCTCGATCGCGAAGATGACGTTGAGCGTGTTGACCACGTTGTTGGTCTGGGTGAACACCGCGTGTTCCCGGTCTTTCATCGAGTAGGGCGCGCTGGGCATCTCTCCGTAGTGCACGACGGCCTCAGGCTGGAAGTCGCGGAAGACCTTCTCGGTGACGGCCCAGTCGCAGAGGTCGCCCTCGGTAACGCCGATCTCCTTGCCCGTAACGTCCTTCCAGGCTGCGACGCGCTCCGGGAGGTTGTCGAGGATGGGCGTGAGCGAGTCGGTCCCGGCCTCTTGGTGGGCCGTGCGACGGAGGTAGTTGTCGACGACGTGGACCTCATGGCCCTTGTTGGAGAACCGCATGGCGGTGGCCCAGCCGAGATAGCCGTCACCGCCCAGGATGATGATGCGCACGAAGGTCCTTTCGAGGGAGTTCGCTGGTAGGAGGTCCCGGGGATTGTACCGGCGGCGGCTAACCGCGCGCCAGGCTGCCCAGCTCGCCCAGCACCCGGTCGACCTCCTGGGCCGAGTGGTAGTGACAGAACCCGATCCGGACCGCGCCGCCCCCTTGGTTGAGCCCCAGCCGGTCGAACAACTCGATCGCGTAGTAGTGGCCCTCCCACGTGTAGATGCCGCGGCGCCCCAGCTCCTCGGAAAGCGCCAGCGGGTGGCGGCCCTCGAGCGTGATCGAGAACGTGGGTGTTCGCTCGTCCACGCGAGAGGGGTCGGCGATGCCGTAGAGGCGAAGTCCGGGGATCTCCGCGGCGCCATCCAGGAACCGGCGCGTGAGGTCGTTCTCGTGGACCGCGAAGGTCTCATAGGCTGCGAGCACCCGCTCGCGGGTTGTCGCGCCGACGAGGGCGCCGCCATGGCTCGTCCCGGCGTCCGCGAGGTAGGCGACCGCGGCCACCAACCCGGCGAAGGCCTCGTGGTTCTGGGTCCCCGTCTCCCAACGGCCGGGCGCGATGTCCTCGGCCGGACGCACCTTGTAGGGCGACCATTCATCCAGGAGCCGGCGCCGCACCGCCAGGATCCCCAGATGCGGGCCAAAGAACTTGTAGGGAGAGCACGCGAGGATGTCGGCATCCAGACCGTGAAGGTCGAGCGCGCGGTGCTGAGCCAGATGCACGCCGTCCAGCGCCACCAAGGCTCCGACTGCATGCGCCCGGCGAACCAGCTCGGCGGCGGGCGGCATGGTCCCCACGGCGTTCGATGCCAGGGTGACCGCGACCAGCCGGGTCCGCCCCGACAACGCCGCGTCGAACGAATCCAGGTCAAGCGTGACGTCGTCGGTTCGCACGTCGACCCATCGAACGGTTGCGCCGGCGTCCTCGGCGGCCATGACCCAGGGCCGGATGTTCGCGTCGTGGTCAAGGCGGGTGACGACGATCTCGTCCCCCGGCGCGAGCGTTCGCGCGAAAGCGCGCGAGAGCGAGAACAGCAGCGAGGTCGCGTTCTGGCCGAAGACGATCTCGCCGGGGTCTGCACCGGTGAGGGCCGCGCCCGCCAAGCGTGCCTCGGCGATCAGCTGGTCGGTCTCGCGGCTCACCGAGAACGCGCCGTGGGTGTTCGACACGCCCCGGCGCAGACGGCCGGCCATAGCCTCGATCACCGTGTCGGGCACCTGTGAGCCGCCCGGGCAGTCCGTCCACACGGCGGGCCGGCCGTCGGGCCCGGCCTGGGCGAGTGCGGGGAAGCGCGAACGGAGTTCGGAGATGTCGGACATGGCACCTACGGTCCCGCAGATACGTCGCCGCGACAACCCTTACGCGGGGGAGAACATCTTGGCCCAGTCGGGGCCGAGCGACGGTGTGGGCCACGCGGGATCGGGCCGCCACTGCTCCCAGGGCGCGTCGAACGGAGGCTCCCGCAGGAGGATGTGTTCCACCGCTCGTTCGCCCCAGTACCGGAACCACACGGCGTCTTGTTCGGTGAACAGTCCCAGGTCGATCGCTTCCACGAGCTCATCCTCGTCTTTCCAGCGCCACGCGCCTCGGTCCGCGGCGATGACCACGTCCAGCAGGTGCTCCCTGGTGTCGAAGCCGAGCGGCGTCCGCTCCAGCGGCGATTGGAGGTTCACGTACCAGCCGCCGAACCGGAACCCGTGGTCCCAGAACATCAGGACGGCATACGGCGTGTCGGGGAAAGCGAACGACAGCACGTGGCGGGCGCCCGCGGGCGAGGCCTCCATCCGCCACTCGCCGACAGGCAGGCGGAGTTCGTGACCGTCGGCGCCGACGGCGATCCGGGTGTCCACTGCGGGAGGCTTGTAGAACTGCTGCAGTCCGGGCGTGTCGGCGATCACGAGCGCGGGGCGCGCCGCGAAGATCCGATCGCCCCATATCTCGCGCAGTATCACCGTCTCTGTCGGAGCGAAAACCCTCACAGCGCCAGCCTACGCCGCCCAGGATGAACGCGCGGGCGCCACCCGATGTCGGTTCGATGGCGTCTTGACGGATGTCGGAGGTCGAGGGTACATTCATCCCCCACTCGAACAGGTGTTCGGATGGAGTTCGTGTCGATGGGACCGTCTGGGTATGGGGCTTGTGGCCATGGTGAAGCGGTACGACGAGGAAGTGCAGGTCGAACGCGATGCCGGGATGCCCTCGGTATTCGAATGGCGGGGCAGGCGCTACCAGGTGGTCGACGTCATCGGGAAGTGGAAGATCGAAGGACGGTGGTGGGAGGACGGACGCGAACGCGAGTACTGGCGGGTCGAGGCCAGCGGGGGGGCCGTGTGGGACCTCTACCACGACCGGGCCAACGACCGGTGGCATATGGAACGGCTATGGGACTAGATAGGTAGGAACTGACCATCAAGGGTGCCCCCGTTCCGGTCGATGCCCGAACCGATGACGTATGGCGATCTCACCTCGCTGCCCGCGGGGGTCCTTCGGCTGTTGTTCCACGAGAACACCGAGGGACTCCTCGTCGCGTCCGGCGACGGCGTCGTCCTCGAGGTGAATCAGGCCTTCCTCCGGCTGCTCGGAGCCACTCGAGAGCAGGTTCTGAGGTCCACCACCGAGACGCTGGGCCTCTGGCAGGAACCGCTCGCCGGCCTGATCACCACCGAACACGTCCTGGGTGAGGGCGGAGACGACGTGCTTTTGGTCCGCGAGGTCGTGACCGGCCGCGAAGCCGCCATCCTCCGAGAACTCCGCGCTGCCGAGGTCCGGCTCCGAACCCTCGTCGAACAGATCCCCGCCATCACGTACACCGAGATCGATGACCCGACCAGTCCCACCGGCACGCGAACCGCGTATATCAGCCCGCAAGCCGTCCGGATCCTCGGTTACACCTCTGAGGAACTGCTCAACGACGACCTGTGGGCGTCGATCACGCACCCCGACGACTTCCCCGACGTGATGACCGAGGAAGCGCGGGTCGACCGTGCCGGGGACCCGTTCCTCATGGAGTACCGGATCATCGC
>JBBRTK010000083.1:0-9519 GCA_038244455.1 Actinomycetota bacterium
CTACATCCGGCCGGCGGCCACGATGCGCTGCAGGAACTGCTGGGTCCGCTCTTCGCGTGGGCTCGAGAAGATCTGATCCGGCGGACCCTCTTCCAGGATCACGCCCTCGTCCAGGAAGCAGACGCGCGTAGCGATGTCCTTCGCGAACCCCATCTCGTGGGTAGCCAGCAGCATGGTCATCCCGCCGGCGGCGAGCTCGCGGATCACGTCGAGCACCTCGGCCACCAGCTCGGGGTCCAGAGCGCTCGTGACCTCGTCGAGCAACATGATGTCGGGGTTCATGGCGAGGGCGCGCATGATGGCGACCCGCTGCTGCTGCCCTCCGGAGAGCCGGTCGGGATAGTCGTCCGCGCGATCTGTCAAGGCGAACCGATCCAACAGTTCGCGCGCCTCGGCCTCGGCGCGAGATTTCGAGGTCCCGAGAACCTCTTGGGGCGCCAGGGTGATGTTCCGCAGTACGGTCATGTGCGGGAAGAGGTTGAATGACTGGAAGACGATGCCAACCTTGCGACGTACGGCATTCTCGTCGATACCCTCGCCCGTGATCTCATCCCCACCGATGAAGATGTGTCCGGCGTCGACCGGTTCAAGGACGTTGATACAGCGCAGCATCGTCGACTTCCCGGACCCGGAGGCGCCGATGAGACAGATGACCTCGTGCTCCTGCACCGTGAGATCGATCCCGTTGAGCACCCGGTTATCGCCAAAGCTCTTCCGGACCCCTTCGAGACGGATGGCGTCGCTCATCGAATGCCACCCGCCTCTCGGGCCGCACGCTGCTTCGCCAGCAACCTATCTGTGAACCGAGCCATCGGGATGGTCAGCAGGATGAAGAGGATGGACGCCACGGTGAAACTGGAGAAGTTGAACCGGTCGGCGGCGTAGATGTTCCCAGCCCGCACAACTTCGATAGCACCGAGAGTGGAGACGAGGGCAGTGTCCTTCTGTAGGGAGATGAAGTCGTTCAGGAGCGGCGGCACGACCCTCCTCACCGCCTGCGGGATGACTACGAAGCGAAGGCTCTGCCACCGAGACAGCCCCAGGGACCGCGCAGCTGCGATCTGGCTCGGGTGCACGGATTGGATGCCGGCTCGGTAGACCTCAGCCACGTACGCAGAATACGAAAGGACGAGTGCCACGGTGCCGTAGACGATGACGGACTGCTCCGACAGGCCGCGGATGCCGAGGGCCGGGAGCCCGAAGCCGAACATCAGGATGACGAGCAGGGTCGGAACGCCTCGAAAGAAGTCCGTGTAGACGATGGCGACGAGACGGAACGGCAGGAACACAGGGCCGGGGATCTGACGGATGACGGCGATCACCAGCGCCAGGATCAAGATCAAGGGCTCGGCAATCAGGAAGATCTTCACGTTGACGAGGAACGCTCGCCATAGTGGTGGATCGCCATGGGACGGATCACCGAAGAAGGACTGCTTCATCGCGTGCCAGTTCAGGAACTCCTTCTGGAACGCCTTGAACCCCGGGGCCAGATAGAGGACCAGCCCGATCACGATGAAGAAGATCACCGTGCTGGCCGTCGAGACGAGTACCGCCCGCCGCCCGCCGAGCAACTTGGAGCCGCGGGCGAAACCTCCGTCGCGGACCCCGGGCGGTCCCGGTTGCGGTTGCGTTCCTTCGCCGAGGTCCGACGGTCCCCCGTAGCTCATTCCGGCACTCCCGCCGGTCTTACTTGATCACCGGGTAGGCCGCGTAGCTTTGCAGCCACGTGTCCTGAAGCTGCTGGATCGTGCCGTTGGTGGCGAGCGTCGCCAGCGCCTGATCCACGCAGGTGACCAGAGGGTTCCCCTTCTGGAACAGCAGCCCAAACTGCTCGCCCGCAGGCGCGAACCGGCCGACGACGGTCCCGTTCTTGACCTGATACTGGAAGTAGTCCGCCGTCGGAAGGTCCGTGACGACGCCGTCGATCTGGCCCGCGTTCAACGAGGACTTCGCCTCGTTCAGCGTGTCGAACACCGCCGGCTGCTGGGTGGGTTGGATCACGGTCGAGATGAACTGCAGGCTCGTGCTCCCGATCTGATCGCCGAGCTTGTAGGGCTTCAGACCCGCGACCGTGGTCGCGCTCGCGATCGGCGTACCCTTGACGGCAACCAGGGCCTGGGCATCGTCGTAGTAGCCGGTGCTGAAGGAAACGACCTGAGAGCGCTCCGGCGTGATCGAGACCTCGTTGATGTCGAAGTCGAAGTCCTTTGGCCCCGGCGCGTAGCTCTTGTTGAACGGCTCGACCACCCACTTGACCTCGGACTGACCAAAGCCGAGCTGACTCGCCACCGCGTAGGCGAGGGCGCTCTCATAGCCCATCCCGTTCGAGGGCGTGTTCTTCTTGAACCAGGGGCTGTACACCGGGCTGTCGGTCGCGATGGTCAGCTGGCCGGCGTTCAGCAGGTGCAGGCTCGCCTTGTCACACGACGTGGTCGACGTGGTCGGCGTACCACCCGTGCCGACCGTGCTCGAGGCGCACGCGGCGACGACGAGCGCCATCACTACTACAACGAACAGCGACTTGCGCATCTGGAAGGCCCCCCTGATCGCGCCTGCTTCCACCCGGGCGAAACCGCCCCGGCACGGCCGGAGCCTAGCACGGACCCCCGGAACCGTCGGCTACTTCCGTGGCTCCCAGCTGAACTTCCGAACTGCGAGCACGAGCCCAACCAACCCCCACGCGGCGATGATCAGCAGATCGCCCCACGCGATGTGGTACGGGTGGAGGATGCCGATCGGCGTCTTCAGCGCCGTGTTCCCCAAGTAGGTGCTGCGCATGGCGTCGGCGAAATGGCGAACGGGGAAGATGCCGCTCACCGTCTTGATCCACTGCGGTGCGGTCGCCCCGAGCGGGATGAAGATCCCCGAGAGGAACAGCAGCGGTAAGACGATCGCGTTCACCATCGGCGGCGCTGCATCGGCGTTGGGGATGATGGAGGTCAAGGCGAGCGCCAGTGCCGTGAACGAGAGCGCCCCCACGACGAGCGTCAGGGTGAACTCCAGGAGCGGTCCCCCGGTTGGGATGCTCGCACCGTAGAAGAGGCGCCCGAAGATGAGGGTGATCGTTACCAGGATGCTCGCGACGAACAACGCGTGGACCACCCGACCGAACAGGTAGGCCCACGAGGGCAACGGTGTCCCCCGCACGCGCTTCAAGATCCCCTGATCGCGCTGGAAAGTGACGCTCATCGCGATGTTCGTGAAGCAGGCCGAGATGACCCCGAAGGTCGCCATCGCGCCCACGAAGTAGGTCGCGAGCGGGAGCGTCACGTTGAAGAACTTCCCGCCGGGCAGCGGGATCTTCTCGATGATGATATCCCCGCCCCCCAGCAGCGAGGTGAAGATCACGAGGAACATCAGCGGGAAAACGAACGTGAAGAATGCGCTGGCCGGATTCCGCCAGAAGGCCTTGTTCGTGAAGCGGACCTGGCGACCGGCGAGCTTCGCGGAGGCCGTCATTCGGTGCCCTCCTCGCCGCCGGTGAGTTCGATGTAGACGTCCTCGAGCGAGGGCCGGCTCACGTCGAGGGCCTCGTACGAGTACCCGTGCTCCACGGCCCACGATGTGAGGGAGTGAACGGCGGGGGTCGGGTCGTCCGTGCGGAGTTCGACCGAGCCGTCCTGCTGCGCTACACCGTCGCCGAGCGGCGGCGTCGTCGAACCGGCCGGAGCGCGGTAGCGGATCCGTGCCTTCATCTGATCGCGGCCGGCCAGCGTCTCCGGCGTGCCCTCGGCGACGATCTCGCCCTTCGCGATCACGGCTACCCGGTGCGCGAGGTACTGCGCCTCGTCCATGAAGTGGGTCGTGAGGAACACGGTCTTGCCGATCGTCGTGAGGTTCTTGACGATCTCCCAGGCGTTGCGCCGGGCGTTCGGGTCGAACCCGGTGGTCGGTTCGTCCAGGAACAGCATCTCCGGATCACCGGCCAGGCCGACCGCGACGTCGAGGCGCCGCTGCTGGCCGCCGGACAGCTTGTTCACGCGGGTGGTCCGCTTCTCCCCCAGCCCGACCAGGTCGATGACCTCGTCGATGTTGCGCGGGTGATCGTAGTAGGCGGCGTAGAGATCGACCGTCTCGCGAACCGTGAGGAAGGGGTCGATGCCGGTGGACTGGAGGACGATCCCGATCCGTCGCTTCATCTCGTGGTCGTTGTGGGCGGGGTCATAGCCGAGCACGCTGACCGAGCCCGACGTCCTGGTCCGGTAGCCCTCCAGGATCTCCGTCGTCGTGGTCTTCCCGGCGCCGTTCGGTCCCAGGAGCGCGAAGACCTCGCCTTGCTCGACGTGCAGATCGATGCCCTTGACGGCCTCGACATCCCCGTAGGACTTCTTCAATCCTTCAACGATGATCACCGGCTCGCCCATGTCTCCGACCCTATCAACCGACCCCGAACCCGGCGTGTTTGTCCACCCGATTCCGGAGGTCCTCTCCGCGAGCGAAGCGACCCAGGTTGTCCAGGAACAGCTCGACGGCCACGTTCTCCCAGCCTTGGAAATCCCCGCACATGTGCGGGCTGATCACCACGCCGGGCAGATCCCAGAGTGGGCTGTCGGCCGCCAGCGGTTCGGTCTCGAAGACGTCGAGCGCGGCCCCGGCCAACTGTCCCGCCTGCAGCGCGCGGATAAGCGCCGGCTCATCCACCGTGGCGCCCCGGCCGACGTTCACGAAGCGGGCCGTTGGTCGCATGGCGGCGAAGACCTCAGCGTTGAACAGATGTCGGGTCTCGGGCGTGAGTGGAAGCGTGTCCAGCACCACGTCCGCCCCGGCGACCGCGTGGGTGAGTTCGGCAACGCTGCGGATCTGTCCGAAGAGGTCGTCGGGCCGAGATGTACGGCCGACGGCGGCTACATCCATACCCAGGGCGCGCGCTCGCGTTGCCACGGCGCGCCCGATCGGCCCCGGCCCAACCACCAGGAGGTGGGAACCAGCCAGCCGTTCGGTCTCGCCGGAGATCCAGCGATGCTGTCGCTGCGCGGCGAAGGATTCCGGGATGCGCGTCGCGAAGCCCAGGAGCGCGCCGATCACCCACTCGGCGATCGCGTCGTCGAAGATGCCCCGGCCGTTGGTCACGGTGGTGTCGGCGGCGATGAGGGCGGGGAACAGCAGGCCGTCAACGCCGTCGGAGGCTGTCTGGATCCAGCGGAGCCGGTCGGCGGCGCCCCAGGCGGCCTCGAGGTCCCGGCGGCTGGCCCGCCAGAAGAAGAGAGCGTCGGCGCCGGGCAAGACCTCGCGCAGTTCGATGTCACCGTGCGCGGACCGGAGCTCAGCGTGCTCGTGGGCGCGCTCGATCCCCGGCGGCGGTTCATCGCGGGGACCCAGGATCACGACGGTGGGGCGGTCGGTCACCACGGCTTCCGCGTGCTGAAGCCGCTGGTCTCCTCGTGGAAGAACCTGACCGAATCCTCCCCGAGTTGCCAGCAGAGGAACACGCGCCTTCCCTCGCGCTCGGCGGGGAAGTCCACCAGGCCCTTCTCGGGATCGCGCAGGAGGATGCCTTCCTTCGCCAGGTGTTCGACCTCGGCCTTGAGTTCGAGTTGGGCCTTGAACCAGTCGGTGCCGGCGACCCCGCCGCCGTCCGAGGCCACGGCATCGGTGATGCGGGCGCTTGCCCCCACCAAGCGGCGGCGCGCCTCGCGCAGGCGCGGCAGCCGTTCGCGCAGGTCTTGAAGGGCCGCGTTCGCAGCGTCGGCGGTGTAGACGCGGTCGGTCATGCCAGGACTTCCGCGAGTTGGTCCAGATGCGTGAGACGGGTGCCGGTGTGCTCAGGGTGGCGGTTCCGGCGGTCGATCAGCACGGGGAACATCCCGAGCGCCGCCGGTGGATCGACGTCGAACTCCGGGTTGTCGCCCACGTAGGCCGATTCGGCGGGCGTCACGCCCGCGCGCTCCATCGCGAGTTCGTAGATATGCGGGTCGGGTTTCTCGATGCCTTCCCGGCCGCTGATCACCCGGACGGGGAATGCGTCGCGCACGCCCAATGAGCCCAACAGGTCCTCGAGCCACGGCTCGAAGTTCGACACGATGCCCAGGATGACCCCTTCGGACCGCAGGTGGGCCAGGGCGCCGGGCACGTCGTCGAACAGGGCGTAGTTCGACAGGTCGGTGAATTCCGCGTAGAGGGTGGCGCGCAGACCGTTCCCGGACGGGAGTTCCAGCGCTTCGATCATGAGGTCGTAGACGCTCCCCCAGAACCGTTCGGAGCGCTCAGGGCTGGTGGTCCACAGGTCGTTGGCCTTGGCGGACGCGCTGAAGCGCTCGGAGATGACGCTCGAAACATGCCGAACCTCGTCGTCCGTCCTCGGGTGGCCTTCGCGCGTGAGCACCGCCGAGAACAGCTCCGGGAAGGAGGGCGCGGGGTGGACCAGGGTCTCTCCGGCGTCGAAGAACACGGCCTTGAACTTCACGTCGTTGATGATACCGACGGGGTCCGGGCCATCAGCGGGGCTCCAGCTCGGACCACAAGCGCTGAACCTGACTTCGGAGCTCCGCTTCGGTCCCGTCGTTGTCCAGGATGTGGTCGGCGTGAGGCGCGATCGTTTCAAGTGGGGGTTGCGCCGCCATGCGAGCCCGCGCGTCGTTCTCCTCCATCCCTCGTTCCAAGAGCCGGGCGAGGCGGCGTTCGGGCGAACAGGCGACGACCACGACGGTGTCGCAGCGCTCGCTCGTCCCCATCGAGATCAGCAGCGGCGAATCGAGCACGACGACGGTGTCGGTGCCGGCATAGCGGGTCAGCTCCTGTTGGATCCTGGCTTCGACCACCGGGTGGATCACGGCTTCCAGCGCCCGCAGCTTGGCGGGGTCGGCGAAGACGACGGTGGCCACGGCCGCGCGGTCGAGTTCGCCGTCGGGCCGCACGACATCCGGACCGAACAACCCGGCGATCTCGGCGAACCGCGGCGATGAGGAGAGCGAGGCCTCACGGGCGAGCGCGTCGGCGTCGAGCACGACGGCACCCAGGTCGGCCAGCATGCGCGCTGCGGTGGACTTGCCGCAACCGATCCCCCCGGTGAGTCCGACGAACAGCATGGGCGCGGGGTCGGCGCCGGGCCCCTAGCGGGGCCCGGCCATCCTTCCCTATTCGGAACGGCCCTCGCGCCGCTTAAGGTCTTCCAGGATCGACTCCAGGGAAACCTCGTCGGTGGCCGCGACCTCCTCGACAGGCGCCGGAGCCGCTTCGAGCTCGGCTGCGGGTGCCGCAGGAGCCTCGACCTCGACCTCGACTTCGACTTCGGCCTCCGGCTCGGGGACCGCCGCCGGTTCGGGCTCCGGTTGCGGGGCGGGCTCCGGCGCCGGGGCGGCCACGACCATCTCGGCCTCAGGGGCCTCGGCTTCGGTCACGTCGGACTCGGCTTCGGCGACCGCATCCAGGATGGCCTGCGGCACGGCGATGGTGGAGACCATCTCCGGCCCGGGCGCAACCTCCGGCGCAGCCGCCTCCTCCTCGATCTCGGGCTTGCGAGCGGTCGCAGGCGCGGCGGTGACCTGGCGCATGGACAGGCTCACGCGGCGCCGGCTCACGTCCACGTCGATGACCTTGACCTGCACATCGTCGCCAACCGACAGCACCGACTCTGGCGTGTCCACGTGCTCGTGGCTCAGTTCGGAGATGTGGACCAGGCCCTCGATCCCCTGTGCCACTCGAACGAAGGCCCCGAACGGAACGAGCTTCGTCACCTGACCGTCCAGGATCTCCCCGGCCTTGAACTTCCGCTCGAACTCCTTCCAGGGGTCTTCCTGGGTGGCCTTCAGCGACAGCGAGACGCGCTCGCGATCGAGGTCAACATCGAGCACCTCGACGTCGACCTCCTGGCCGACCGTGACGACCTCCTGCGGGTGATCCACGTGCTTCCAACTCAGTTCGGACACGTGGACCAGTCCGTCCACGCCGCCCAGATCGACGAACGCCCCGAAGTTCACGATGCTGCTCACCGTGCCCTTACGGCGTTCACCCTTCGTGAGCTGCGTGAGAAAGGTCTTGCGGCCCTCGGACTGCGACTCCTCCAGGAACGCGCGGCGGCTGAGCACCACGTTGTTCCGGTT
Source organism: Actinomycetota bacterium (assembly GCA_038244455.1). Classification (GTDB taxonomy): domain Bacteria; phylum Actinomycetota; class UBA4738; order UBA4738; family HRBIN12; genus JANXVR01. The sequence goes on from JBBRTK010000083.1 coordinate 8,040, forward strand.
GCGGTCCAGTTCGATGATCTTGCATTCCAGCTCTGTGCCGACGAACGGCACGAGGTCGCGGACCCGGCGCAGGTCCACCAGCGAGGCGGGCAGGAACCCGCGCAGGCCGATGTCCAGGATGAGTCCGCCCTTAACGACCTCGATGACCGGGCCCTTGATGGTCTGGCCCGAGGTCATGACCTCCTCGATCTTGCCCCAGGCGCGTTCGTACTGCGCGCGCTTCTTGGAAAGGATCAGCCGGCCCTCCTTGTCCTCCTTCTGGAGCACCAAGGCCTCGATCTTGTCACCGACCTTCACGATCTCGTTCGGGTCCACGTCGTGACGGATGGACAGCTCCTTGGACGGGATCACGCCTTCGGACTTGTAGCCGATGTCCAACAGGACCTCGTCCCGGTCGATCTTCACGACCTCTCCGTCGACGATGTCTCCGTCGTTGAAGTCGCGGAACGAGGCCTCCAGGGCCGCGATCAGCTCTTCGGGCGTCAGGTCGCGCTCGTGCACCACGGGGGCGGGCGCGGGGACCGCTACCTCGACGGTTTCTGGGGCTTCAGGTTCTGCGGGCACGTCGGTGCCCGTGGTGGTCCCTACATCACTCATGGTGTGGTTCTCCTCCCGGCGGGCGAGGACTCACCGACTCGCGGCTTTGGATTTGCGAGCGGCGCAGGAATCCCTGCCGCCAAGAAGGATGGTAGTTGCGGCCGGGAGCGGCCGTCAACGCGAGGTCAGTGGCCCTCCGGGGCGGCCTCGGCCCAGTTGGGGCCCCAGCCGATGTCGGCCAGCAGGGGCACGTCCAGCTCGAAGGCGTGTTCCATACACTCCTTGATGATCTCGGCCGCGGCCTTCACGTTGGCCTCTGGGACCTCGAAGACCAGCTCGTCGTGGACGTTCAGCAGGATGTGACAGTCCAGGTCCGCGTGCTCCGTCAGCGCGGCGTCCACCGCGATGATGGCCACCTTGAAGACATCGGAGGCGCTCCCCTGGATGGGGGCGTTGAGCGCCTGACGCCGCCCCAGGTCGCGGATGCGCGGGTTCGACGCCTGGAGTTCGGGGATGTAGCGGCGGCGCCCGAGGATCGTCTCGGTGAAGCCCTCCACGGTAGCTCGCCCGACCTGGGCGTCCAGATAGCTCCTGATGCCGGGGAACCCCTCGAAGTACCCCTCCATGATCTCCTGGGCCTCGTCGGGGGCGATGTCCAGCCGGGTGGCCAGGCCCCACGCGTTCATCCCGTAGGCCAGGCCGTAGTTGACCGCCTTGGCCCGCCGGCGCAGCTCCGGGTCGACCGCGTCCAGCGGGAGCCCGAAGACCTTGGCCGCGGTGGCCGCGTGGATGTCCGCGCCCGCCTCGAACGCCTCGCGCAGGCCCGCGTCACCGGACAGATGCGCCAGGATCCGGAGTTCGATCTGGGAGTAGTCGGCGGCCAGGAGGACGTGGCCGGGCTCCCCCGCCACGAACGCCCGCCGGATCTGCCGGCCCAGGTCGC
>JBBRTK010000084.1:0-9514 GCA_038244455.1 Actinomycetota bacterium
CCAGTCGGCGCAGGTCCAGGCGGACGCCGCTCGCAAGATCTACGCCGCCGCCGCGGCCGACGCCAAGAAGCAACTCCAGATCATCGCCGACCGCAAGGCACAGATCGACGCCGCCGACTCGAAGGCCAGGCGCTACTACACCCAGATCTATGGCTCCTGGCACGCCTCGGTGGTGGCCGCGCAGAGGGTGGCCGCGGCCGCCCAAGCCGCAAGCGGCGGATCCGGCAATACCGGAAGCGGCGGAACCTACACCCCTCCCCCTACCCCGAAAGGGAGCGCCGCCGAGATCGCGATCTCTTACGCCAAGTCGGTCATCGGCACCCAGTACGTTTGGGGGGCCGCGGACCCATCGGTCGGGTTCGACTGTTCGGGCCTGGTCATGTGGGCATATGCCCACGCGGGGATCAGCCTGCCCCATTCCAGCGCGCTCATGGCCGCGATGCTCCCCCACGTCTCACGGGCCGATCTGGTCCCCGGCGACCTCGTCTTCTTCTACACCCCGGTGAGTCACGTCGGTCTGTACGTGGGCGGCGGGATGATGATCGACGCGGCGCACTCGGGCCCGGGCGGCGAGGTCAACTACCGCAGCATCGACAGTTTCGGCTCGTTCGTCTTCGGCGGCCGCATCTCCGGCTAGACCCGCATGATATTCATGACGAACACCGCTGCACCGTGGCCACGAGTTCGTCGACCATGACCGCGAGGGCGGATCGAGGCGCCGACGCCCAGCGCGCTGGTGGCGAGACGGCGCCGATCCGCCAACATGGTCCGGCGCCCGGGCGACCCCGGCGCGAAAGCGGGGTGGATCACGCAGCGGCCACATTCTTCAGATCGTGGGGCGTCGACGTCGTCTTCTGGACGTAGACCGGCAACGGCGGCCAGTGGGGGCTGGTAGCTCATCTCGGGCGCTGAACGCGCTCGCCGTCGCTGGACAAGACCCGTACTTCGGCTAGGGCGCGGGGCGCCCTACCCGTAGAAGAACACGGTGACCCAGAGCCTGCCACCGTGTTCGTACACGCCGATCGCCACGTGTTTGAAGGCGCGATCCAGGATGTTGTTGCGATGCGGGGCGCTGTGCATGAACATCCGCTCTATCTGTGTGATGGAGCCGCTCGTCATGCCGACGTTCTCTCCCCATATGTGCCAATGGACCCCGGACAGGTAGGTCTGCACGTTCGATGTGTGGAAGAGCGTTCCGGCGTTCGCCATCGCCACGCTATGCCGATGGGCTACGCGCGACATGCGATCGTTCAAGAGGAGCCTGGGCACCGAACGTGTGGCTCGCGAGTCGTTGGTTGCGTCCAGCATCTGGTGTCGCAGGCCCGTGGCGGCCGAAGCGGGTGCGGCCAGGAAGAGGGTGAGCATCAGGCTCATGCCGATGATCACCGCTCGCATCCGACTCATCGTGCTCATGTCATCTCCCCTTTCGTTCGGTGCAGTATGCGGGATGAGCGTGGGGATGACCGACAGCAAGTGCGGTAGGCGCTCGCGCCCCGAACAGGGTAGGCTCGCCACATGTCCCGCAAGGCAACAGCTTCGGAGCCGAGGATCGGCCAGGCGCCCCCACCAGAACTGTTCCAAGAACTACTCACGCGTGCCCGCACAGTGACCTACATGGTCCGGATGGATGAACCCGCCGGGACCCTCGTCTACATGAGTCCGCGATGCGAGGAGCTCCTGGGCATCACCCCCGAGATATTCCTCGGTGAAACCCAGCAGGAGCGCTGCGGCGGATCCATCCGGACGATCACGAGAAGCTCGCGGCCGCGATCGAAGCGGGCGCCCTCACTGGAAGGTTCGACGGGCGGTATCGCTATCTCCATCCCGACGGGCGCGTGCTCCATCTGTTGACCGTCAGTCGCTTGGTGTCCGGATCCCCCGGAGCACCGGCTATGCGGATGGGTCTCGTCATGGATCTCACCGCAGAGATGGAGACGTCTCAGGCTTTGCGTGACTCAGAGACCCGCTACCGGGCGCTGGTTGAGCATGTTCCCGCGATCGTCTATATCGATTCCAACGAACCCGAACCGGCCACCATCTACGTCAGCCCGAAGGTGACGACGCTGTTCGGCTACGAGCCGGACGAATGGATGCGGGACCGGTCGCTCTGGCCCAGAAGCATCCATGCTGAAGATCGTGCGCGCGTCGCAGGACTTTGGGCGGCAGCGGTCCGGTCGGGAGAAGACTTCCATTGCGAATACCGCTACCTGCACAAGGATGGCCACGTCGTGTGGGTGCGCGACGGAGCGACATCGATCCGGGACAACGATGGGCGGGCGCTGTACTGGCAGGGCGTCATCCAGGACATCTCCGACCGGAAGGACGCCGAGCAAGCCCAGCGCGATTCCGAAGCCCGTTACCGCTCATTGCTGGAGCAGGTCCCGGCCGTCGTCTACGAGATGGACCCCGACGATGAGCGCCGCACCGTCTATGTGAGCCAACACGTCCAGGAAGTCTTGGGCTACTCGCGCCAGGAGTGGCTGGATCAGCCGGACATCTGGATCGAGCTCTTGCATCCCGACGACCGGGAGCGTGAGCTCGACGCGCTTGACCGGCACAACCGGTCCGGCGAACCGTGGATCCGAACGTATCGGCTGATCGCCGCGGACGGCAGGATCGTCTGGGTGCGGGATCACGCGGTCTTGGCGCGCGAGCCTGGCGGGCCTGAGCGTCCCGGCACGTGGCACGGCGTGATGCTCGACGTCACCGCCCAGAAGTCCGCCGAGCAAGACCTTCTCCTGGCCAACGAACTCCTGGAGCATCGGGTCCGAGAGCGCACCGCCGAACTTGAGGCGGCGAACGAGCTCATGTCCCTGGAGATCGCCGATCGCCAACTGGCAGACTCCGGACGACGCCAGGCTGAGGAGCGCTACCGCACCTTGGTGGAGCAGGTCCCCGCGGTGGTCTATCGCTCGACCGTTCTCCCCGGCAGCGTGAGCAGCGCCGACTACACGAGCCCGCAGATCGAGGGAATGCTCGGCTACACCCCGGAGGAGTGGGTCTCGCTCAACTTCTGGATCGGGCGTCTGCACCCCCACGATCGCGAATGGGTCCTTGAGGCGTGGAGGGTTTCGAAGGAAACGGGGAACCCCTTCTCGGAGGAGTTCCGGTTCCTGGCCAGGGACGGCCGGGCGGTGTGGGTGTTGGATCAGACCGCCCTGCTGTCGCGGGATGAGGCAGGGCGCCCTCAGCGGTTCCAGGGCGTCATGCTCGATATCACCGCGCGCAAGCTTGCGGAGGAAGCCGCGGTTGATGCCGAGGCCCGGTACCTAGCGCTCGCCTCCCAGGGCCCCGTGATGGCCTATGTATGGGAGCGTGCTCCGAACGGAGGCGGCCAGCACCGCTACATGAGCCCGCAGATCGAACGCCTCCTGGGCTACCCGATGGACGCCTGGAACGGGGACGATCAGTTCTGGCTGTCGCTGATCCATCCGGACGATCGCGAAGCGGCGTATGTATCCCAGGTCCAAACCGAGTACACAGGCGAAGCCTGGTCGCGGGACTACCGGGTGATCACGCGCTCCGGCGAGATCCGATGGCTCCACGACGAAGGCAGCTTGCTCTCACGCGATGACGAGGGCCGCCCCCACCGTTTCCACGGCGTCTACGTCGATATCACAGACCGCAAGGAGATGGAGCGGGAACTGCGAGAGGCGGAGGAGCGCTATCGGACGCTGTTGGAACAGCTCCCGGCAGTCCCGTGGACCGAGGAGATCGACACCGTCACCGGGCGTTCGCAGATGGCCTACCTGGGTCCCCAGGCCATGTCCGTCGTGGGCTGGCCGACCGAAGACCTCGTAGGCGATCGGTGGGACCACCAGCGGCTCCTTCACCCCGATGATCGCGAGAGAGCCGCGATCGCGAGCCACGTGGCGGACCGAGAAGGCCATTGGGACGAGACCTACCGGATCATCGGTCGCGACGGCGTGGTCCGCACGGTTCGGTCGGTGGGACATCGGGTGTCCGAACCGGATGCGCCCACGCACGTCTGGAAGGGCATCACGATCCAGGTGGGACCACACGGCGAACCGGCCGCATCACCGGCATCCGAGGACGCCGAGATCAGCCCTTCGGCGTGAGGATCCTGGCCCGCTCGGGCAGGTAGGGGTGCAGCTTCTCAGGTAGCACCACCGAGCCGTCGGCCTGCTGGTGGTTCTCCAAGATCGCGATCATCGTTCGTCCCAGCGCCGTCGCGGTTCCGTTCAGCGTGTGGAGCGTTTCGATGTTCCCGTCCGCGCGGCGAACGCGGGCACCCAGCCGGCGAGCTTGGTAGTCCGTGGTGTTGGAGCAACTGGTGAGCTCCCGGTAGCGACCTTGCGCCGGCAACCAGCCCTCGATGTCGTACTTCTTTGACGCGGGGGCGCCCAGGTCCCCCGCGGCGATGTTCACCACGCGGTAGGGGATCTCCAGGTTGGACATGATCTCCTCCTCCACGCTGAGCAGGAAGTCGTGTTCGTCCCAGCTGGTTTCGGGCGTGGTGAAGCTGAACATCTCCACCTTGTCGAACTGGTGAACGCGGAACATCCCCCCCATGTCCTTACCGTACGTGCCCGCCTCGCGACGGAAGCAGGTGGAATAGCCCGCGTAGCGCGCCGGGAGATCGGCTTCCGGCAAGATCTCGTTCATATGGATCGCGGCCAGGGGCACCTCTGCGGTTCCCACCAGGTAGAGGTCGTCTTCGCGCGTCACGTAGAGCTGTTCCTCGTCGGCGGGCAGGAAACCGGTGCCGTACATCGCCTCCTCGCGAACCAGCACCGGCGGGATCACCGGCATGAAGCCCCTCAGCGTGAGGATGTCCAGCGCATGACGCACCAACGCGAACTGCAGGAACACCATGTCGCCCATCACGTAGACGAACCGCGATCCGCTGGTACGTACGGCGCGGTCTACGTCGAGCATCCCGAGCCCCTCGCCGAGCGCCACGTGGTCGCGCACCTCGAAGTCGAAGACCGGAGGCTTCTCGTGGTTCCGGCTAACCTCGACCGCGTCCTCGTCGGTGAACCCGTCCGGTGAGCTCGGGTGCGGGAGGTTCGGGGTGGCAGCCAGGAGGGCGTTCAGCGAGGCATCCGCCTGGACGAGCTGCGGATCCAGATCCTTGAGTTCGGCGCTGACCTTCGCGACTTCGGCGATCAGCTGCTGCTTGTCCTCATTCTGGGCTCCGCCGATCTGCTTGGAGGCGGCGTTCTGCCCCGCGCGGAGTTCCTCGACCTTGACCGTCAGCAGGCGGCGGCGTTCGTCTGCGGCAAGGAGTTGGTCAACGGCGCCCGCGAGGTTCCGCCGGGCCAGGCCGGTTCGGTATGTCTCGGGGTCGTCTCGGATGGCCTTGATATCGAGCATGTTCGGGGACCTTCTTCCTGCGGGCTACGGAACCTTGACCTGACCGGTGTCCTTGCCGGCAGCCGCGGAGGGAGCGGTTCCCTGCGCGGCTGCCGGGCCGGATCCGGAGGACTGGGCGCCAGAGCCGGCGCCGGCCGCCGGGCTCGAGGCCGCGGCGTCCATGATGCTCTGCCCGTGGAAGATGCCACCCTCTTCGATCACCAGGGTCTTCGAGGTGATGTTGCCGTCGACACGACCGCCCCGGGCAAGGTGCGCCTTGCCCTTCACCACGATGTTGCCCTTGAAGCGGCCGCCGACGCTGACATTCTCGGCCCGGATATCGGCATCAACCTGACTCTGTGGGCTGAGTGCCACATCGCCTTCGGCGTTGATCTGCCCTTTGACCTGTCCGTCGATCCGCAGCGAGCCTGCAGAGACGACGTTGCCTTCCAGCCGCGCGCCCGCACCAACGATCGTGACCTCACTGTCCGTCATGTCTTCCTCCCGTCGCTTCGAAGCCGGCGGCCCTTCCGCCGAACCTTCGTGGAGCGCCTCGGCATCCTGCCTGCGGAACATCATCGTGCCGCCTCCTCTTGCGTGGATGAGAGCGCCTGACTGATGGCTTCCTGTTCCTCCGCGGAGAGGTTGTAGCTGCTGTTGGCGATGGTGACCGGCTTCGCGTACACACGCGTCTCTTGCCGGCCGTTGATGGACGTCAGGACCACGCCGGTCCCGAACTCGTCCAACAGCGCGCAACTGAAGCTCAGCCGTCCGCCCACGTCCTCGAACGCGTCGTAGCGGAGCAGCCCGACCCGGCGGATCCCGCCTTCGATGCCCACCTGCTGCCGCTTGTCCGTGGCGTTGAGGGTTCGCACCGCTTTCTCCAACCGTTTGATGTGGTTTGCCTGGCCTTGGAGGATGCCCCGGAGGGTCTCGTCCAACGCGATGGGCTCGCCGGGAACCTTCAGCCGCCTGGCCGCACCGCCTCCGGTCAGGCTGAACCCGACCGCCAGCACCCCGAGGCCCAGGGCGAGGAGGCTGAGGAGCGTGAGCGTGTGTGTGGAGAAGTTCATGCCACGAGACTCCGTTCCGCCCGGACGTCGACGTTCCGGAAGGGAGCCCGAAGTATACGATGGCCCTCCTCGTGGACGAAAGAAACCTCGCACGACTGCTCGAAGACGTAGCCGCAGGCCGCACGCCGGTGCCCGACGCGGTGGAAGTGCTGCGTACCCTGCCGTACGAAGCCGTACCCGACGCTCGCGTCGATCACCACCGCGAACTCCGGACCGGGCACCCCGAGGCCATCTACGGACCGGGCAAGACCCCCCGGCAGATCGCCGACATCGCCCGTTCGCTGGCGGCGAAGGCGGCCGGGGCGGTGCTGATCACGCGCGCCACGCCGGAGCAGGCGGCAGCGGCGGAGGAGGCTGTTCCCGGCGCCCGCTTCGACGAACGATCACGGCTGGTCGTGGTCAAGCCCGCGCGAGATCGGCTCATCGCGACCGTGGCCGTGGTTGCTGCGGGCACATCCGATCTCCCCGTGTCGGAGGAGGCATCCGTGGCGCTGGAGGCGGCGGGCGTGGCAACCGTGCTCCGGATCACCGATGTCGGCGTCGCCGGCGTTCATCGGGTGCTGGAGCATCGCGCGGCGTTCGAGGCAGCAGATGTGGTTGTCGTGGTGGCCGGGATGGAAGGGGCGCTGCCGAGCGTCGTGGCGGGGCTCACGTCCACGCCGATCGTTGCGGTTCCCACCAGCGTCGGCTACGGGGCGTCATTCGAGGGGCTGACCGCGTTGCTGGCCATGATGTCCTCGTGCTCTCCCGGCGTCAGCGTGGTGAACATCGACAACGGGTTCGGCGCGGCGCAGGTTGCCTTCCGGATCGCGAGGCGCGTGGCCGGGACCCGAGGAACGGATGTGAGCCCGTGAGGATCCTCTACTTCGACTGCATCGCCGGCATCTCCGGCGACATGGCGCTCGGCGCGTTGATCCAGGCCGGCGCCGACGCCGACGTGATCCGGGGGCATCTGTCCGTGCTCCCGGTTGAGCCCTTCGAGTTCGAGGTGGGTTCCGTGGACACCCACGGCATCCACGCGCTGAAGGTCACCGTGCGCACCGGCGCCAGCGCGGTGGTGCGCACCTACGCGAACATCCGCGCGCTCCTAGAGGAGGCCGACCTTCCTCCCGACGCGAAGGCACTCGCTCAGCGGATCTTCCGCCGGCTGGCCGTGGCGGAGGCTGCCGTCCACAACCGCGAGGTGGAACAGGTGGTGTTCCACGAGGTCGGCGCCGTGGATTCGATCGTGGACATCACCGGAACGGCACTGGCGCTCACGATGCTCGGAGTGGAGCGGATCTTCGCCTCGGCGGTTCCGACCGGGTTCGGGATGGTCAAGACGGAGCACGGGATGATGCCCATCCCCGCCCCGGCCGTGGTCGAACTCCTCCGCGGCATCCCGATGTACTCGCGCGGCGTCCCGATGGAGCTGGTCACCCCGACCGGTGCCGCGATCCTGGCCTCAACCGTGGAAGGGTTCGGCGAGCTCCCGCGTATGCGCACCGACGCCGTCGGCTACGGGGCGGGGACCGCGCGAACCGACTTCCCGAACGTCCTTCGCGTCTTCATCGGTGAGGACGATCCCGCCGCCCACGCGGATCAGGCGCACCCATCCACGTCTGGCGAAACCCTTCTGGAAACGAACATCGACGATCTGAATCCCGAGCTCTATCCCTATGTCCTTGAGCGGCTGTTCGAGGCGGGCGCGCAAGACGCGTGGCTCACGCCGATCATCATGAAGAAGGGCCGGCCCGCCGTGATGGTCAGCGTGCTCTGCTCTCCGGCCCGCGCGGACTCGCTTCGTCAGGTGCTCTTCCGCGAGACCGGAACCCTCGGCGTTCGAGCGTCCGTGGTGGACAAGGCCGCACTGGAGCGGGAGTCGCTGGAGGTCCGAACCGAGTTCGGGCCGGTCCGGGTGAAGCTGGGGATGGTGGACGGGGCCGTGGTGACGGCAGCCCCGGAGTTCGAGGATTGCGTGAAGCTGGCGAGGGAATCCAGCGTCCCCGCCCGCGACGTGTACGAACATGCCGCACGCCTGGCGCGTGAGATACTCCGCGACCAGATACGCTAGGTCGGTTCAGCTCAGTTCCTCCACCCTGCACCGGCGGCCATCAGGAACGCGGCCACGGCGCCGAGGGCGAGCAGCAGGCGACGGATACGGTCGGCCATCTCGCTCAGCTCCTTTCGTTCTCGTTCAGTACGTTTCCCTTCCCTGCTTCTCGGCCCGTCCGTGTCGGTCCTTTAGGGGTTCCTCGAAACCCCTATCGGCCGAGTGACCCGCGGCATCCGACCCAGTACGTTGGTCCACGAACCGAAGGGGGGCCCGCGCCCGTGAAGCTCATCCTGGCGACCATCGTGGTCGCGTTCGTACTCGGCCTGGCCACGGGAGGGTCGCCCGCCGGCTTCCCCGGGCTTCGGTGGGGATGGCTGGCCCTGGCCGCCATCGCCCTCCAGCTCGCACCTCTGAACGGCCAGGCCGCGTTCGTCGCGCTCCTCGGGTCCTTCGGCCTGCTGCTGGCTTTCGCCGCGGCGAACATCCGGGCTCCGGGAGCCTTGCTGATCCTGGTGGGCCTGGGGCTGAACCTGCTGGTCATCGGCGCGAATCACGGGATGCCGGTCACCGCCCGCGCGTTGCGGGAGTCGGGCCAAGCCTCCACCATCACCGACCTGATGACCCACGGCGGCGCGAAACATCACCTGGCCGACCGGGCGACGGTGCTGGCCCCATTGGCGGATGTCATCGCGGTTCCGGAGCCGATCGGCCAGGCCATATCGGTCGGGGATATCTGCGTGCATCTGGGGGTTGGATGGTTCATCGTTGCCGGGATGCAGCCCGCGCGGGCGAAGCGTCGCCGGGCGGCGTCCATGTCGGAGGGAACAGGACTGTGAACATCGGGACCAGGCAAGAGCTGATCGTGACGGTCCCCGAGGCCTCCGCTACCCCCAGCGCCCCCCAGACTCCGCGCCGGGCTCCCCTCAAGATGGTGCGCCTGGAGTTGGGCTTGGCGATCCCGTTGATCGCGGGGTTCATCTGGGAGGCGAGCTTCCGCGGGGGCCTTCGGGGCATCACGTGGGCGTTCGCCTTCTTCGTGGTGTGCACCATGGCGGTAGACCTGATCCCGGTTCCCGCGTGGGAGAACATC
>JBBRTK010000085.1:0-9287 GCA_038244455.1 Actinomycetota bacterium
GAAGATCCAGCGCCGTTCCTCAACGTGGTGCTGCTGATCACGCTGCTCGCCACCATCGGGGGAACCACGATCGCCACGGCCGTCGCGGTCCGCCATTTCCACGCAGCGGGAGAGATCATCTCTACAACGGTCATGACCCTCTTGCTGTTCGTGTTCGCGGACGTGACGCCGAAGACCTTCGCGATCCAGCAGACCGATCGCGTGGCGCTCGGCGTTGCTCCGTTCGTTGCGTTCGTTGGGAACGTGGTTGGACCCCTCGCGAAAGGTCTCCTTCGGTTGGCGAACGTCATCATGCCGGGCAAGGGATTGAAGGAAGGGCCCTACATCACCGAGCACGAGATCCGTGCGTCGGCCGAGGTGGCCTCGGAGGAAGGCGAGATCGAGGACGAGGAGAAGGAGCTCATCCATTCCATCTTCGAGTTCGGCGACACTATCGTCCGCGAGGTCATGGTCCCGCGCCCGGACATCATCGCCATCGAGGCCGACAACACCCTCAGGGATGTCCAGGCTCTTGTGCTGGAGCACGGCACATCGCGGATCCCCGTCTACAAGGAGGATCTGGACGACGTGGTTGGGATCGTGTTCGCCAAGGACGTGTTGAAGGCCTTCCACCAAGGCGAGCAGCGTGAAGGCCTTGCCGAGGTCATGCGAGAAGTGCGGTTCGTGCCCGAGACGAAGAAGGTGGCCGAACTCCTTCGCGAGATGCAGCGGGAGAAGTTCCACCTGGCGCTGGTCACCGACGAGTACGGCTCGGTCACCGGTCTGGTGTCGCTCGAGGACCTCCTGGAGGAGCTGGTCGGTGAGATCACCGACGAGTACGACCAGGAGGAGGCCGAGATCGTCGAACTGGGTGAAGGCCGTTACCGCGTTTCAGGGAAGGCCTCGGTCGACGACGTGAACGAGATGCTGGAGATCGAACTCCCCGACGAGGAGTGGGACACGATCGCGGGGTTCGTCCTTGACCTCTTCGGTAAGATCCCCGACGACGGCGAAGCGGTCGGGTATCAAGGCATGACGTTCAAAGCCGAACAGGTCCGAGGGCGGCGCATCGCCACCATCCTGGTCACCCTTCCCGCCCCGTCCGCTCCCCAGGACGCGGAGTGAACCGCCACCCTGCACCATGACTCGCGCGGGGATGGTCGCGGTCGTAGGCCGGCCCAACGTCGGGAAGTCCACCCTGGTGAATGCGCTCGTGGGCCAGAAGATCGCCATCGTCTCCGACAAGCCCCAGACCACCCGGAGGGACATCAGGGCCGTCTGGACCACCGACGACGTACAGGTGGTGTTCACCGACACCCCGGGCTTCCACAAACCCCGGACGCTCCTGGGGCGTCGTCTCAACGAGCTGGTTGCCGACGCGGTCGACGGGGTTGACCTCGTGCTGCTGGTCGTCGACGCTGCGGCGGGCATCGGGCGGGGCGACGCGTTCGTCTACGTGCGCCAGGTGCAGACGGGTGGGATCCCCGCCATCTGCGTGGTGAACAAGCTCGATGCGACCGGCCGCGTGGCCATGCCGGTCCAACTCGGCGCGGCGCAGCGGCTCGGAGAGTTCCAAGAGATCGTGCCGGTGTCGTCCAGATCGGGTGACGGGATCGACACTCTGCGCCGCCTCATCATCGACCGCATGCCCGAGGGGCCGTTCCTCTATCCGACCGAGGACGTCACCGACCAGTCGACCGAGCATCGCATCACCGAACTCATCCGAGAGCAGGCGCTGCGGGTCACGCGCGAGGAGGTGCCCCATTCGGTTGCGGTGATCATCGACGAGATGGAACGGGTGAGTGACCTCCACCGGATCCACGCCTCCATCGTGGTGGAGCGCGATTCACAGAAGGGGATCGTGATCGGCAAAGGGGGCGAGACGCTGAAGGACATCGGGTCGTCCGCGCGCCCCGAGATCGAGAGGCTCCTGGGCACGAAGGTGTTCCTCGATATCCACGTGAAGGTCATGAAGGAATGGCAGCGCGACCCGAAGGCGCTCAACCGGCTGGGGTTCTAAGCCGGGGTCGTCAGCCGACCAGGAAGAACGTCCCGGTCATGGTCGTGTGGATCGAGCAATGGAACGCGTGCTCCCCTGCAGTGAGGGACACCGAGGCGCTGCCGCTGGTCGTGACGGTATGACCGGCCGGGACCGAGAGGTTCACCGGGGTTCCGTCCACGGTGAAGGTGTGGGTGGTCGAGTCCTGATTCGTGATCGAGAGCTTCTGACCGTCCAGTTTGGCGATGAAGCAGGCCGGATGGAACGCGAAACCCTGGACGGTGAGGTTGACGGTGGGACCGGCCGTGAGGTCGGTCGCCGTCGCTTGCGTGCAGGCGCCGGAAGTGGTGGGGGACCCGATCGGGGTGCCCGCCCCGGAGCCTGACGCGGCGATACTCGCCGAGCTGGATCCTGAGCACGCTGCCATCAGCCAGATCACCGTCGTGGCTGCGATCGCGTTCCTGCGCATCTTCTTCCTCCTCGGTCGGCTTGGTGCGCCTGCGTTGAGGAGCCTACCCCGGGAGGCGCTATCCGACGCGCAGGCTTTGCACCATCTGCGGGTGATAGCGACAGATGACCGTGTAGGTCCCCGGAGCCAGCCCGCTCAAGGGCACCGAGGCCGTCGTGCCCGCGTCGATGCTCACGTCCGTCTTCGTGCCCTGGATGGTGAAGGTGTGGGGGATGGAGTCGCTGTTGGTCACCGTGAGGGTGGCATCCGGCGCCACGGCGATGCAGCCCGGAGCAAAGACGAAGTGGGCGATGCTCACCGACGAGGACTCTTGCGGATGCGTGCAGCCGGCGCTCGCGGGCTTCGAGCAGCCGGCCGTAAGCAGCGCGGCCGCGCAGATCGCGCTCATCGCGACCGACCTGACCGAGGAGGTGGTGTTCGTCATGCGCACGAGAGGCTACCGGGGGAGGGGTGGTAGCGTCGCGCCACATGCACGAGGACCTGTTGCTGGCGCTGCGGTGCCTGGACCTCACCTCCCTGGCCCCCGGCGACACGCCCGGCCGGATACGCGTCATGTGCGGGTCTGCCCTTCACCCGGGGCCCGGTCTCCCGTCGGTGGCCGCCGTCTGCATCGCACCGCCGTTCATCGAACTGGCCCGCGACGCGTTGGAGGACACGGACGTGGTCGTGGCCTGCGCAACCGGCGCGTTCCCAAGCGGCGTGGCAGATGCCGCCGTCCGTACCCGCGAGATCGCCGTGGCGATCCGCGCTGGAGCACAGGAGATCGACACCGTTCTCGATCACGCCGCCCTGATGGCCGGAAGGGAACGCATGGTCCTGGATCAGTTGGTCGCGAGCCGCGAGGCGTGCGGGGGCGCCGCGATGAAGGTGATCGTCGAAGCGGGCGCCTACCCCGTGCTGCCGTTCGTCCGCCGCGCGACCGAACTGGCCATCCAGGCGGGAGCCGACTTCGTGAAGACATCGACCGGTGTGGGGTTCGCGGGGGCAACGCCGGAGGCCGTCCTTGCCATCTCGCACGTCATCGCGTCCGCTGGCCGTCCGGTTGGCATCAAGGTCTCGGGCGGGGTCCGATCCGCCGCGGAGGCCGTGGGCTATCTCGGGCTGGTCACGCGGGCCCTTGGGAGCGACTGGCGCGATCCTGCCCGATTCCGGATAGGCGCCTCCGGGTTGGTGGACGCGTTGGTCGCGGCCCTCGCAGGTGGCGGCTGAGCAGCCAAGGCCGCTACCGAATCGCCACATCCTGGCGGGCCGTGGCCTGAAGCCCGGCGCTACGATTCCGGGATGCCCCCGTATAAGGAACAAGGGATCGTGCTGCGATCGGTCAAGCTCGGTGAGGCTGACAAGATCGTGACCGTCATGACCCAGGGCGCCGGGAAGGTTCGCGCCGTGGCCAAGGGGATCCGCAAGACCACCAGCCGGTTCGGCGCTCGGCTCGAACCGTTCACCCATGTGTCGCTGATGCTCTACCGGGGAAGGGGCTCCCTGGACACGATCACCCAGGCTGAGATCATCGCCCCCCATCCGAACATCCGCGCGGACCTCGCGCTCTTCGCCGCCGGCGAGACCATGCTGGAGGCGGTGGACAAGGTCGCCCAGGAACACGAGAAGAACGTTCGTCTCACGATGCTGCTCCTCACTGGCATCCGGGCGCTGGATGCCCTCCCGGCCGATCCCACCGCGGTGGCCGAATCCTTCATGCTGAAGCTGCTTTCACTGTCGGGGTTCCACCCTTCGCTGACCGCGTGCGCGGTGTGCGGCGCCGCCGACCCCCAGTTGTTCTCGGCGGGCCTCGGCGGCGCCGTCTGCAACGGGTGCGCGGAGTCGGGGGTCGGACCCGTGTCGCGTGCAGCGCTCGCCTACCTCGCGGAGCTCGCGCAGACGGACCTGGGCGTGGCCGGTTCGGTTGCCCAACCCGAGATGCGGGTTCGCAAGGAAAGCAGGGGTCTCCTGTACGGGTTCGCCGAGTACCACTTCGAGCGACGGATGAAGTCGGTGCCGATGTTGGTTCGGACAACGCAGTGAGCAGCTACTTGCAGGACATCGATCGGTCCAGGGTGCCGGCGCACGTTGCCATCGTGATGGACGGCAACGGCCGGTGGGCCCAGCAGCGTGGATTGCCGCGAACCGAAGGCCACGGAGCCGGCGAGGAAGCTCTGGCCGACACGGTCGAGGGCGGTGTGGAGGCCGGTCTGAAGTGGCTCACCGTCTATGCCTTCAGCACCGAGAACTGGCAACGTCCGCCCGCCGAAGTCCTCTACCTCATGAACTTCAACCGGAACCTGCTCCGCAAGCGGCGGGACCGTTTCCACGAGCTGAACGTGCGTATCCGGTTCACGGGCCGGCGCGACTGGCGGGTCCCTCGCTCGGTGATGCGCGAGATCCGCGACGCCGAGGAGCTCACGCATGAGAACACCGGCATGACCCTAACCATCGCCTTCAACTACGGAGGGCGGGCCGAGATCGTCGACGCGGTGAAGCAGATCCTGCGTGAACAACCCCGCAAGAAGATCCGCATCGAATCGCTCAACGACAAGGCCATCTCGGAGCGTCTCTACTACCCGGACATGCCCGACCCAGACCTGCTGATCCGCACCAGCGGCGAGCAGCGCATCTCGAACTTCCTCCTCTGGGAAGCCGCCTATGCGGAACTGTGGTTCACCCCGGTGCTCTGGCCCGACTTCAGTCGCGAGCACCTCTACGAAGCCATCCGCGACTACCAGAAGCGTTCCCGGCGCTTCGGCGGCGTCGCCGACGACTGAGCAGCTACATAGGTCGGACCAGCAGATAGAGGACGGGAACGCCGATCGAGAAGACGAGTGCCAGCGCCATGATGCCGTGGCGCGTGTTGTCGCCCGTCGACCACGCGACGGAGCACACCGCGATCAGGACGAGGCCCGCGATCGTGAGAACCCTGCTTCGCCTGGAGGCATCGCGCCAATCCGCGTATCGAGGGACGAGGGATCGCCGTTCATCCGGCGTGAGGGGAACGCGTGGTGCGTCGGAGGATGCGGGGACCGCCCATCCGTTCGCCCACACGCCCGTCAAGATCCAGAGCAGGAGGGCGAGCTGGAAGATCCACATCAGGAAGAACTCGAAGAGGAACCCTGCGATGAGCCAGCACGTGATGACGCCCGTCGCCAGGAGCCGCCCACTAGGCCCCATCGTGGTGGCGCTCTTATGCCAGCGACACTGATGCCCAGCAGGATCGTGATCGAGCCGGTGCCCCTCGACGATGGGCGCGGGCACGTGCGGCCTGGCGCTGAACGCAACGACCGGGGCGAAGCAGATCGAGCACCATGGAACCGACGGCGGCAGGTTCGCGCCGCAGTCGCGGCATGTCCGCGGCGCAGGCATCAGGCCACCCGCACGGAACGCCAGATCCGCGCCGCGCACCAGATCCCGGCAGGCACGGCGAGCACCAGGTAGAGGGCGAGGAACCCCTGCGAGGGGATCGGGCCCACCATCAACTCCACGCCGGCCAGTCCCATCGGGAAGCCGATGATCAGCCCGATGATGAGTCCGATGCTCAGGAGGATCCGTCCGAAGGGCCCGAAACTGGTGGCGCTCGCTCCCCACCGCGAGAATCGCTGCGCTGCCAACACCTCGCGAACCGGCGCGGCCTGCGGACGCAGACGGGCCTGCAGCCCGCTCGCCGTGGTGGGGTCGCCGGTCGGAACAGCGGCGAAGCACTGGCCGCACCAGGTCAGCCCTTCCGCGACGGTGGCATCACAGCTCGGACAGCTCCGGGGTCCGGCCATGGGTAGGTATCGACGGCGGGGCGAGCGGGCTTGACCCGCGAGCCGGCGGTCGTGTGGAGGTTCGGTGGCGCGCGCGGGTGCGGCCGGCGGGCGCCGGTAGCATGGGGGCTCGCCAGCGGCCGCAGCCAGCGGCCGGGAAAAGGAGCCGATGGCCAGTGCCCGACCTGATCGACGACATCATCTCCCTCGCCAAACGCCGGGGGATCGCCTTCCAGTCATCCGAGATCTACGGCGGGCTGCGCTCCAGTTGGGACTACGGTCCGCTCGGGGTGGAACTTCGCCGGAACATCCGGGCCGCCTGGTGGAGGAGCATGGTCCAGCTCCGCGACGACGTGGTCGGGCTGGAAGCGGCCATCATCATGTCGCCGCTGGTGTGGGAGGCGAGCGGGCACGTGGCCGGATTCTCCGATCCGCTGGTCGAATGCGGCAGCTGTCACCGACGCTTCCGGGCCGATCACCTGGAGTCCGACCAAGCGGGTGCCGCGAAGTGCCCCTCGTGCGGAGCTACCGCGTTCGGCGAGGCCAAGCAGTTCAACCTCATGTTCAAGACGCAGATGGGCCCGGTTGAGGACGAAGGTTCGATCGCCTATCTCCGGCCCGAGACGGCCCAGGGGATGTTCGTCGACTTCACCACGGTGCAGACCGTGGCTCGACGAAAGCTGCCGTTCGGGATCGCGCAGATCGGGAAGTCTTTCCGCAACGAGATCACCCCCGGCAACTTCATCTTCCGAACCCGGGAGTTCGAGCAGATGGAGATGGAGTTCTTCGTCAAGCCGGGAACCGACGACGACTGGTTCGAACGGTGGAAGGAGCACCGGATGGCTTGGTGCCTCGATCTCGGGTTGTCGAAGGATCGTCTGCGTTTCCACGACCACGAGCCGGACGAGCTGGCGCACTACGCGAAGACCGCGACCGACATCGAATACGAGTTCCCCTTCGGGTGGTCAGAGCTAGAAGGGATCCACAATCGCACTGATTTCGATCTCTCCTCCCACCAGCAGGCAAGCGGCCAGGATCTGTCCTACTTCGAACAGGAGACCGAAGAGCGGTACCTGCCCTACGTGGTCGAGACCGCGATCGGCCTGGATCGGATGCTCCTGGCCTGTCTCTGCGACGCGTACCGGGTGGAGGAAGCGCCGACCGCCAAGGGGGACACCGACAAGCGAACCGTACTGGGCTTGGATCGCTCGCTGGCGCCCATCAAGGTCGCGGTGCTGCCGCTCTCCCGCAAGGACACGTTGGTGCCCGAGGCCCGGCGCATCCACGACCTGATCAAGACGGAGTGGATGACCCAGTACGACGACGCCGGCGCCATCGGCCGCCGCTACCGGCGGCAGGACGAAGTGGGAACACCGTTCTGCGTGACGGTGGACTTCGACACCCTCGAAGACGCCCAGGTCACGGTCCGCGAGCGCGACACCATGAGCCAGGACCGGCTGCCGGCGGGCAACCTGGTCGACTATCTGAAGGAGCGGCTGTGACGGACGCGAAGACCGGAGCCGACGGCCGCCGATCAAGGGGGAGGCTGCGCACGGCGCTCTACGGGGCGGCCTTCGCCTGCGTGCTGGTGGCCGGCGCGATC
Organism: Actinomycetota bacterium; assembly: GCA_038244455.1. Lineage (GTDB taxonomy): Bacteria > Actinomycetota > UBA4738 > UBA4738 > HRBIN12 > JANXVR01. The sequence continues at coordinate 7,788 of JBBRTK010000085.1, forward strand.
CTGGCGTTCGCGGCGAAGGAGTTCTTCAAGACGACGGGGACGCTCTGGGTGTCGGTGGGGTTCTCGGCCGCCGCGATCGTGCTTGCGGTGGTGAGCCTCTTCCGCGGCTGGCGTTCATGACCCCACGACGGCTGCGCGCGGCTCTCGGCTGCGCGCTGCTGGTCCTGGCGGGCTGCACCTCGCCGGCCGCGGCGCCGCGTCCGGGTTCCGGACCGCCGATCCGGCATCCGTCGACGGTTCCCACCGGTCCGGGTTCGGCGGCGGCCGAACTGGCGAAGCTGTGCGTTCCGGCGAAGACCACGACGGGCGGCACGCCGCCGGCTGAGGGGCCCATCCCGCCCGCGATCGCGGTCGTCGAGCACCAGGTGGAGCAGGCACGGGGCCTCACGTACGACCACCTGGTCCAGGTGGAGCAGATCTCGGCCGCCACCATGGCCGCTCGCGTCACGAAGTCGCTCAGGGGCCAGTACCCGGCGGCGCTGTACGACCGCCGGACGCGAGCCTGGCGGACGATCGGCGTCATCCCAGCCGGAGCCGACCTTCGATCCGCGCTGCTTGCGTTCGGCTCCGGCCAGGTGGTGGGCTACTACGACCCCTCGACCGGCGCGCTGGTCGTCATCGTCGGCTCCAACCCCACGCTCACGTTGGCCGAGCACTACGTGCTCGCGCACGAGCTCACCCACGCGATCGACGACCAGCACTTCGGCCTTTCCAAGCTCGACCCCTTGATCAAGAAGTGTCAGGACGAGCGGTTCGCTGCCGGCCTTGGCGCCGTCGAGGGCGACGCGCAGTACTTCGCTCGGCAGGTCATCCTGGCCCATCCGTCCAGCGCAGCCGGCGTGGGCGACACCGGAGGCGGACTTCCCGCGGGCGTGCCTCCGTTCGTCTCGCAGCTCCAGCTGTGGTCGTACACGGCGGGGGAGCGGTTCATCACGGCCGTGGAAGCCGCGGGCGGGATCAAGGCGGTCAACCATGTGCTGACCGACCTGCCCGTCTCGACCGAGCAGATCATCCACCCCGGCGCCTATCCCTCCGACACGCCCGTTCCGGTCGATATCCCAGAGCTCGCTCCCACGCTGGGTCAGGGCTGGAGGGATCTGGACGTCATGGCGGTGGGGGAGGAGTGGCTGCAGTTGATGCTCCATCTTCGCTTGTCCGCGACGCAGGCCGACGCGGCGGCCGCCGGCTGGGGCGGCAGCATCTACCGGGCGTGGACGGACGGCTCGCATGCAGCCGTGGTGCTCCGGACCACCTGGGATACCGCGCCGGACGCCGCACAGTTCGCCGGCGCGATGCATGACTGGCTCCGCGCGGGCTCCCAGACCGACGCGGCGGTCGTACAAACGCCGAACGGCGGTGTCGACGTGCTCTTCGCGAGCGACGCCGCCACGCTGGCGAAGCTGCGCGGCGCGGTCGGCTGAGCCTCGCTCGGACCTTCCCCCCTCGCCGATCCCACCGAACCGAAGGCCTCCTTCGTCCGTATACCTACCGCGTGTTCGC
>JBBRTK010000086.1:0-9264 GCA_038244455.1 Actinomycetota bacterium
CCGACCAGCTCGTGGTCCATCGCCCCGGTGTTCGTCACGATGAAGCTGACCGGTCCGGCCGGGACGTAGTTCTGGCTGAGCGTGATCGCCATGTGGGTCTGGTCGGTGTCGGAAAGGGTGACCACGATCGTCGAGTGATTCGCCGCGTATCCGTTCACCTGGACGGGGGTGGTCTGGCCGCCCCCGGAGTAGTTGGGGATCATCGCGACGGTCCCGCCGCCGCTGGCGATGGCGCCGCCCGCGCAAGCGGTCAGGATCAGGAGCAACCACGCAGTCAAGGTGGCCGGGGCGCGGGTGCGGTTTCGCCGGATCATCGTTGTGCTCCTTCTGCCCTTACGGGGTTCGCCAGTTGGGGTTGCTCGGGGCCTTCGGTTCCCATGCACGCAGGTAGGCCACGAGTTCAGAGATCTGTTGGTCGGTGAGCGGGCCGCCGTACTCGTTCCACCACGCCGGCATCGCGGTTCCCGGTACGCCGCCGGCGATGATCCCGTGGATCTGGAGGTCGTTCGCGCCGGTCAGGAACTGCTGGGTGTTCAGGGCCGGAGCGGTTGCGCCCTGGCCGGTCACGCCGTGGCAGGTGGTGCAGTTCTGCGACCAGAGTTGCCGCCCGCCCATCACCAGAGCCGTGTTCTGGGCGGCCAGCGCGTCCGTCCGCCGGTTGCTTTCGACCACGCGGTAGGCCGGGAACGCCAGGACCAGGAGCAGGAGCACAACCACGCCCGTGGTCTGCCACTTCCGCGAGGAGGCGACCAGCGTCGCGTCGTCACGCATCTGTTCGGTCATGACGCACCTCCCACGGGGGTGGCGGGGGTTCCACTGGAGGCCGAACCCGGTGCCGGTATGACCTCGCCCAGACACGACGGCCCGCTCGCTGCGGTCGGTCCTTCGATCACGCCGCGCGGGGGCCCTTCAACGGCCGTGGAGGTGTCGACCATGACACGGCCGTTCTGGATGGTGATCGGGAACCGGTCCATGCCGCGCGGCGCCGGTCCCTTCAGGTAGTCGCCCAGCAGGTTGTACACGCTTCCGTGACACGGGCATTCGAACTGCTGCGAGGTGTCGCAGAACGGCACGCGGCAACCCAGGTGCGGACACTTCTGATAGAGCGCGCGAAGCCCGCCCTTGTACTGCGTCACGTAGAAGCGACCGTCAAGGAAGTACTTCACCGTGCCCTCCGTCAGGAAGTCGGTGACTGGTCCGGCGTCGACCAGCGCGCCGAACCCACCGCCCTCTGACGGAGACAGGATCGAGTAGCTGGTCCAGCCGGCCTCCACGACCAGGGCAAGCCCCAGCACCTTCCAGGAGTTGTCCAGAAAACTCCTGCGCGGGATGGCGCCCGGGCGGTCGGGAGCGGCGTCGTGGTGCTCAGGCGCTGAGGCGGCCGGCGCGTCGGGCAGCGTGACTGGCGTTTCCGGTGTCGTCTGTTCGTCTTTATCCATGGTCATAGCTCCACGTAGAGGTGATTCCAGGGCCAGACCCACGACCATTCGGGGCCTCGGAAGAGCGTGCCGATGATGGTGAGTATCAGCGCGGCGATCGCCAGAACCGTGAACACCGTCACGACCATCTTCCGGTCGCGGACGCGCCATCCCTTCGCGCGATCCAGGTACGGAAGACCGAGCAGGAACAGGAGCGCGGCTCCGGGGATGAGGATCCCGGCGACCATGGGCTGGAAATGGCTGAGCAGTTCTTGCAGCCCCGCGAAGTACCACGGGGCCTTCGCGACCGGCGGCGTGGTGTTCGGGTTCGCCATGTCCTTCAGCGGCGCGTTGAACGCGATCGACAGAGCGAACACGAGACCGACGGTGAGGCCGGCCACGACGACATGGCGGATCAGGAAGTGGGGCCAGGTGAAGACTGTGTCGTCAGGGATCTGTTCGTCTCGGGCCTCGATCTCGCGTGGGATGACTCCCAGGACGCGATACCGCGGTTCTTCGGGCTCAGGCATCGACGCTCTCCTCCTCGTCGGTGTCGCGATCGGCGATGGCAAAGCCGTCCTTGCGGACCCGCCAGATGTGGATACAGATGCCGACCACCATGAGGGCAGGCACGAAGTAGATGTGCAGCACGTAGAAGCGAAGCAGCGCGGCCCCACTCACCTCCGAACCGCCCAGCAGGATCTTCCTGGTGGTGTCACCGATGACGGGCACGTAGCTGGCGATGTTCGTTCCCACGGTGATGGCCCAGAAGGAGAGCTGATCCCAAGGGAGCAGGTAGCCCGTGAAGGACATGAAGAGCGTCAGGACCAAGAGCCCGACGCCTACCACCCAGTTGAACTGCCGCGGTGCCTTGTAGGCGCCGGAGTAGAACACGCGGATCAGGTGCAGGCAGACTACGAGCACCATGAGGTGCGCCGACCACCGGTGGATGTTCCGCACGAACTGCCCGAACGCTACCGACGTGGACAGGTTGTGCATGTCGAAGTAAGCGTCGGGAACGGCCGGGTGGTAGAAGAACATGAGGTACATCCCTGAGATGAACAGCACCATGTACAACACCGCGGAGATGTACCCCAGCCGGAACGTCGACCGGGTCTTCAATACGGCACGGGGCACCTTCACCGGGTAGAGGTGCAGGAAGAAGTTGTGGAATGAGGTCATCGCCCGCCCGCGGGGAGTGTTCGCCTTCGGGTGCCGAACCGCGGAGCGATAGACCTCGGTCTCCTTGAAGCGTTCGCCCGGGTGGAAGATCGTCCCGTACCAACTCCGGTCCTTCATGGGTCTCCTCTACGCTCGGATCGGTTCGAGTGCGATGGGGGCGGTCGATGCCTCCGACCAGCCGTCCAGGGACAAGGCGTTCGTGGGGCAACGCTCCACGCATAGCACACAGCGGATGCAGCGGTCCTCTTGGATGATCAGTGCGCTGGAAGGCTTCTGGGTGGTGACGCCTACGATGTCCTCCACCGGCACGATGCTGATGCACTTCTCGGGGCAGACGTCCACACAGCCCCCGCACAGGATGCAGAGCTCAGGTTCCAACATGATGTTGAGGAAGCACTGGAGGCAGCGGGCGGCCTCGGTGCGCGCCTCGGCCTCGGTGTAGCCCAGCTCGATCTCCGGGGAACCGATCCGGCGTTCGTTCGGCTCTTCGGGGATGGCAACGCGCGAGAGGCCCGTGTAGTCGGGAACCGGGCGCTTGAGTTCGATGATGGGGAGCATCGTGCGGCGCTGCAGGGACGGCCGTGGCACGTCTTCGCCGGCGATCTGCTTGTGGATGGACGCGGCCGCGCGCCTGCCGTCACCGATCGCGTCGATGAGGTTCCTGGGGCCGAACGCCACATCGCCGCCGGCGTAGATGCCGTGGGCGGAGGTGGCGAGCGACTCGCGTTCGATCGCGATGGTCCCGCGCGGACTGACCTCGACCCCGTCCTCGGGCTTGAGCCAGGACAGGTCGGGCGCCTGACCGATCGCCATGATGATCGAGTCGCACTCGATGACCTTCTCGGTGCCGTCGATGAACCGCGGATTGAACCGCCCGTCCGGGTCGAACACGCTGGAGACGTCAAGGGTCTGCAGGCCGGTGACGTGGCCGTTCCCGACCACGGCGTTAGGACCGCGGCGCGTGAAGATCTCGATGCCCTCCACTTCGGCCTCTTCGATCTCGAACTCGTGGGCGGGCATCTCCTCGCGGCTCTCCAGCGCAACCACGCGGACGCGCTTGGCGCCCATGCGCCGTGCGATCCGCGCGACATCCAGCGTCTGGGTGACGGCGCCCTCGGACTCCTCGATCTCGCCCGGAGTGAGGCCCGGCCCGGCCTGCGGGTGGCCGGCGGCGATCTCGCGGAGGGCGGTTCGGGCCGCGTCCAGCGCGACGTTCCCGCCCCCGATGACCACGACGTCGTCGCCGAGCTCGACCTGGTAGCCCAGGTTCGCGTTCAGGAGGAAGTCGACGGCGCGCAGGACGCCATCCTTGTCCACACCCGGGATCTGCAGGTCGCGCCCGCGCATGCACCCGATCCCCAGGAACACGGCTTGGAATCCGTCTTCGCGCAGCGAGGCGAGCGTGAAGTCGCGGCCGAGGGCCTGGCCGGTGCGCAGCTCCACGCCCATGTCCAGGATCGCCTGGATCTCGGAGGTGATGAGGTCGCGGCGGAGGCGATAGGGAGGGATCCCGAGCACCATCATGCCGCCGGGTTGTTCCTGTGCCTCGAAGATCACCGGCCTGTAGCCGAACGTGGCCAGGTCGTGGGCGCACGCCATGCCGGCCGGCCCCGCGCCGATGATCGCCACCTTCTCGGGCCTGGACGGACCGGGGGCGATGGCCTGCTGGTAGTGGCGGTCCCCGTCGGGACCCTCGACGCCGAACTTCTCGGTGACGAAGCGCTTCAGCGCCCGGATGGCGATCGGCTGGTCGATAACCCCTCTGCGGCAAGCAGCCTCGCACGGGGCGGCGCAGACGCGCCCGCAGATGGAGGCGAAGGGGTTCGGCAGGCGCGCGATCCTGTAGGCGCTCTCGTCGTCCCCCGCGGCGATGGCCGCGACGTACCGCCCGGCGTTCGTGAGGACGGGACACGCCCGCGTGCACGGCACGTTCGCGTCGAACCAGTCGGCGGTGACGTCCTGGACGTTGAACCCCGCCAACCTCCTACCCCCGCTGCTTTCCCTGGAGCCGAACGAAGAGCCAGCAACATGCGACGAACGACACCGCCCACCAAGTGGCCACGATGAGGTCCCGTTGGCGCGGGATCACGTGGCGCGACAGGTAGGTGAGCAGCTGGTTCGGGACGATCACGAACACCAGGATGCTCACCACCAGCATGAACACCGCGGTGATGGCCGCCTTGCCCCACCCTGCGCCTGCGCTCTTCCTGGTGCCCTGCTTCACTATCGGTCCCCCGTCATTCGTTGGAGCCCCGGTCACCCACGTACCCTCTCGTGTCCCGGATGATGACACAAGTCCGGGTGGCCCTATTCGGGGGGGCCTCAGGGCCCCATTACGGCTCTGCTGCACCGGCGATTCCCATCGTCCGGAACCCGACTCGCTCATAGATGCGGGCGACGTCGGGGCCGTCGGCCGACAGGAAGATTGTCTGCACACCTCGGTCGCGCGCGTCGCGGACCAGGAACGAGGTGAGCGCCGCGGCGATCCCGCGGCGCCGGTGCGATGGAAGCGTGGCGATGCCCACGAGTTCCGTTATGAGCCCGACGGGGTTGTGCGCTCCGGAGGCCACCGGTCCGCCGTCGGCGATGGCCACCGCGGTTACGGTGTACCCGCCTGCCATGCGTTCGCGGACGAAGTCCACGGTGGTCTTCTCTAGCTTGGCGACGGCCTGGGGTTTCGCCGCCGGCCCCACCTCGCCCGACGCGGTCCCCGGCGAAGCGAACCCCAGCTCCGCCACCGCCATGATCGTTGCCACGTCGTCCGAGGGCTCGACCAGCCGGATCTCGACGCCGGCCGGTGGATCGAGGTCTGGGGGATCGCCCCCGTCCAGGACCATCAGCGGATGTTCGAGCGCGGTCAGCCCCGCCTCACGGGCCGCCGCGGCCATCTCTGGATTCAGCTCCACTATCCACTCGAACGCCTGCGGGTGTCCCTGCTGGATCTGACGATCGCGCGCGATGCGGATGTCGGCGGGCGACACGGGACCCGCACCCGGCGTAGGGCGGGCGTAGTAGCGCCAGCCGTTCCCTTCGTTCACGAACAGGGTGAGCGCGCCGATGGCTTCGGTCCGCGCCACCGAGCGGGGCACCGCGTCCAGGTAGCCATCGATATGGCGAAGCAGCTCGATCCCATCCACGCCCAGAGAGTAGCGTTCGGTACACTGCCAGCCCGTTCCCGAACTCGCTGGTGAGGACCTATGTCACGTGTGATCTTGATCGCTTGGGATGGCGCAGATTGGCGCATCCTTGACCCACTCCTTGAAGCCGGAGCCCTGCCCAACCTGCAGGCGCTCATCGACCGCGGACAGAAGTCCGTGCTGAAGTCCACGGTGCCGACGCACTCCTGGGCCGCATGGCCCTCGTTCCTCACCGGGGTGGACCCCGTGGACCACGGCGTCTACGACATCCTCGAACCCGTTCCCGGCACCCACAAGGCCTACCCGGTCACCTTCAAGTCGATCAAGGCCCGCACGTTCCTGGACGACCTGACCGCCGCGAAGAAGAACATGCTCCTGCTGGACGTGCCGCTCACGTTCCCGCCACCCGACATCTCCGCGACGCTCGCGGCCGGCGGCGTGCTGCCGAAGAGCCGGCAGACCACCCTGCCCGCCGACCTGAACGAGACGCTCGCCAAGCAGGGCCTGGAATGGCCGATCAATGGCATGAGCTGGACCACCTACCGGAACAAGCCCGATGCCTACCTGGACGAAGCCTTCGAGGTCACGGGCAAGCGGGTCAAGGCATCCGAGTGGCTCATGGACAACACGGACTGGGACCTCATGGCAAGCGTCTGGGTCAGCATCGACCGGACCCAGCACGCGCTCAGCAACTACATCGCCCCCGACCATCCCGACTACCTGAAGAACAAGGACACGCGGATCGGCAAGAAGGTCGCCGACATCTTCCGCCAGACCGACGAGGCCCTCGGGATGATGGTGAGCCGCGCGCGCCCAGACGACATCATCTTGTTCATCTCCGACCACGGGTTCCAGTCCTGCACTCGCGCCATCCACATGGATCACCTGCTGAAGGAGTTCGGGTTCCTGGAGTTCTCGGCGGCGAACGCGGTGTTCGGGCCGATGCAGTGGGGCCCGGTCCGCACGATCGCCCGCAAGGCCTACGACGTCCTGGGGCTGCACGGCAAGGTCTCGCTTCCCCAGACGGTGAACTGGTCGAAGACGCAGGCCTACACCTCGATCCGTTCGACCGGTGAGGGCGTGAACATCAACCTGGCGGGCCGGGAGATCGACGGGATCGTCGATCCGGGCGACTACGAGAAGGTCCGCGACTCGATCATCGACCGCCTGTCCACGTTCGTGGATCCGAAGACCGGGAAGAAGCCGGTGGCCGAGATCTACAAGCGCGAAGAGGTCTTCAAGGGCAAGTACGCGGACACCGCGCCCGACATCTTCATGGTCCCGACCGAGGGGTACTCGCTCACGCACGCGAAGAGCGCGCTGGAGGACGCCGACTGGGTGAGCGGCGATCACCGGATCGACGGGACGATCGTCGCCGTGGGTCCGAAGGTTACGGCGTTCACGTCTCCACCGGCGCTCATCGACATGGCCCCGACGCTGGTCGCGGCGCTGGATGCGCCGACCGCGGTGAAGCCCACCGGCCACATCCTCACGGAGATCGTGGGCTCAGACGCCGCACTGACGGAGCGCACCTCCACCACCGTGATCCCCGGGATGGACACGGCGAACGCCGCCGGCGTCACCGACACCGAAGCCGACGAGATGGAAGAGCATCTCCGCGGACTCGGCTACATCGAGTAGGCCGAGAGGCCCGTGGAGACCCCGGACGAGATCGCCGAGTCCGTCAAGGCCGGCGAGCCGGCCGACGGCGGCAAGCTCGGCGCCCTCCTCGGCGCCGGTGTCGGCGCCAAGGACTCCTTGACCATCCTGTCCGGCACCGCGCAGAACATCGTCGGGCTGGCCATCTTCGTCATCGCGAGCTTCGGGATGAACATCCTGGTGGCGCGCGCCTTCGGCAAGCACAGCCCGGCGTTCGGCTACGTCACGCTCATCACGCAGCTTGCGTTCGTGGCCGGGGCGGCGACGCGCTTCGGCATGGACATGGCGTCCGTCCGGCGTGTCGCCATCGAATCCGGCAAGGGCGAGCCCGGGCGTTCCCGCGCCGTGGTTCGCCTGGCGGTATCGATCGCGCTCGCCGTGAGTGTGGCCGTGGCGCTCATCGTGCTCCTTGCTGCGGGGCCCATCGCGAGCCTCCTGGGCGCGCCGACCGGGGCACTCCGCGCGGCGGCCGCGGCACTGGTGTTCGTCGCGGTGGCGCAGGTCTACCTGGGCGGGTCACGCGGGCTGAAGATCATGCGCCACACCCTGTACGCGTACTGGGTCGGGCAGTCGATCAGTTGGATCGCCATCACGCTGGTGCTTTGGCAGGTGATGGAGAAGACGGTCGCCGTTACGGTGCTCGCGTACGCGTTGAGCTGGGTGTTCGCCACCGTCATCGCATTCGTGAGCTGGCGGAACGCGACGCGCTTCTTCACCCCGATGCCGGCCGAAGCCAATGAGGCCCGGTCGCTCCTGCGCTACGGTGCCCCGCGCGCTCCCGCCGCCCTGCTCAGCCAGGCGATCTTCTATACGGACCTCGCGGTGCTTTCCCATTACATCAAGGGTGAGCGCGTGTCCATCTACGCCGCCGCGATCCGCGTCGCGCAGGCGCTCGTGCTTTTCCTCACGGCGGTGAGCTACATGTTCAGCCCCTTCGTCGCGGATCTGCACGAGCGAGGCGAACGCGACCGGCTCAACGCCCTGTTCAAGCAGATCACGCGCTGGACGCTCGGCGGAACGGTGCCGCTGCTACTTCTCTTCCTCATCGCCCCGGCGCCCGTGCTCCACGTGTTCGGCGGGGCCTACGGTTCGGGTAGCTCGTGGCTGCGGGTCCTGCTGATCGGCCAGATCGTCAACGTGAGCGTGGGCGCGGCCGGGTTCGTCCTCATCATGGCGGGAAGAACGGGTTGGGACTTGGCGGTCTACGCCTCAGCGTTCCTCATCGACCTTCTGGTCGCGATCATCTTGGTTCCGCGCCTGGGTCCGGTCGGTGCCGCGATCGCGCAATCGATCGCGCTGGTGTTCTCGAACACTGTGCGGCTGTGGCTGGTGTGGCGGTTCGTGCACATCCAGCCCTACGACCGCTACTACGCGAAGCTGCTGATACCGACCGCCATCGGCGCGGTCGTGATGCTCGGCGTCCACGCGGCTCTGTCCGGACCCAAGTGGGGGATCGACCTGCTGGGTACCTCGCTCGTGGGAGGGGCCGTCTACTACGTCGCCCTCGTGATCTTCGGCCTTACTCCGCCGGAGAAGGCGATGGTCGTCCGCGTGCTCGGAAAGGTCACGAGCCGCGACGCGCGATCGTGAACGCGCCGAGCGCGATCGCCAGGATCACGAACGCCCCGATGATGAACGGCACCTTGCTGAACGCGAGGAGCTCAAGCACCCAACCTAGATACCACGCCTAGATCAGGTTGAGCGCCTTCGTCACGGCTTCCACGGGAGTTTCCGCACGGACGATCGGATCGCCGAGTTCCTCCCGCGCCAGGTCCCAGGTGCTGAGCCCCACCACGGGTTTGCCCATCTTCAACGCGAACGCGATCTCGCTCAGCGTCCCGTACTCGCCGCCGACGGCGATCAAGACG
>JBBRTK010000087.1:0-9262 GCA_038244455.1 Actinomycetota bacterium
CGGTCAGTGGGGCGTCGAGTATCCGGGCATGCCCAGCGGCGTGTGCGACGGCGTGGACGGCGTAACGCGCAAGGTTCGGGAGGTCATCCGCGCCGGCGCCGACGTGATCAAGATCGCCTCCAGCGGCGGATTCCTTTCACCAAGCGACGACCCGCGGCAGCCGAACTTCAGCCAGGAAGAAGTTGATGCCATCGTCAGGACGGCGGCGGACCTGGGCACGCCGGTCATGGCGCACGCACACGGCGCGGAGGGGATAAAACGCGCCGTTCGAGCCGGGGTGCGTTCGATCGATCACGGGACCTTCCTCGATGACGAATGCATCGAGCTGATGCTCGAGCGCGGAACCTGGTTGGTCCCGACCCTCACCGCCGGCGACACCACCGACGAACTCGCGAAGGACCCCCGCATCGCCGAGGCTGTGCGCGCGAAGCTCCGCGCTTTGGGCCGTCCCGAACTGGAGATGTTCGAGCGCGCCGCGGCCGCGGGCGTGAAGGTGGCCATGGGGACCGATTGCCCGGTGGCCCCGCACGGCACCAACCTCCACGAGCTGGAGCTGATGGCCGCCCACGGCTTCACGCCCACGCAGGCGCTGGTGGCCGCCACGTCCAGCGCAGCAGACCTTATGGGCCTTGCCGACGAACTCGGAACCCTGGAGGCCGGCAAGCGTGCCGACGTCGTCGTGGTCGATGGCGACGCGTTCGAGTTCGGGACGTTGGGCGATCGCATCGAACAGGTGTGGAAGGACGGTGTCCGGGTGGTGCCGTTCGCGTGATCGCCACGCTGCTGGCGCTGGCGGCAGCCGCGAGCTGGGGGACAGGGGACTTCCTGGGGGGTCTCTCCACGCGCGCCACGCCGGTGATCGTGGTGTTGTTCGTTTCCCAGTCGGCCGGAGCGTTGATCACGCTCGTCGTCGTAGTTCTGGCGGGAAACCCATGGCCCGGCGATGGGACGGTCTTCTACGGCTTGGCCGCGGGTCTGATCGGCGTGGTCGGCCTGGCGGCGCTCTACACAGGGCTCTCGGTGGGCCGGATGGGCATCGTCGCGCCGATCTCCTCGATGGCCGCCGCGGTTCCCGTGGCGGTCGGGTTGCTCCGCGGCGAACGTCCCGGGGCCGTGCAGATCGCGGGAGTGGTGCTCGCCATGGTCGGCGTGGTGTTCGCCGCGCGCGCCGAGTCGGAAGAGGCGAAGGCGCAGGGGACGCGCCTTGCCACCGGTGTCGGCTACGCCTTGATCGCGGCGGTCGGTATCGGGTTGGCGCTCGTGTTCCTGGACCTCGCCGGCAAGGGGGATCCGGTCTGGGCGGTGTTGTCGATGCGGGCCGGGAGTGTGACCGCACTCGGGGTTGCCGCGATCATCACCCGTCCATCGTTCCGGATGTCCGCGCGGAGTGCCGGCACGCTCGTTGCCCTGGGTTCCTTCGACAACGGGGCCAACCTGCTGTTCGTGCTGGCGGCCGCACGCGGGCTACTGAGCCTGGTGTCCGTCCTAGGTTCGCTGTACCCGGTCAGCACCGTCATCCTTGCGCGCACGTTCCTGCACGAACGGATGCGGCGCTCCCAGGCACTCGGAGTGGTGGCGGCCCTGATCGGCGTGGCGCTCATCGCCGCAGGCTGATACGAGGTCCTACGGACCGAGGTTGTAGCCGAGTCGCCTGGGGAGCCGGGCGACGAAGTCGACGAAGGGGTTGGCTTCCTCGCCTCGATCTTCGAACTCGTCCTTGCGGCGGATGGCCGCGTTCGCGAGGAACGCTCCCGGCGAGCGGATCGGTTCGGGGGGGAACTTCATCGGGTCGAGGTCGACGATGGGAAGGTCCAGGGATTCGTCCGCCGCGCCCAGGATCTTCGCCGACAGGATCCGTCCTCCCAGGTGCGCCGGCCCGACGCCGTTGCCCGTGTAGCCCAGACCGTAGTGGACGTTGCTCGCCGCGCCCATCGTTCCGAAGAACGGGAGGTGGCTCCCCGCCACGTCGATCGGTCCGCCCCACGCGGCCGCGAGTGGCACGTCGGCGAACGTCGGGAACATCCGGTGCAGGTCGTGGATGGCGGTGCGTACGGCCGGCTCGTCCCACGCGAACCGCGGTCCGATATGGCGGGCCAGGTTCGGCTGCATGCCGCCGACGCCGAACGCGATCCGGCCGTCGGGTGTGGTCCGCACGTAGTGGAGCGCGGCGCGGTAATCCCAGAGCCCGCTGCCGTCGGTCCAGCCGATCGCTTCGAGCTTCTCGGGCGCGGGCTCGGTGAGCACGATGTAGGAGCCGCGCACGGTGATCGCGCGACGGAAGCGCTTCCAATGTGCGGCCCACGCGTTGAGCGCGATCACCGCATGCCCGGCCCGAACCGACCCGCCCGGTGTTTCGGCGACGGCCGGCTCCCCTTCCCCGAATCGCGTCACCGGGGAGCCCTCGTAGATGCGCACGCCCTGGGACTGCAGGACGCGGCGCATCCCGCGCGCGAGTCGGGCCGGCTGCACGGTGGCGCCGTGGGTCGTCTTCACGCCCCCGTGGAAGACCGGCGAATCCACGACCTGGCGGCTCTCCTCGGGAGTGAGGACCGGGAACTGATCGGAGATGCCGAGCCGCTTCGCCGTCTCAACGAGGTGCGCCCACTCCCCGATCTGCGCGGTCGATGTCGCGAATCCCATGTCCCCGTCCGCGGCGAACCACGCATCGATGTCGTTCGCCGCACAGAAGGCGCCGATGGCATGGACGCTGTCCTCACCCATGCGGCACATCCGGAGCGTGGCCTCATCGCCGAAGTCCTCACAGATGTGATGCAGGCCGCTCCACCAACTGTTCACGAAGCCGCCGTTGCGCCCGCTGGGGCCGCCGCCGCAGATGTCCTGTTCCAAGATCACGATGTCCAGGCCGGGGTCGCGGTCCTTGAGCTGGAGCGCGGTCCACATGCCCGTGTAGCCGCCGCCCAGGATGACCACGTCGGCCTGGGTGTCGGTGGAAAGGGGGGGCGCCGGTTCTCCGGCCAGGGACGGATCGGCCAGCGCGTCGTGGAGCCACCAGCTCCGTCCGGTGTCGGGGGGCACGTTCATCGCCAGGAATGGTAGCGGGAGCGGACGTGACTGGGGCGAGTTCGCCGCCGATTGGTACGGTTTGGACCCGATCCGAACGAACCCCTACAGGAGGCATCCCCAGATGGAAGGCGGGCACGATCGTCCCAGGAGCTGGGAGGTCACCGAGGGCCCCGAGCGCGCTCCCGCCCGCGCCATGCTGCGCGCCGTCGGGTTCTCCGAGGAGGACTTCGGCAAGCCCCAGGTGGCGGTTGCTTCCAGCTGGAATGAGGTCACGCCCTGCAACTACCACCTGAACAAACTGGCGGCCCTGGCCAAAGAAGGCGTTCGCCAAGGTGGCAGCGTGCCGATCGAATTCACGACTATCGCCGTCTCGGACGGGATCGCGATGGGTCACGAGGGGATGAAAGCCAGCCTCATGAGCCGCGATCTCATCGCCGACTCGGTGGAGCTGGTGCTCCACGCCGAACGGATGGACGCGCTGGTGGGGATCGCCGGCTGCGACAAATCCGAGCCCGGCATGCTCATGGCCATGGCCCGGATGAACCTGCATTCGGTGTATCTCTATGGGGGCACCATCCTTCCCGGCACCTACAAGGGGAAGGACGTCACCATCCAGGATGTCTTCGAGGCCGTGGGTTCCCACGCCAAGGGGACCACCTCCGACGAGGATCTGCTCGGGCTGGAGCGTGCGGCATGCCCCACCACCGGCTCGTGCGCAGGCATGTACACGGCGAACACCATGGCAGCGGTGGGCGAGGCCATCGGGATGTCGTTGCCCGGGAGCGCGTCGCCGGCCGCCGTGGACTACCGGCGCGAGGTCTTCGCGCGCGAGAGCGGGATCCGGGCGGCCGAACTGGTCGCCACCGACGGCCCGCGCCCCCGTGACATCATGACCCGCGACGCGTTCCTCAACGCGATCGCCGTGACCATGGCGCTGGCCGGTTCAACGAACGCCGTGCTGCACCTGCTGGCCATGGCCCGCGAAGCGCACGTTGAGCTGGAGCTCGATGACTTCGATCGCATCAGCCGCGAGGTGCCGCACCTGGTGGACGTTCGTCCCGCGGGGCGGTTCGTGATGAGCGATCTGGACCGCGTGGGCGGCGTGCCCGTGATCATGAAGGAACTGTTGGACGCCGGGCTCCTGCGCGGCGAGTGCATGACCGTGACGGGCAAGACCGTGGCCGAAAACCTTGCCGCCATGGATATCCTGGCACCGGACGGCGAGGTCGTCCGTCCCATGAGCCACCCCATCCACGCGGAGGGCGGCACGGCCATCCTCCGCGGCTCCCTGGCGCCGAACGGCTCCGTGATGAAGATCGCCGGATCCTCCTCGCTCGACTTCCGCGGTCCCGCGCGGGTCTTCGACTCGGAGACGGCCGCGTTCCACGCGCTTGCAGCCGGGAAGATCCAGCCCGGCGACGTCATGGTCATCCGCTACGAAGGCCCGAAGGGTTCGCCCGGCATGCCCGAGATGCTCGCGGTGACCGCCGCGGTCGCGGGCGCCGGCCTGGGCAAAGAGGTCGCCCTCATCACGGACGGACGGTTCTCCGGCGCCACGAAGGGGATCAGCGTCGGCCACATCGCGCCGGAGGCGTGCGTGGGCGGCCCCATCGCGCTCGTGGCCGAAGGGGACTCCATCCACATCGACGCGGCGAACCGGACCATCGACCTGGATGTCGACGACGACGCGCTGCAGGCCCGCCGCGCCGCCTGGACGGCGCCCGAACCCAAGTACACGCAGGGTGCGCTCGCCAAGTACGCACGGAGCGTGGGATCCGCTGAGCACGGGGCGGTGACCTGGTGACCTCCTCCCGCGTGGCCACGCCCGCCGCGCTGCAGTGCCGGATCTGCGGCGCGCAATACGCGGTCGAACCGCTCACCATCTGCGAGGAATGCTTCGGCCCGCTGGAACCGGCGTACGACCTGCAGTCGGTCGACGGCGAGAAGTTCCGGGCGGACGCGGCCGCCGGTCCCCGTTCGCTCTGGCGCTACGAGCAGCTCCTGCCCGGGGGTCCCGGGATCGAACGCGTCGACCTGGGCGCCGGCTTCACCCCCCTCCGTAAGGCCGACAACTTGGGCGAACGCCTGGGCCTGAAGCGCCTCTGGATCAAGGACGATTCCGTGAACCCGTCGTATTCATTCAAGGACCGGGTGGTCTCGGTGGCCGTGACCATGGCCCGCGAGTTCGGGTTCAAGGCGGTGAGCTGCGCCTCCACCGGCAACTTGGCGAACGCGACCGCCGCCCACGCGGCCAAGGCCAAGTTGGAGTGCTACGTGTTCGTGCCCGAGGATCTGGAGCGGGCGAAGATCCTGGCGACCGAGGCCTACGGCGCCAAGGTCGTCGCGGTTAAGGGCAACTACGACGACGTGAACCGGCTCTGCTCAGAAGTGGCGGAGGCCTTGCCGTGGGCGTTCGTCAACGTGAACATGCGGCCGTACTACGCGGAAGGTTCCAAGTCGCTCGGGTTCGAGACCGCCGAGCAGCTCGGCTGGCGTCTGCCCGATCATGTCGTGGTGCCGATCGCCTCCGGGGCGCTCCTCACGAAGATCCACCGGGCCTTCAGCGAACTCATCGCCGTGGGAGCCGTCGAGGAGAAGGCTTACCGCGTCTCGGGAGCCCAGCCGGAAGGATGCCGCCCGGTGGCCCAGGCGTTCCTGGACGGGGCGACCGAGGTCACACCGGTCAAGCCCGACACCATCGCCCGGTCCCTGGCCATCGGTTCGCCGGCCGATGGGATCTTCGCCCTGGAGGTTGCCCGCAAGACCGGTGGCCACATCGGCTGGTGCACGGAGATGGAGATCAGGGAAGGCATCGAGCTCCTGGCCTCGACCGAGGGCGTCTTCACCGAGACGGCCGGAGGCGTCACCATCGCCAATCTCAAACGCATGGCCGAACAGGGGATCATCGACCCCGAGGAAGAGACCGTCGCCTACATCACGGGGAACGGCTACAAGACCATCGAGGCCCTGGAGGGCTATCTGGAGCCCACCTACAACGTGGCCCCCGACCTCGACGAATTCCTGGCCCTGCTCAACGCCTGAGAGCCGCCATCCGGCCCACCGGCCCGCTCGTGACTACCTCCCGTACGGAACCGGTCTTTACCGGTGTTCGGGTATGAACATTTCTGACCATCTGCCGATTACTCATTCGTAGCAGAAGCATCTGCGTAGGTAGATCGGCCCACGAGCGATCAAGGAGGTGAACGAGGATGAAACGGCTACTTACAGCCCTGCTGGCGGGTGCGATCGTCTTCGCCACCGTCTACGGATTCGCGGCCAGCCTCACCGTGAACACGGCAAGTTTGGGTGCCGGCACGACGGCGGTCGCCGCGTGTCAGAACGCCACCCTCACGGCCTCCTACGCGGTGCTCTACGACTCGAGCATCCCCGCCTACAAGGTCGGTGTCCTCACGGTCAACGGCCTGGACACCACGGCGGGCAAGTGCCCAAGCAAGGCGTTCAAGATCACCCTCACTGGCCCCGGCGTGTCGAACGTGTCGCTCGGTGAGGTCACCGGTACCACCCCAGCATCAGGCACCAGCTTCACCGCCGACTTCACCAGCGCGAATGTGTCGGCGGCCAGCGTCACCAACATCCACGTCGTGATCAGCGGGTAGGCCGCCCCCCGGCCCTGTTAAGTCGATCAGAAGGAGCACAGCACATGAAGCGGACGCTCACCGCCATCTTCGCCGGGATCCTGGTCTTCGCGACCGTCTACGGTTTCGCGGCCAGCCTGACCGTCACCTCCGCGTCCCTGGGCGCGGGCACCACGACCGTTGCCGCGTGTCAGTCGACCGCACTGAATGCGACGTACACGCCCACCTACCAGAGCGGCCTTCCCGGATACGAGTCCACCACGGTCACCGTGAACGGGCTCGACGAGACGGTCCCCAAGTGCGGCGGCAAGGCGATCCGCGTGACCCTCACCGGCCCCGGCGCTTCGACCACCTCCCTTGGCGAGCAGACCGCGACCCTGCCGACGGGGGTCCTCACGACCCAAGCGTTCACCTTCACTGGCGTCAAGGCTGCGGACGTCACCGGCCTGCACGTCGTGATCAGCGGATAGCCATCAACGCGGATCGGGGCGGCCCCGAAGGGGCTGCCCCGCCGAGGAGACGAGAGTATGCGACGAAAGGCGATGCCCATCGTCGGAGCGGCGGCCCTTCTGGCCGCCGCTCTCTTCGCGACGGTGGGGCACGCGTCCAGCCTCTCCACCACGGCGCAGAGCCTGGGAGCCGGCAAGTCGGCAGTGGCGAAATGTGATGCAGACGGCGTCACCACGACGCAGGTGCTCACCGTCAACAACGTGACCAGCGTCACTATCGCTGGGATCGCGGCGGCATGCGGGACCGCCACGCTTTCGGTGACGGTGAACAACAACGCGGGTTCGAACAGCACGGGCAGCGCCGCCGTCCCGGGCGGCGGCGGGTCGATGACCGTGGCGCTGGCCGCCGGGGTCCCGATGAAGGATTCGGATCAGGTCGATGTCACGATCACAGGGCCGTAGGCGGGGAGGCTCACGGGGCGGGCGCGCCGGTGTGCGCGCGGGTTCTGTGCTGCTCGCCGTCGCCTGGTTCGTCTCGATGATGCAGATCCAGGTGGGGTCGGCCGACAGCATCCCCGTGAACTCGGCGAAGCTCACGGTCTACCGCAGCTGCGTCCTGAGTGGCACGATCGCCGCCAGCACCTCGATGGTCGATGCCGGCGTCAGCCAGGCGACCCCTGCCGTCAATGCCGGCGCGGCTGTGACGATGCTCTTGCGATCTTCGGGCGTCGTGAACCAACGGGCCTACATCCAGTTCGACCTCACGAAGTGCACGCCGGTGATCCCGGCGAGCGCGACCGTCGCGAACGCGACGCTGCGGGTCTGGGTCACAGCGGTCGCGACGGCATGTAGGACCCAGGACATCTTCCCGGCAGCCGCGGCGTGGGGAGAGACCACCATCACGTGGAACAACCAGCCCTTCGGCACAGCGTTGAACAACCCGGCGTCCGGTACCCGGACCGACGGTGTCAACGTCGGTGCGGCCGTGTGCACGTACTCGGCCGCGGCTCAGTACGTGAGCTGGAACGTCACGGCCGATGTCGTGAAGTTCGTGGCGGGAACGATGACGAACAACGGATGGATGATCAGAGACGACGTGGAAGGTTCTGGAACCGCGCGAACGAACACCTACGGCACATCCGACGCGGTCTCCGTGCCCCACGCACCGCAGCTGGTGGTGAACTACAACACATGAGAACCGCGAACGATCTCGGGTTCATCGACGCCGCACCCATCGACTACGTCGAGGTTCGGCAGGTCCGGGATGCGGAGACGCGGAAGCGCTGGCGCGTGGGCAACATCATCTTCGCGGTCGTGTTTTCGATCGCGGCCATCGGCTGGTTCCTGGTGCTCCGGCCCGCTCGCCTGGGCGGGCCCGCGAGCTTCGTGATGGTCCAGGGTGTCAGCATGAACCCGACGTACCACACCGGCGACCTGGTGATCGCGCACACGCAGGCGTCATACGCGGTCGGAGATGTCATCGCGTATCAAGTTCCCCAGGGAGATGTCGGCGCCGGGCTCACGGTCATCCACCGCATCGTCGGCGGCTCTGCGGCGACCGGATTCATCACGAAAGGGGACGCCAACCCCGCGCCCGACGATTGGCGGCCGATGCCGGCTCAGGTGGAAGGCCGCGCGTGGTTCGTCGTGCCGAAAGGGGGCGTCATCCTCGCGTTCCTGCACGCACCGATCCCGCTGGGCGCGATGGCCGCGGCCCTCGTGGTCGTGTGGGTCGTGTATCAGGAAGAAGCACCGTCCCTGAGACGCCGTCGCCGCCCAGCGCTTGACCCACGGCCGGAGGTGGGGCGGGCGGACCCGCCCCACCCGGACGATCCCTAAGGGATCAGGTTGAAGATGAACGCGTACTCCGTGCCGCCCTTGCGTGCAACCAGGTCCATCGTCCCCCGGGCGTTCGCGAATACTCCGGTTCCGCCCGTCACGGCGATCGTGTTGTCGCGGGTGTCGTAGAACGGACCCTCCACCGTGACTGAACCGCCTGGGATCCATGTGGTCCATCGGCACTCCCACGTGCCACCCGTGGGTGAGATCCGGATGCAATCGCCCTGGTCATGGCCCACTTTGCTCGCGTTGGCCGCGTCGTAGACGGAGTTGTGCCAGGTGAGCAGGTCTCCAGTGGTGTCACCGGGCTTGCCCGTGTCGATCACGATGTCGGTCGCGGCGTGTTCGATCACC
>JBBRTK010000088.1:0-9213 GCA_038244455.1 Actinomycetota bacterium
GACACCGCCGCTGATCTCGAGGCGGAGCGGATCACCGACCCGCGCCACGGCCTCACGGACCAGGGCGGGGGTCGGGTTGTCCAGCAGGAGCCGGTCGGCGCCGGCCGCAAGCGCCTGCTCCAGCTGCTCCATGGTCTCCACTTCGACCTCGACCGGGAGGCCTCCGGCCTTCGCGCTTCGCACCGCTTCCGCCACGCCACCGGCGGCGCGAAGGTGGTTGTCCTTGATGAGGACGGCGTCGGAGAGCGACGCGCGATGCAGGGAGCCGCCGCCGGCAGCCACGGCCGCTCGTTCCAGCGAGCGGAGCCCCGGAAGCGTCTTCCTGGTGCAGAGCACCTGCGCCGGAGCGGCCGCGTCCACGAACCGCCTGGTGAGCGTCGCGATCCCGGAGAGGTGCGCGAGCAGGTTGATGGCCGGCCGTTCGGCCCGAAGGATGGTGCGGAACGGTCCGTGGAACGTCGCGATCACCGTTCCGGGGGTGAGGGTCTCGCCGTCGCCGACATGCCAGTCCTGCTCCACGTCGGCGCCGTCCTGTTCGGCCGTCACGTCGAAGACCGCCCTGGCGACGCCGGTTCCCGCCTGGATCCCCGCTTCCTTGGCGATGAGTTCGGCCGTGCAGCGTGACGCGCGCGGAACGACGAGTTCGCTCGTGAGGTCGCCGGTGGGGGCGTCCTCTTCGAGCGCTCGGTGGACGATCGCGAGGTCTTCTGCGGTGGTGGGCATACGATGGGTTGCCGCGAACGGCGCTATCGGCATGCTACCGGACCTGCCACGAACGCTCCCCGCTACGTGGTCGCCAGCACCCACACGGCATGACCCGCGGCCGCTAGTCCGGCCAGCGCGAAGAGACCGGCGGCGGTCCGGGAGCTCAGCCGGC
The DNA here is from genome assembly GCA_038244455.1 of Actinomycetota bacterium. Classification (GTDB taxonomy): domain Bacteria; phylum Actinomycetota; class UBA4738; order UBA4738; family HRBIN12; genus JANXVR01. The sequence goes on from JBBRTK010000088.1 coordinate 878, forward strand.
GCCACGTCCACCACGCGGCCGCGAGGCAGACGAGTCCGACCACGAGCTCGATGACGGAGGTGAGCCAGGTTGGCATCGAACGAGAGCCTACGAGCCGGAACCTCCGCTAGGCTGTGCGGATGCGGATCGCAGTGGTCGGTGGCACCGGTGAGGAAGGGTTTGGGCTGGCGTTGCGACTCGCCCGCGCCGGACACGACATCGTCATCGGCTCCCGCGACGAGGCGAAGGCGGCCGACGCCGTCTCGCGCGTCAAGACGATCCTGGGCGCCGACGCCCCGGTGGGCGGCGCGGCCAACATCGACGCCGTGCCCGGGGCCGACGTGGTCATCGTCACCGTCCCCTTCGCCGGCCAGGCCAAGACCTACCAACTCCTGAAGCCCGCGTTGGCCGACGGTGTGGTGGTGCTTGACGCCACGAGCCCGCTGGCCACGGCGGTCGGCGGCAAGGCCTGGGAGGTGCTTCGTCCGTGGGCAGGATCCGCCGCCGAGCAAGCGCGCGCGGTGATCGGGCCGGGCCCGCGGCTGGTCGCCGGATTCCACACCATCGCAGCGTCCGCGCTCACGGACCTGGACACCCCCGTGGATTCGGACGTGTTGCTGGCCGGTGACGACGCCGAGGCGATCGCGATCATCGGCTCGCTCGCCGACCAGATCCCGGGACTCAGATGGGTCCACGTGGGCGGCCTGGCCATGGCCAGGATCACCGAAACCCTCACGCCGCTCCTCATCTCGATCAACCGGCGGTACAAGCGCAAGGACGCCGGGTTCCGGATCGTCGGCGAGAGCGACTGGGGCGCGCCGGCTCCGTGAGCGGACCGGTTCGCCTGGACGACACATCGGTCTGGGTCCACGAGCAGGGGAGCGGGTACCCGATCATCGTCCTGCATGGCGGCCCGGGCCTGGATCATCACGCGTTCGGCTCCTACCTGGATCCCTTGGCCGAGCGATTCCGGCTCCTCCTGGTGGATCAGCGCGGACAGGGCAGGTCTGAGCTCGTGGCGCTGGAGACGTTCACGCTCCCGCGGCTCGCCCAGGACGTGATCATGATCGCGCGCGCCCTCCGGCTGGAGCGCTACGCGGTGCTGGGGCACGCCTTCGGGGCGTTCGTCGCGCTGCAGAATGCCGTCGACTACCCGGGCATGGCCTCGCAGGTGATGCTCGCCGGCGCCGTTCCGTCCGCGCGGTTCTTCCGCGCCGTCGAACGCAACCTGGCCGAACTTGAGCCCGTCGCGGTCCGAACCCGGATCGAAGCCGCGTTGGAGCGCGAGGACGACGCGAGGACGCCGGAGGCGTTCAGGGCGTTCGTTCGCGAGGTCACGCCGTTCCATTTCGCCGATCCGACGGATGCACGGATCGAGGCGTACCTGCGGGAGACGGACGGGACGATCTACACGCCGGACGTCCACATGCATTCCGAGACGATGGGTCCCATCGAGGTCGAGGACCGGCTGGCGGACGTGGCCGCGCCGGTCCTGGCGATCGTTGGGCGGCACGACCGGAGCTGCATCTACGCGGCCTCCAAGGCCATCGCCGACGGCGTTCCCCAGGGGGAGCTCGCCCTGTTCGACCACAGCGGGCACATGCCGTTCGTGGAGGAGCCCGAGCGCTTCCGGGCCGAGGTCTCAGGCTTCCTCGATCGGCATCCCTGACCCGCTCCCCCGCCGGCCTGCCGCCAAAGGCGGCCGAATGGGCAGAATCCTCTGCCCAGCCCTTGGGTCTGACGGGTTCTGGGTCGAAGATTGGCGCATATGGCCCGCAAGGTCCGGTTCGTCGACGTCTACGTGCTGCTGGTCTCCTCGGCCGGCGCGGTCGTTGTGGTCTGGGCGGGCGGCAGGCCCGCCCTCGCGGACGCGGCCAGTTCGCGTGGGTTCTGGCTCTTCGGGCTCCTGCTCCTGATGGGAGAGGTCTTCCCGATCGCGATCCCGCGCAAGGGCGGGGAGGTCGAGTACCTGACCGCCTCCACCACGTTCGCGGTCGCGATGCTCATGGCCTATGGGCCGGCTGCGGCGATCTTGGCACAGGTAGCGGCGTCGATCGTCGCCGATCTGGTCCAGCGAAAGAGCGCGTGGAAGGTGGCGTTCAACGTGGGCCAGTACGCGGTCTCGTTGGGGATGGCGGGCATCGTCTACCACGCGGCGGGTGGGACGGCTGCCGTCCACGCCTCGTCGCTACCCGCGTTCCTCGCTGCCGGCGCCGTGTTCTTCATCGCGAACGTCACCCTGACCGACGTCGTGCTCGGCCTGACCTCGGGCGGCTCGCTCGCCGACTTCATCGTCCATGATCTGCTGTTCCAGGCTCAGGCCACGCTTCCGCTCCTGGCCCTGGCCCCCGTGGTCATCGCGATCATGGACGAGAGCCTCTGGCTGGTACCCCTGGTGGTTGCGCCGGAGGTCGCGGTCTGGTGGGGAACACACCTGGCGCTCGAGAACGCCCGCCTGGCCGAGGAGCTGGGCGGCTCCCTGGAACAGATGACCGAACTGGCGCGCGCCAAGGACGACTTCGTCGCGGTGGTCTCCCACGAGCTGCGGACCCCGCTGACCTCGATCCAAGGGTATGTGAAGACCATGCTCCAGCTCGAAGAGGATCTTCCGCCGGACCAGCGCAAGACCTTCCTGGAGGCAGCCGATCGACAGTCCGACCGCCTCCGCCGGCTGATCGAACAACTCCTGGTGGTGGCGCGGCTCGAGTCCGATGTCGAACCGATCGCGCTATCCCTGGTATCGATCCCGCGTCTGGCCTCAGATGTGGTGGACGAGCTGCGCCCACAGGCGCGCGGCCACGTGTTCGATCTCCGTTCGCCTGCCGGGTTGCCGTCGCTCCTGACGGACGAGGCGAAGGTGCACCAGATCCTGTCCAACCTGGTGGAGAACGCACTGAAGTACGCGCCACCGGACACGCGGATCTCGATTCACGCGGAACCGGCCGTGCGGGGCGTCGTCATCAGTGTCGCCGACGAAGGACCGGGCATCCCCGAAGACGCGCAGGAGCGGATCTTCGAACGCTTCTTCCAGGTGGACCAGTCGGCGACCAGGCGCGTAGGAGGGACGGGACTGGGCCTCTACATCTGCACGAAGATGGCAGCTGCCCTCGGCGCCCGGCTCTGGCTCGCGCGCTCGGCAGAAGGCGGGTCGGAGTTCTCGCTATTCCTGCCGGAACGGCCCCCGGGGTCAGTGGAGCCGGCCGAACCGGTCAGTCGATGATGGCGAGCGTCTGACCGGTCTCGACGACCTGCCCGGCATGGATGGGAAGTTCCGTCACCTCGCCGTCTCGCGCCGAGGCGATGTGGTTCTCCATCTTCATGGCTTCCAGGATGCAGATGACGTCGCCGGCCTGAAGCTGCTGGCCCTTCTCGATGAGGACCTTGAGGATCGTGCCCTGCATGGGCGCCTTGATCTCGCCGTGGACGTGGCCGCCGTCGTGGCGTTCGGCTGAGGCCGGCGCTTTGGGGGCGACCTCACGGCGAACGTCGAAGATCCGGACGGGAACCCTGCGTCCGTCAACCTCGACGAGGATGTCGGCGGGCCGGGCCGGGTTGATCCCGGCCGGAGACGGCTGGATGTCGGCCTGTGCCGGGAAGTTGGCATCCACGAGCGCCCGTTCGAGCCAGGTGGTGGTGTGCGTGGAGGCCCGGAAGTCGGCCGACTGCAATATCCATCGGTGCACGGGGATCGTGGTGGGCACGCCCTCCACGCGGAACTCGTCGAGCGCGCGGAGCATCCGCCGGCGGGCCCGCTCCCGATCCTCACCGGACACGATGACCTTGGCGAACATGGAGTCGTAGTCGCCGGGTATCTCACGGCCCTGGGTGACCCCGCTGTCCACGCGGACAAACGCTCCGCCGGGTTCGCTGTACCGGGTGATCCGTCCGGGGCCCGGCAGGAAGTTGCGGCCGGGGTCTTCGGCGTTGATCCGGCACTGGATGGCCGCCCCGCGCGGCTGAGGGTCCAGACCTTGGATGGACCCACCTTGGGCGATCTCCAATTGGAGCGCCACCATGTCCAGGCCGGTGACCATCTCGGTGACCGTGTGCTCCACCTGCAGACGGGTGTTCATCTCGAGGAAGTAGAACGCGCCGTCTTCATCGACGATGCACTCGATCGTGCCGGCGTTGGTGTAACCGGCCTCTTTCGTGAGGTTGATGGCGGCCTCGCGGAAGCGTTCGCGCAAGGCTTCGTCCATGACGGGGGAGGGGGTCTCCTCGATCAGCTTCTGGTGACGCCGCTGGACGGAGCAGTCTCGTTCGCCCAGGAAGACCACGTTGCCATGGTGGTCGGCGATGATCTGGGCCTCGACGTGGCGCGCTCGATCCACGTAGCGCTCCAGGAAGACCTCCGGGCGCCCGAAGTAGGACTGGGCTTCGCGTTCGGCGCGCTTGAGCGATTCCTCCAGGTGCTCGGCGTCGCGAACGACGTGCATCCCCTTCCCGCCCCCGCCGAACGCCGCCTTCACCAGGAGCGGGAACCCGATCCGCTCGGCGTGCTTCTTGGCGTCCTTCAGCGTGACGGGGTTCTGGGTGCCCGGGACGATCGGCATGCCGGAGTGGTCGGCCGCCCGCCGCGCCGCCGCCTTGTCGCCCATCGTGTCGATGGCACGGGCCGTAGGCCCGACGAACGTGAAGCCCGCCTCGTCGACCGCCTCTGCGAAGTGCGCGCGTTCGGCCAGGAAGCCGTAGCCCGGGTGGATCAGCGTCGCCTTGGACCGGCGGGCGGCTTCCAGGATGGCGCCGATGGACAGGTAAGAGTCGGCGGCCAGCCCCGGGCCGATCCGATAGGCCTGATCGGCCATCTCCACGTGCAGCGCGTCCCGATCGGCGTCGGAGTAGACGGCGACGGAAGGGATGCCGAGTTCGCGGCATGTCCGGATGATCCGGACCGCGATCTCGCCTCGGTTCGCGATGAGGACCTTAGGTTTCGCCACTCGGCTCGCGATACTCTCCGTGCTCCACGAGGGAGTCAGATGGACACAGGCACACTCGAACGCGCGCTGGCGGCCGTCGGCCTCCATGCCCGCGTTCGTTGGGACGAGGTTACAGGCTCGACGAACCAGGTGGCGGAAGCCATGGCCGCCGAGGGTGCGCCGGAATGGTCCATCGCGGCCGCCGGGCATCAGACGGCCGGTCGCGGCCGCCAGGGACGAACCTGGGAGGACGAGCCAGGCCGCGCGCTGATGTGGTCTGTGCTCCTTCGCCCGAGCGCCCTGGCGGCCGAGGACGCGGGGTTGATCCCGCTCATGGCCGGCGTGGCGCTGGCCGGGGCGTGCCGCTCCATCACAGGGTTCGACATCCGATGCAAGTGGCCGAACGACCTCCAGCTGGAAGGCGCCAAGGTGGGCGGCATCCTGGTCGAGTCGCAGGTGGCAGGCGGTCGGCTGAACGTGGCCGTGGTCGGGTCGGGCCTGAACCTGCAGCCGCCCGAGGGAGTGCAGGGCGCGGGCGGACTCGGCGTGGACGTCGACCCCGAAGCGCTCCTCAGCGCCTACCTCCGTGAACTGGCCGCGCTGTACGGCCGAGCGTCCGCGGGAGACCAGGGCGCCGTGACGAACGGCTGGCGCGCGCTGTCGGCGACCCTGGGCCGGGACGTGCGGGCAACCACCCTGGACGGCCCGTTGGTTCAGGGGACCGCCGTAGACCTGGACGCGCGGGGCGGCCTGATCGTGGAGACCTCCGGGGGCCGGGTGACCGTGGCGTTCGGCGAGGTCGAACATCTGGGCTAGGTTGCAGCGCGTTCGAGGCGCAGGTACCGTGCCGTCCATGGCGTTCCCGAAGCGGCTCCTGGTTCCCGGGGAAGAGCTCGTGCTCGATCTTCGCCCGCACCCCGTTGCGCTGGTCATGCCGGCGCTCGCGGCCATCGCGTCGCTCGCGGTCGGGGTCTATCTCATGGCGAAGATCAACGGGACCCTCGACAGCTTCGTCACGTGGGCATCCCTCGTAGCGATCGCGGTGGTGTGGGTGTTGTACCCGGTCCGCCGGCTGGTCGCGTGGCTGACGTCGCATTTCGTCGTCACCAGCGACCGGATCCTCCATCGCTCCGGATGGCTGGCCAAGCGGTCGATCGAGATCCCCCTGGAACAGATCAACGACATCCAGTTCACGCAGGGGATCTTCGAACGGTTGGTCAAGGCCGGGGACATCCAGATCCGGAGCGCGAGCAACGACGGACCAACCACCTTCGAGGATGTCCGCAACCCTGAAGAGGTGCAGAAGGCCATCTACCAGCAGTCCGAACTGAACAACCAACGGATGTACTCGGGCAGGGGAACGCCGGGGGCCGCGCCCGCCGCATCGCCGTCGCGCCCGCCCTCGCGCCCCCCCGTGACGCCCTCCACAACCACCGAGCTCGAACGGCTCGCCGACCTGCGCGCGAAGGGCGTTCTCACCGAAGAGGAGTTCCAGGCGCAGAAGGCGAAGATCCTGGGTCAGCGGTGAGCGAGCGTCAGGGCGGGACCGAGCCCGTCGTCGGCGACCTGGACCAGATCTACTACTGGACCCGCGACATGAACGCCGCGGTGGCGTTCTTCCGCGATGTGGTCGGGCTCACGCTCATCCGGCGTGAAGGCGACGGTTGGGCCGAGTTCGATGCCGGGCCGGTCCGGCTGGCGCTGCACCGGTCCGATGACCCTCCGGCCAGCGGCACTGCGGTCTTCCGCGTGGAGGACCTCGACGCCGCCCGGCGGGCGCTGGAACAACGTGGCGCTGTCTTCGACGAGTTCGTGGGGGAGGCGGGCGGGTTCGCCCGGTTCGCGACCTTCCGCGATCCTGATGGTGATCCCGTTCAGATCATCGAGTATCGACGCTAGGGTCCCGGCCACACGCGGGTCGCTCCGTATGCTTGCCGGGTGACTCGCCGGACCCCTCCCATCCCATGTCAGCGCTGCGGCGCGCCCCTGCCCAAGAAGGCGAACTTCTGCCCGAACTGCGGGGCTCCCGTGGCTATCGCACCACCCGCTGAACGTCGGGTGGTCACCGTGGTCTTCGTGGACCTCGCATCCTCCACCGAACTCGCCGGACGGCTGGACCCGGAGCGCTACCGCGATGTGCTCGCCGCGTTCCATGGGATGGTCCAGGAGGAGATCAGCTGGTTCGGGGGCCAAGCGGAGACGTTCATCGGTGACGCGGTGCTCGGGGTGTTCGGGGTGCCGACGTCCCACGACGACGACGCGATCCGGGCCATCCGCGCCGCGATCGACATCGTGGGTGCGGCGGAGGAACTCGGCAAGCGCCTTGGGCTCCCGGTCCAGATGCAGGTGCGCATCGGTGTGAACACAGGCCAGGTCGCGGTCGGCGGCGCTACCGATCGGAACATCGTCATCGGCGTCGAGGTGAACGCCGGCGCGCGGCTTCAGCAAGCGGCTCAGCCGGGGCAGATCCTGGCCGGCGCCACCACCCACCAGCTCGCCCAGACGAGGGTGGAGTTCGGCGAGATGAAGACGATCGCGGCCAGGGGGTTCGAAGACGAACTGCCGGCGTGGCCGGTGGTCAAGCTCTCCTCGAAGTCGATCCGCTCGACGATCCGCCTGGTGAACCGGCGGCGTGAGCTGACGCTCCTGCAGGACACCTTCGAGCGCGTGAAGGCCCGCGAACGCTCGCACCTGGTCACGCTGCTCGGTGAGCCGGGGATCGGCAAGAGCCGCATCGTGAGCGAGTTCCTTCGGCGCCTTCCCGAGGACGTCCGCGTGCTCAGCGGCCGCTCCAGCGTGTTCGAGGAGGAGGTCACGTTCTGGCCGATCGCCCAGATGGTGTACCGGCAGATCGGACAGGAACGCGGAGCCCCGACCGAACAGGTCCTCGCTCAGTTGCACGAGCAGGTGGGCGAGTGGGTAGAGCCCGGCGAGGTTGAGCGGACGGCGCGGCGCCTAGGGATCGCGCTGGGCTTGGCCGAGGAGGACGAGGAGTATCGGTTCCGCGCGGCGGAGGTTCGTCGCGGCGTGCTCTCGATGTTGGCGGGGATCGCGAAGGATGGTCCCGTGATCCTGGTCTTCGAGGACCTTCAGGAAGCGGATCCACTGTTGCTCGATCTGCTGGAGCAACTGGTGAAGGAGGCTCGCCGGCTGCCGGTCATGGTCATCTGCGTGGCACGGTGGGAGTTCCTGGAGGGGCGACCGGGATGGGCGGGCGGTGTCGCCGACGCCGTCACGCTCTGGGTGGAACCGCTGGGCCACGCCCACGCGGTCCAGCTGGCGACCGAGGCGGGCGACCTTTCCCGGGCTGACGCCGAACGGGTTGCCCAGCATTCGGGAGGCAACCCGTTCTTCATCGTCGAGATCACCGGGATGCTGATGCGGGAGGAACGCCCGATTCCCCCGGCCGGCCCGGCGCCCACCGCCAGACTGCTGCCGCCC
>JBBRTK010000089.1:0-9184 GCA_038244455.1 Actinomycetota bacterium
AGGCACGACTACGATCATCCGGAGTTCAGGGGCGCGTCTAAGCGCCTGCTCGAATGAGATGGCGATCTCCCGGGACCAGAAGTATTGATCCTCCACGTAGATGAGCGAACGGGCACGCGCGAGCGCCTTCTCGTAGATCCGGGCGATGCTTCGTTCGCCATCGGGCGCGAAAGGGTACCCGGGCCGTTTGGCTGGATAGGTTCTAACCACCTGCACGGTGTGACGGCCCGTAGACGGCGGCGCGGGGCTCTGTGGCAGAGGAGCTGGGCTGGGCTGCTCCTCTCTTCGTCGCGAGCCGACATGCCCTCGCAAGGAGTTCTGATGCTCGAGTGGAGTCGGATCGTTCCACCGCTCCCGGAACGTCTCGACAAGGTCGCCAACTGCCGGGCCACGGACCTCGGCTTGGATGTCATGCCAGGGCGGACGCTCGCCGTATACCGGGTCGAGACGTTCGGCCTGCGGGTCGCCTTCGTGGCGCTCGTCGTCGCGCCGCCCGTGGCAAAGATCGATGCCGCCGATGAATGCGACGTCGTCCTGGGGGCGCTCAAGGTGCAGGAGCAGCACGAGCTTTTGATGGTGAGAGCCGCCGCGGCGAACCCGCTCATCCAGGAGTAGCTCTCCGCCGACTCGGTTAACGAGCACGACGAGCTCACGCTCCTCCTCCTCGTTGAACCCGAACATCTTCGGATGGGAACGCCAGAGCAACCCGCGGACCCCAACGCCGCGTCGCGCGAGGCCGCAGAGCAGGTCGCCCAAGGTCGGTCCGTCGGGCCCGAGGGCCTCGTCGTGATCCCCTCGCCAGTCCGTGATCAGGACCTGGTCGGCCGCGCGCAGGCGGGAGAGACAGCTGGTGAGGCGGGAGAAGTAGGCGGCACCGTGGATCAGCGGCTCGACACAGTTGCCGTGTGTCCAGGCCAGACCAGCCGCGTGCGCACGATCGATGGTGGTCGCTGGGTTGCCCCGCTCCTCCGAGGTCAGGAACCAGTCGGCTGCGTCCTGCATCGAGTTAGCCTACGCCGAGTGCTCCGACCTCGCCCTCCCATGCGCCCTCAGGGGAGCGGCCGGTCTCGCGAAACTCGGATGCTGCGTGCCTCCCGCAACCGTTTCGCGCTTGCTGCCAGACGTGAGCCGCGCTTCAGGGTTCGGCCGGCGCGATGGGCGAGCCAGATGCAGGCCGCGGCGAGAGGGAGTTCGATGCACAGCGCCTCGACGACGGCTATCGCCCGCCCCTGCGGAGACGAGGTCAGGACGTCGAACCACGCGTCGCAGATCAGCATCCCGGCCGCGATGCCGGCGAACGTCAGCGCGGAAGGCGACCGCCGCCGGACGGCCACGGCGGTGAGCGCGAGTGCCACAGCAAGTAGGAGATCGAATCCTGCCCACGCGACGTCCCAGTGGTAGGCGGCAGCTCGGCGTGGAAGTGTCGCGGCGAGCCATAGCGACCATAAACCCAGGATCAGGGCGAGCGCGATGAGTGCGTCTCCGACCCACGGGCCAGCCCAACGTCCGGGTCGAGTGCGCATCGGGGTCGGTTGCCGGTTCAGGCAGCCCAGGCCACTTGCGGCTCGGGCGGCTCGCCAGCCGGCGGCTCTTGGGGAGGTGCGGGTTCGGGAGCCGGCGGGGGCGAGGGCGCGGGTATCGGCGGCATGACCACGCCGACGACGGCTCCCCCGACCGGTCTGGCCATCCACAAGGTCCTGACACAGAGCGCGTTCAACGACATCTCCTCACACTCCTTTCGGCAAGAAGTCGGCGATAGTGACGAGCTGCCGGCCGACACGCAGATCTGCAAGGCGGGGACGTCCGAGCAACGGCGGGCGCGTTCGTAGCGCCCTGATGCTCCGAGCAGTGCTCTCGCTGGTGTAGATGGACAGGACGGTGGTGCATCGAGGCTCGCCACACACGCGGCCCTCAGGGAACGTCGGCGGGCGGGCGCCACCGGGTTGCCAGATGGCGCGCCCAGCGATAGAGGTGTCGGCGGTCCGATCCGCGTTGCGCATCCGTTCCTCCCCTGCTTGTGGATCCACGTTCGCAGACCCCTTCGATCGCTGCCTACCCAGCCGGACCGCTGGCCAAACGCCCCGGCTATGGATGGATGATCGTTCCTAATCGGTCGAGGCCGGAGTATCACGGACCCCGAAGGGTACGGGCGCTTTGCAAGCAGGCAGCCGAGACGGGCCAGGGGGCGCGTCGTTAGCGCTCGATGCTGAAGGTGATAGAACCGTTCGCGCCGTCCGCTTGAACATCCGGCATAAGGGCCTGGATGAGCATCCAGCGCACTCCGTCGACTGCCAGCGGAAGGCCAGAACACGTGAAACGGAGCGAGGTGTCATCCCAGGAAACACCGACAGCCAGGGTTGAGGGATCGGGATGATGGCCCTCTACGACCGCCGCACAGATCTCGGACAACGCAAGGCGAAGATCCTGCGTTCGCTCAGGATCCAGCCCGAACGTCTTGGCAACCGACCCGCTGAACATCCTTGTAACGGAAAGGAAGGCGGCATCCGCGGGGAGGCGCAGTTCGATGGCATGCACGGTGCTCACCATGCTGAGGAGTGGAGGTCGAGTTCGTCCACGATGGGGATGACGGACCAGCCCCGATGGGTTCCAACCTCTTTGACGGCATCCACGAGAACCTCCCTCATGAGCTCTGGAGAATCGGCGGGGCGCTCGGGGCGCACAGGACCGGAGCTAGTATAAAAGGCCTCATGCTCGTCCCCGACAGATCCTTGGATGCCCCCGTCGTCTTGGTGATCCCAGCCGACGCGCAGTTCCTGCACATCCTGCGAACCCTCACCGCCTGTGTCGCGTCGATGCTGGACATCCCCTACGACACCCTTGAGGACCAACGCCTCGCAGTCGCTGAGGCGGCAAACTTCCTGCTCGGCCGCGCCCCTGCCTCCTCGACGCTGACCCTCCGCCTGTGGCCGCGCCTCGACGAACTGGTCGTTTCGCTTGAGGCCGACGACCTGGGACCGCCCGCGGAAGATCGCGACGCGATGACTGGATTCTCGTGGAACATCATCCAGCGCCTCACGGATGCGGTAGAGCAGACCGAACTCGACGGACGCCACCTCGTCACGATGAGGTGGACGACGCTGCAGCATCGCACGGCATGAGCGAGCCGGATCCGGGCACGACGACGACGCCCTCAGCTGAAGAGCCAGACGTTCTGGCGTTGTTCGCGCGGCTGGCCGTCGATCCCAGCGCCCGAGATGACCTCCTCGTTCGCTTCCAGTCATTGTCGGACTACCTGGCCCGCCGGTTCGCCGGGCGGGGCGAGGATGCGGACGATCTCGCGCAGGTGGCTAGCATCGGTTTGCTGAACGCGATAGATCGCTTCGATCCGGGGCGCGGAGTACGGTTCTCCACGTACGCTGCTGCGACGATCGTCGGCGAACTCAAACGCCACTTCCGTGACAAGCGCTGGGCTGTTCGGGTACCCAGACGGCTGCAGGAAACAGGCCTTCGCGTCAATAAGATCATGCCCGAGCTCACGCAGGAGTTCGGTCGGTCGCCCACGGTCGGCGAGATCGCAGACCGGGTGGGGTGCGGGAGGGAGGACGTGCTGGAAGCGATGCAGGCCGTCGAGGCCTACTCGAGTGCGTCGCTGGATGCACCACTGACGAGCTCTGGTCTGACGGCGGCGGACACGATCGGGGAAACTGACCGAGACGTCGAGCTCCTGGGTGAGGGGTGGGCGTCCGTAGCTTCGGCGATCAAGGAACTTCCTGCCCGCGACCGATGGGTGCTTTTCCTCCGGTTCTTCGAGGGCAAGACCCAATCTGAGATCGCCACCGAGATCGGCGTCTCTCAGATGCACGTCTCGAGGATCCTGACGAGCACGCTCAACACCCTCCGAGAGCAGGTGCGATGACAGGGACGCCACCGGTGGGGTCGCTGTTCTAACGCTGATCCTGATCCAGGTGTTCGCCGCGTGGTTCAACCCATGTTTGCATGGTGCGTGTTGACCATCGTTTGGCCGACGAGGATCGCGGGTAAGGCGCCCCCATGCAGCCGCTCCCTCAGCCGCGTGGCCCACGAAGTGAGGCGCTGATCAAGGCGCTGCGTGAGGGATCGGACCTTCCAAGATTGCCCGAGTTCGCCGAGCCAGCCGAGCCGTTGAGCGACGATGATCTTCACCTTGCCCTCTACCTCTGTTATGAACTTCACTACCGGGGGATCGCCGATGCTCCCGCGGATCTGGAATGGGACCCGGCGGTCATTGCGTTCCGGGGACACTTAGAGCGGACGTTCGAGCGAGCTCTCCGGGCGGTAGCGGGTACCGCGCGCCCCCCGGCCGCAACATCGCCCGATGTGACAGACCAGCTCCTGCAACTCGCCCAGCAGGACATACGGCCCTCGCTCAGCAGATACCTCGCCGGACATGCCGATCTCGAGGAGTTCGCAGAGTTCGTCATGCACCGTTCGTTGTACACGTTGAAGGAAGCAGACCCGCACTCATTCGCGATCCCGCGTCTGGACGGAGCAGTGAAGACGGCGCTCCTGGAGATCCAGGCGGATGAATACGGCGGGGGCAGGCCCGACAGGATGCATGCGGCGATCTTCGCCCGCATGATGCGGGCCATGGGATTGGATGACCGATACGGTGCCTACTTGAACGCCGTGCCGGGGCCTACGCTCGCAACGGTCAACCTCGTGAGCCTCTTCTGCTTGCACCGCCGGCTGCGTGGAGCCGCGATGGGCCACCTCGCGCTCTTCGAACTCACTTCTTCGGTGGCGAACCGCCGGTATGGGAACGGGTTGCGCCGCCTGGGGTTCGGTCCGGTCGCCACGCACTATTACGACGAACACGTCGAGGCGGATGCGGTACACGACATGATCGCGGTCCACGATGTGGTGGGCCAGCTCATCCGGCAGGAGCCATCGCTTGCGGGGGACGTGCTATTCGGAGCACAAGCGCTCGCCGCTCTCGAAGAGCGGTTCGGCTCCGCTCTCTTGGGAACATGGCGCGAACGTCGCGCATCGCCCGACCGAGCCCGGACATCGGCCTAGCAGTTGCGGACGTCGGAGGAGAACTGATGCGTTCCATCGCAGTAGATGCCGAGCTGGCTGTGCCCGCAGCGGCAGATCGCTACGACCGGCCGTCTGGTCGGCCAGAGCGTCCCGTCAGGGGCCAGGATGCACTCCGCCCCTCTGACCAACACGGGCCCATCGCGGTACGTCTGAGCCCGTACGTCTGCTCCTCCAACGGCGAGGCAACCCTCGACGCATGGGATCGGCAGCGTGACAACGTTCTGCGGATCGGCCGTTTCTGGCATAACACTGGCGTACCCGATACCCACCGACCACAAACGGCCACGCAGCGCAGGGGCCGCGGCTGTTTCGACGAGAAGGGTCGACGATGAACTCGCCGCTAACCGCTGCGCTGGGTACCACCTTCCGAGCCGTGAACGAACCCCACCCCGGCGCCAAGCTTCGCGACGTGTTCGCACGGCGCGCCGACTCCTACATGGCGTGGTACTTGCGGGACGGCGATGCCGCGCGTCCAAGTCTGGGGGAGGGGCTCGCAGCGCTGCAACTGCACATGCCCGAGCTAGTGCCCGCATATCACGAGCTCTGCGCGAGTGTCGCCGACGACGAACCGACCGCGGCTCGGATGTTCACCTTCCTGCGCCCACCTGCCTCGATCATCGCTTGTTCGCAAGGGGTGTGGCGTGAGGGTGATGCGGGGCCGCTCCTGGTTCGTAACTACGACTATCCGGCAGAGTTGATGGACGGGGTCATCCTCCGGTCGGCGTTCTTGGACCGAACGGTGATCGGGACCGCCGACGGCGTTTGGGGGCTCTGTGACGGTATGAACGATCGCGGCCTCGCCGTCTCGCTCACGTTCGGTGGGCGGGTGGTGGTCGGGGACGGTTTCGGGATGCCGCTCGTGATCCGCTACCTGTTGGAAACGTGCGGGTCGGTGAGAGAAGCCAAAGAGGTGTTGGCGCGGCTTCCGTATTCACAGGCCTACAACCTGACGATGACGGATGCGGATTCGGATGTGGTCACGGCCTATCTCGGCCCCGATCGCGCGCCCTCGTACCGACGGATGCCAGTCGCAACCAATCACCAATGGATCGTCGAGTCCTGGGACCCCCTCATGGCCGCAAGCAGCCTGGAGCGTGAGTGGTGGCTCCTTCGGCTGCTCGATGATCCCGAGGTCGACATGGCCACTTTCTCCAACTGGTTCCTTGCTCCGCCGCTCTACAGCCAGGGGCACGCTGAGGGCGTCGGTACCGTGTTCACCGCGTCCTACGAGCCCTCCACGGGCGCGATGACACATCGCTGGGTGGGACAAGACTGGGTTCAGCATCTGGATGACTTCCAAGAAGGCGAGCGGGCGATCCTCTACCCAGCTTCAGCGCCGCTCCCTGCCTGAAACGAACGAGCCCCGGAGGTGCCGGGGCTCGTTCGTGGGGCGAGGACTTGCGCTAGTCACTGGCGCTAGTCGTTGAGGTGTTCCTTGACCTTGTCCACGCCCTCGTTCACTTTCTCCTTCACGGTCGCACCGGCCCGGTCCAGCTGACCCTCGCGCTTCAGATCGTCGTCGTTGGTCAGATCTCCTGCCGCCTCTTTCGCCCGGCCCTTCGCCTCATCCATCTTGTCACCCATCTGGTGACCTCCTCTCCACTCGTGTGTTGGCGTACTTCCCCATCTCGCGATGACCGAAACGCCTTGCCGCTACAGCTGTATCTCGAACCACGCTCTTACGCCGCTCACATCACCTCTGTCGGCGCCCCAGTTGTCCGCCAACTGCTCAACCAGCGCGAGTCCCCAACCCGATGTGCCGCTACCATCGGCGAGGACCGATAGGTCGCGCGAGAATCCTCGACCCTGGTCGCTCACCTCGACACGGAGCTGCCCGTTATCGATCTCCAGCGTCAACGAGATGGGCCCGGCCGCCGAGAGCCCGGCGTGGCGCACGCAGTTCGTCACGAGTTCGCTCAGCAGCAATTCGGCATCTGACGCGCGGCTCCTCTTGGTCGCATCCGAGAGTAATCGCCAAAGCGCGTCCCTCGCCATCGAAGGGGCCCGCGAGGTTGCGGGCAGGTCCATCTCGATAGTGTGGTTCACCCCGCTCATGTGAGCGCTACTCCCTGTCAGGACCTCCGTTACGTCCCATCCATCCGATGGGCACGGGAGCCTATGCGTCGTACGTCCTTGTGATTCCCCAGGGTAGGTCTGTCTGAAACACGTTTGGACCCCCAAATCTTTCCCCGATCCGCATCGATCCCTCAGCCCTTCACATCAGCGGAAGGAGCGGTAGGAGCAGCCGCCACCTCGGCGGGCGCGCCGAAGTGAAGGATGCGTCCCCCAAATGCGACGGTAGAGATCGCGAACCACGACCAGCCGAGCGCAAGTCCCGCAACGACGTCGGAGAGCCAATGCACCCCCAGGAACATCCGCGAACACCCGACGGCGACGGCGATAGCGGCGGCGACACCACCCAAGACAGCCCGCACCTTGGCTGACTTCCCGCGACCGAGAACGAGTGCGAGCGCCGCGAAGGTAGCGGCAGCCGCGGTGGTATGGCCGCTGGGGAAGGATGCCCCGGAGTAGCTGGCCAGGGGACGGATCGCCGGCCGAGCGCGGGTGACGGCCGCCTTGATCACGTTCGCGATGACGGACTGGCCCGCCACGACCAGCGTCAGGTAGAGGACCACGGACGACCGATGCCACCGTCGGTACCCGTAGATGGCCGTGGCAACAGAGACCAGAACGATCGCCACGGTAGATCCCAGATCCGTGATGAGCTCGAGAACCCTGGTCGAACGGCTCGTCCCCCGATCGCCCGCCCAGCTGGCCACCCGCAGATCCCAGCCGACCATTCCGCTGTTCCGCCGGATCATGTACACGATGACGCCGAATAGCACCCCGGTGACCACAACAGCCAGCATGGCGGCCGTGAGTGCCAAACCCGTGGCTCTTCCTGGCGTCATGCGCGTTCGGATGAAACGCCGAACTCGCGGACTGCGCCCGAGTTCCTCGCGGACCGCCCGCGTCGCGCTGAGGTCCGATTGGGGCAACCTCAGGAGAACAGCGGACACGACCACGCCAACAGCGGCGGCAAGCACAACGGCCGTTAGAAGGACCATCGGTCGTGAGACTCCCTTCGAGCGAATCCTCGACTCACACGGATCGCGACGCCTGGTTTACCCGGGAGTCTAAGTGGGGAAACACCCCATCATGGACCATCCCGTGGCAGCACATCAGCGCTCCGCCGTCCGAGGCACCGATCCCAGAGGGAACCGATATGTCGACACAGCGTTAGACCCTGCGCCGGACGGACCGGCCCATCGGCTCGGGGCGGCGTTACACCGACGTCGGCCGTTCATCGGCGGATCGATCGTCGCTTTGATCGGCTATGTAGTCATGGCGGCCATCCTGTTGGCTATCGGTTACCTGGTGATGCATTACGTGGTTGGCGGTCCCATAGGGGTTTGGGATGACAGCGTCAATCGGTGGTTCGTCACCATGCGGACCCCCGCCCTCGATACCGTTACGGCCATCGGGTCGACGCTCGGGGGCACCCTTGCCATCGTCGGCATCGCGCTCATAGCCGCCGTCGGGCTCGGGATCGCCCGCCGTTGGCGCGCTGTGGGTCTCCTCGTAGCTGGGCTCACGATCCAGGCAACCGCGTTCCTGACGAGTTCGATCCCGATCGCGAGACCGCGTCCGCCGGTCGTGCGCCTCGACACCCTCCCGCCGACGGGAAGCTTCCCCTCCGGACACACCGCCGCGGCGTTCGTTCTCTACATGGGGCTCGCCATCATCGTAGCGAGCTTGACCCGCTCGACCTGGCTCCGGCTGATGATGTGGGTTCTCGCGGTGATACTCCCGATCTACGTCGGCGCGTCGCGGATGTACCGAGGGATGCACCACCCCACCGACGTGATAGGCGGGTTCATCTTGGGGATCGGCGCGCTCCTCTTCTCGCTCCTCGCGGTCCGAACCGCCGGTGCCATCCGCACAAGTGCGACAGAGATGGCGGCCCGGGGTCCCGGCAGCGGAGATCGCCTCGAGCCGGGCATGGCGGTGTCTCGATGACATCGGTCGGCGTTTTGGCGCATTCCGCGAAGAGCATGGGAGGGGGCCTGGGGGAACTTCGCAAGACACTTTCGAGCTACGGCATCAACGAGCCATTGTGGCACGAGGTCGAGAAGAGCCGGTTCAT
>JBBRTK010000090.1:0-9160 GCA_038244455.1 Actinomycetota bacterium
GATCCCGGCCCGGAAGTTCGATGTGGTGATGGGGCAGCTCACGCACCTGCCCGGCGGGAACGTCCTGTGGCAGACCTCGAGCGGCCAGGACGTGACGGCGCAGTTCATCGATTCGCAGGCGCAGTTGCAGATCCTGAAGTCCGAGAAGGCGGCGACGCTTCGCTACCTGAAGAACGCGGGGTCGCTGAGTCAGGCTATCCAGTTCCGGAACCAGGCGTTCCAGATCCAGGGCGAGATCGACAAGCTCCAGGGGCAGCTCAACTACCTGAGCGATCAGGTGGCGCTCTCGACCATCACCGTGAACCTGCGCGAGAAGGGCGCCCCCGCGTCCATCCGCAACCAGGCGCCGGTGCAGAAGCCGAGCCTGGTTCGGGCGTGGGATCGGGCGGTGAGCGGGTTCCTGGGCGTGGTGAGCGCCGTGATCGTCGGGCTCGGTTTCCTTGTCCCGATCGGGATCTTGGCGCTGCTGATCGGGCTGCCGCTCATGGTGTTGACGCGGAAGCGTCGCGCAGCCAGCTCAGCGTCCTGAACCGTTCGGCGGCGATGGAGGCCACCGTGGCGTCTTCCCCGTCACGGCCCTCCGTCGCGCCGAACCACGCGTCGGCCTCGAGCCACGCCGCTTCGATCTCAACCGGTGTCAGCAGGAGCCCATTCGACCGGAACGCCGACACCTCGCCGTAGCGGCTGATCGCATCCTCCAGGATCTGTGAGTCGATCTCCTCGCTGAGCGGGGGGAGTTCGGGCAGGTGCTGGAGGGCCCACAGGAGGGTTGCTAGAGATTCCTTGCGCCACATGCCGTCCGTGATGGCTTCGGGCGGCCACGCGCCCGAAACGGCCCGGAGGAGTCGCCGGTCCTGGTCGGTCAAGGCGTCGGTGAGCTCCTCGCGTTCGATCCAGCGGTCCGTTTCCGCGCGCGCGACCTCAGCCTGCGCCACCCGCTGCGCGTTGAACTCGAATTCGCCGAGCGCGTACTCGATGGTCCCCCGTCGAGTGAGCGCGTAGAGGACCAACGCGCGATCCGAAACCTGGCGGGACGTAGGGGCCGGCACCGCCGAACTCACATCTCGCGGCGGCCCTCGAGGGCCTGGCTCAGCGTGACTTCATCCGCGTACTCCAGATCGCCGCCCACCGGAAGGCCCGACGCCAGACGCGTGACCTTGATCCCGGACGGCTTCAACATGGCGGCGACGTACATCGCGGTCGCGTTGCCTTCCAGGTTCGGGTTCGTGGCCAGGATGACTTCGGTGACGTGATCACGTTCGACACGGTCCAGGAGTTCCTGCACGCGGAGGTCGTCGGGACCGATGCCGTCAAGGGGGCTGATCGCGCCGCCAAGGATGTGGAACCGGCCCTTGATCAGCGCGGCTTTCTCGATTGTGGCCGCATCCTTCGGTTCCTCGACCACACAGATCAGCGTGCGGTCGCGCGACTCGTCCTTGCAGACGCGGCAGATATCGCCTTCGGCCACGTTGCCGCATTCGCGACAGAAGAAGATCCGCTCCTTGGCCTGCACGATGGCCTGCGCTAGGCGGCGGGCGTCGTCCGCCGGAGCCTTCACCAACCAGAACGCGAGGCGCTGCGCCGACTTCGGCCCAACCCCCGGCAGGCGGGCGAGTTCGTCGATCAGGTCTTGGATCGGGCCTTCGTACATCAGTCGGTGGACTCCGCCGGCTGCGCACCGAGCATCTCTTGAACGCGGCGGAGCGCCTCCGCCTGGTCGGGAACCTCCTCCTCCTCGATGAGTTCCAGCGTGGCCGGACCGCCACCGGGTTCGCGGAGCTCCCGGACCACGCAGGTGATCTTGGGACGGATGCCGAAGAGGTCGCCGAGGGCCGCGCGGAGTTCGTCCTGGCGCTCTTCGACCTTCTGCGGGCCGACCTTGCGATCGGGCGGGAAGGCGAGCTCCAGCGTCTCCCCGTCGAACTGGGCGACGGTCGCGGATTCCAGGACGGCTTTGAGGATCATCTGGCGCCCGGCGCCGAGGTGTTCGATGAGGCTGGGCCAGGAGCGCCTGAGCATGGTGACGTCAACGGCTCCGGCGTCTGCTGCGTGGGGGACCAACGGGCCCTGGCCTTCGTTGGGGTGTGTTGGGAGCGCTTTGGGGCTGCGTGAGGTCCCCTCTCCGGCTTTCGCCTCCGAGGGGGCCTCGCTCCGCCTTACATCCGGTTCCACCTTCTCCCGAACGGCGGGCGCCTCGTTGGCTACGGGGGCGGGGATGGATTCGGCCGGCGTCATGTCGTCGGCGGGGCTGGGGGCTGCTTTCGGGGTGACGGTGTCGGCGGAGGGGACCACGGTGCCGGGTTCTAGGTTGGCTAGGCGTTCTAGGCGTTCTAGGCGGCTGAGCGTTCCGGCGGGGGAGGGGTCGGTGTCGGGGATGGTGGCGCGGACCAGGGCGAGTTCCAGGGAGAGGCGGGGGGAGGTGGTCCAGCGCATGTCGTTCTGGGCGGACAGGAGGAGGGCGATGACGCGGGCCAGTTCGCCGGGGGTGAACTTGTCGGCCTGGATGCGGAGGGTTTCGTAGGTGTCGGATTGGATGTCCAGGAGGTCTTCCTGGCCGGGGGCGGCCTTGACGATGAGGAGGTTGCGGAAGTGCGCGAGGATCTCGGCGGTGATCTGGCGGAGGTCCTGGCCGCCCTGCACCAGGCGGTTGACCGTCTCGAAGCAGCCGCGCGCGTCGCCGACGGCGACGGCGTCGGCGATCTCGTGCTGAACCTCGCTGCGCGGCGCGCCGAGCAGCGCGCGCACCACGTCGTCGTCGATGGTTACGCCTCCCATGACGCTGGCCTGATCCAGCAGGCTGAGCGCGTCGCGCGCAGAGCCCTCGGCCTGGCGGGCGATGGCATGCGCGGCGCTCGGTTCCAGGGTCACGCCTTCAGCCGAAGCCACCTTGATCAGGTGCGCGCTCAGATCGTCCATGGTGAGGCGGCGGAAATCGAAGCGCTGGCAACGCCCCACGATGGTCGCCGGCATCTTGTGCGGCTCGGTGGTCGCGAGCACAAACCTCACACCGGGCGGCGGCTCCTCGAACACCTTCAGCAGCGCGTCGAAGGCCTCTCGGGAGAGGCGCTGGGCCTCGTCGATGATGTAGACCTTCTCGCGGCCCTGGACCGGTGCGGTAGGCGCCTTCTCGCGCAGGTCGCGCGCGTCCTCGACCCCTCCGTGGCTGGCCGCGTCGATCTCGACAACATCCAGATGCGTTCCCTCGCGGATGGTGACGCACTGTGAGCAGACACCGCACGGTTCAGCGGTGGGACCGTTCTCGCAGTTGACCATCTTGGCCAGGATGCGAGCGGTGGAGGTCTTGCCGGTCCCGCGCGGGCCGCAGAAGAGGAACGCGTGGTGGAGCCGGTTCTCGCGGATCGAACCCGTGAGCGCACGGACCACGTGGTCCTGACCGATGACCTCCGCGGGTGTCTGCGGCCGGTATCGGCGATACAACGCTTGGTGCTGCTTCTCCTCGGCCACCGCTGCTCCCCCACCGGCCGGGCGCGCGGCCCGGCATACCTAACGAAAGTGTGGCCGTGCACCCGTCGTCGACCACGGACGACTCGAGCGCTTCCTTACACGGAAGCTCCAGCCAGGCATCCCTACGGCACCCACCAAGCTCCGCTTACGGCTGCTTCCTTCCGGACCTGACCGGGTTCGCGGTCTGGTGTCGCGTAGGACCCGACCTTCAACGCTCCGTGACAAGGGCTCCCCGGACCATCCGGGCCTTGGACGGGGATTCAGCCCCGCTAAAGCGGATCGCGGGTTACAGGGCACCGCTGGCTCCCCGCCTAGCACGGCCACGCGGCGAGTATACGCAGGGCGGCCGACAAGGATGCCCCGTCCCCGGGCCCGCGTGACCCGGCGGGTAGGGTTGCGCGAGACAACACATCCCGAGAGGAAGGAACCGACATGTCCGAGCAGCCTCAGGCCGGCGCCGACATGTGCCTCCGGTGCGGCGCGCAGCTCAGTTCGATGGGGGTCGAGAAGTCCCGGGTGGGCGGAACGAGTGGCGGCTGGAAGATGCTCTTCGGCGAGTTGGCCGAGCTGAGCGAAGGCATGATCCCGTTCGAGGTCTTCGCGTGTCAGCAGTGCCGGCGGGTCGAACTTCGGGTCGCGGCAGCCCAGTAGGGGCGACTCGTCAGAACACTCAGTCGAAGTAGGCGTGTTCCTTGCGCATCAGATCCTGGAGGATCTCCCGCATCTCGCGGTCGTCGGGATGGTTGGCGAGCCAGGCTCGAACCCGGAGCATCAGGGTGGAGATCTGGTCCAACGAAGAGGCGGCCGAGACCGCGGCCAGGAGTTCGGTCAGGTCGTGCGTGGGTGCGGTGTACGTATCCATACCTACCGGTGTACTCGCTGCGAGCGAGTTAGGAGGCCGGAACACGCGGTCACCACGCGACCGACACGAACACGCAACACTCCGCGGTTCCGGGCTAGACGCGATCGATCCAGACCTCCCAGCCCCCAGCAGACCTGAAGCCAAGCGCTTCGTACATCGGTTCCGCGATGTCGCTGGGGTGGAGCCAGGCGAGGTCGGCGGCCGGGAATACGTGCGCCGCAGCCGATGTGAGCGCCGCACCGATCCCTCGCCGCTGGAACGCGGGTCGAACACCAACCCCCAGGATCCCCACGGCACCTTCGTGCAGGTAGGCCGCGGCCGAGCCAACGACCTGCCCTCCGGGTTCGCGCGCCACGAGGCACGCCGCCTCGGGGACCTTCGGCACGCTCCATGCGTAGAACCCCCGGACGATCTGGCCCGGATCGCCGAACGCCTCTCCGGCAGCGTCGGCCGCCTGCGCGATCTCCTCCCGGCCGGTGACGACCTCGATGGCGAAACCCTCAGGCACCGGCGCGGACGCGATGTCCCCGACCGCCGCGGCCATGCCCGGGCGGCGGATGATCATGGTCAGCCCGAGCGCCCGGACACCCGCATCCACGCTTGGATGACGGCCGGCCGCGATGTCGATGCCCAACCGGAGGCCGCGTCGGGCGAACTCCGCTTTCGCACGCTCCAACACCGCCGGCACGTCGCTCGGCTCTCGGTCGACCAGGGCACCGTTCAGAGCCGGTTCAGACACACCCGCGAACGCCAACGACAACCCGTCGATCTCGATGACCGCCGAGCCGGGCGCCTCCAACCGACGGATGCGCTCGGTTTGCGCGAACCCACGGGCGATCCGTTCGGTGACCTCGGAGGACCCCATGACGCTCAGGTACGGACGGCAGCAAGGAGTTGGTCGTGGGCGGCTGCGAGCTTCTCCCAGATCTCGCGGTCGCCCGGCTCGCTCACCAGGAACTCGGGCCGGGCGGCCGCGTCGGCGTCGGTCGCGCCCGCCGCGATCCGCGCAAGCATGCCGGCACCGTAGGCCGACGCATACGCCCCCAGCGGGGACGCCGCGCACGTCGACCCAACCGCGCTCGCAAGCGCGTCGCGGAAGAACGACGAACCCGAGGGTCCGCCGGCGGTGAGGACGGGGCCGCGCCCGCCGAGTTCCTCCAACACCGTCGAGCACCGGCGGAACTCGATGAGGATGCCCTCGACCAGGGCGCGGGCAAGATCCTCGCGCGTGTGCCTGGTGGTCAGGCCATTGATGGTGCCGCGGAGCGCCGGGTCCCAGAGCGCCCCCTGCTCACCGAACCCCACGTACGGGAGGAAGGACAGGCCGCCGGCCCCTGGCGTCGAGCGCGAGGCCGCCTCCATCAGCTCGTCCTCACGTTTCCAGCCGAAGAGACCCGAGAGCCAGGCGAACGCGCTCCCCGTGCTGACCAGGTCCATCTCCAGGCCCCAGCCTTCGCCGGATGCGAGCGGCGTGATCAGGTATCGGTGGTCCGGGTCCGGCGTGGGTTCGTCCGCGATGCCCATCACCACGGTGCTGGTCCCCCACAGGGACGCACGATCGCCGGCGCGCACCGCGCCGAGGCCGAACACCCCGGCCACGGAATCCGCCGCACCGAGCACGACCGGCAGACCCGCCGGCAGACCGAGCAGCCCCGCGACGGGCGGCAGCAGATCAGCTGAGGACGAAGACGGGCGGATCTGGGGGAGCAGACCCGCCGCGTCCCCAGCCACCGCCATGTCCCACTCCCCCGATAACAGGTAGCACCCGAACCCCGTCGCCGTGCTGGGATCCGTCGCAACTTCCCCGGTGAGCCGCCGGAACACCTCGTCCTTCGCCGAGCGAACGGCCCGGACGGCGCCGAAGCGGTCGGGATCGTTCGTCTGCAGCCAGCGCAGCATCGGGAGCAGGTACCGGCCGTCGACCCATTGGCCGGTTCGCTCGTAGAGATCCTGTGCGCCTGCCTCGTCGCGGAACCGCTCGCCGATGGCCTCCGCGCGGCCGTCTTCCCATGTGACGGCGGGCCCTATCGGTTCGCCGTCGGCGCCCGCGGTCACCAGCGTCGGCACCATGCCGGAGAGCCCGATCCCGTCCCAGCGGTCGGCGGGCACCGCCTCCCGGAGCGCCGTCACCACGTGCCGAACGGCGAGCCACCAGTCGGACGGGTCCTGCTCGGCCCGGCCGGGTTCCGGTCGCCCGGTCTCGTAGCCCGCCGTCGCGGAGGCGAGCAGCGCGCCGTCGGCACCGATCACCGCGCCCTTCAAGCTGGAAGTGCCCAGATCCAGCCCGACGAAGACGCCCTCGTTCACAGGGACGCCAGTGCTCCTTCGGCGGCTTCCAGTGTTCGGTCGATGTCGGCGTCGGTGTGCGCCATCGAGACGAACAGGTTCTCGAACTGGGCCGGATGGAAGAGGATGCCGCGCGCCATCATCGCGCGCCACCACCGGGTGAAAAGCGCCTCGTCGGCAAGGCGCGCGGCGTCGCGCCAGTTGTGGATCCGTTCGTCGGTGCCCATCCAGACCTGGAAGACGGTTCCGAGGCCGACCACATGGCCGGTGACCCCCTTCGCGGCCAGGAGCGAGGTCAGGCCGTCGGTCAAACGTGTACCGATCGCCCGCGCGGTGACGTAGCGATCGGGCGTGAGCAGATCCATCGTCGCGGACACTGCCGCCGTCTGGATGACGTTCGAGTTGTAGGTGCCGGAGTGGGAGTAGCGGCCGTCCGCGACCGCCTCCATGACCTCGCGCGTGCCGCCGATCGCGGCCACGGGGAACCCGCCGCCCAGACCCTTCGCCATGGTGGTGATGTCGGGCATGACGTCGAAGAACTCCTGCCCCCCGCCGCGGGCGAATCGGAACCCCGTGATGACTTCGTCGAAGATCAGAAGCGAACC
Source organism: Actinomycetota bacterium (assembly GCA_038244455.1). Lineage (GTDB taxonomy): Bacteria > Actinomycetota > UBA4738 > UBA4738 > HRBIN12 > JANXVR01. The sequence goes on from JBBRTK010000090.1 coordinate 7,219, forward strand.
GGTCTCCTTCGTCTTGGAGCGAAGGAGTTCCAGCCAGCCGGGCTCGGGGAGGATGCAACCGGTGTTGAGCACGGCCGGCTCGGTGATGACGGCGGCGACCTGATCGCCCAGCTGATCCATCACCTTCGTGAAGGACTCCGGATCGTTCCAGGTGAGAACCACGAGGCTGTCGGCGACCTCGGACAGCAACCCCTTGCCGGCGGGAACCGTGATCGGCCGCTCGGGCGGCCCCGCGACCGCGGGGTCCGGATGGTTGGACCAGTACACGGTGTCGAGCCACCCGTGATAGTGCCCCTCGAACCGCACGATGAGCTTCCGGCCGGTCACCGCACGCGCAAGCCGGACCGCGGTTCCCACCGCTTCGGAACCCGAGTTCGCGAAGCGGACCATATCCACGCTGGGGACGGCGTCCACGACCTTGCGCGCGGCCTCGGCTTCCAACTCGTACGGGAGGCCGAACACGGTGCCGAAACGCTGGATCGCATCGACCACGGCGGCGGTGACTTCAGGCGGGCGATGACCGAGCAGCAGCGGACCCAGACCCATGAGGTAGTCCACGTACTCGTTGCCGTCCACGTCGGTGATGTGCGACCCGGTCCCCTGCGCGATGAACGGCGGGTACGGATCCCATCCCGCGCGGATGCCGCGGGCGCTGGAACCGACGCCGCCGGGGAAGACCTTCATGGCCTCGGCCAGCAGGGCCTCGGACTTCGACTCGCTTTCAGTCATCGTTCTCCCTCCCCGATCAACACGCACGCGGCCCGGTGATCCGGCCCGCTGTCCGCCAGCGCCGGATCGATGGTTCGGCACCGGTCCTGGGCGACCGGGCACCGCGGATGGAACCGGCATCCGGGCGGGATGTTCACCGGGTTCGGTGTTTCGCCCACCAGGATCTGCGGCGTGACCTGCTCGCGCGGGTCCCGTCGCGGTACAACGGACAACAACGCACGAGTGTACGGATGTTGCGGATCGCGGACGACTTCGCGGGCCGGACCCTCCTCCACGATCCGGCCCAGGTACATCACGATGATGCGATCGGCGAAGTGCGCGGCCGTCGAGAGGTCGTGCGTGATCATGAGGATCCCCATGTCGCCCTTGGAGCGGAGCCCGTCCAGGAGCGTGAGCACGCCGGCACGAACGGAGACGTCGAGCATCGACACCGGCTCGTCGGCGACGAGCAGGTTGGGCTCCAGGACGAGGCTCGCGGCGATGGCCACGCGCTGACGCTGACCTCCGGAGAGTTCGTGCGGGTATCGGTCCGCGAACAACTCCGGGGGGTTGAGTTCGGCCCGCCGCATCGCGTCCAGCACGCGCTGGTGCCGCTCGGCCTTCGACCCGGCGATGTCGTGGATGAGCAGGGGTTCCTCAACCGCCTGGCGAACGCGGAACCGAGGGTCGAGCGATTCGTAGGGGTCCTGGTAGATCATCTGCATACGCCGGCGGAGCGGGCGAAGGTCCCCCGGCGTGGCCGCGGAGATGTCCCGTCCCTGGAATCGGATCTCGCCCGACTGCGCCGCCACCAAGCGCAGCACGGCCTGCGCGGTGGTGGTCTTCCCGCACCCGGATTCACCTACCAGGGCGACCATCTCCCCCGCGCTCACGGCGAACGACACGCCGTCCACCGCGTGAACGGCGGTGCGCGGCGTGCGACGGGCGGCCGCCAAGAAACCCCGGCGTACCGGGTACGTCACGACCAGATCCCGGACCTCCAGGAGAGGCGATCCCGGCGTGGTCCCCGCGGCCGCCGGCGACATCTCAGTCCGGCTCATGCGGACGCCTCGTCGTTCAGATGGCACGCGGCTCGGTGCGCCGCTCCCATATCGAGCAGTGGCGGCGCCTCGGCCAGGCATCGATCGAACGCTCGGTCGCACCGATCGCTGAACGCGCACCCGGCGATGTCATGATCCAACCGAGGCGGCGATCCCGGGATGGAAACCACGGC
>JBBRTK010000091.1:0-8979 GCA_038244455.1 Actinomycetota bacterium
CCGCTCGTCTCTGAGATTCATCTGCCGAGCCTCCTGAGGAGGGCGCTCTTCAGTTCGTTGGCCTCCTCGATCTGCAAGATAAGCGACCCACCCAGGAACACAAGCAGGCCGGTCGCGACACCCGTTCCCAGCCCGGCCAAGCGCTGCGCGAACGTGACCGTGCCGACCAGATGTACGACCTCCCACGCCGCCGCCCCGGTCACCGCGGCCAACGGGACGACCCGTAGCAGTGTCCGGCCGATGCGGCGGCCGTCCAATCCCGCCAGTCGCCGGCGCAGGATGACCAGGCAGGCAGCGGTGGAGATGATGTAGGAGATCGCGTGTCCCAGGGCCAGTCCTTGAACGCCCCATCCGAACCCCTTCGTGAAGAGCAGGTCGGCGCCGATATTCACGGCGGCGGCGCCGATATTGATGAGGGCGGGCGTTCGCGTGTCCTGCATGGCGTAGAACGCACGCGAGAGCAGTTGGAACAGCGCGAAGAACACCAGCCCCAGACTGAACGCCTGCAGTGTCCGTCCCAGGAGGACCGCTTCCGCGAAACTCGTGTTGCCGTGTCTGAACACGACGACGGCGATGGGGACGGCGAGCGCCAGGTAACCGGCCGCCGCCGGGAGGAGGATCACGGCGGTAGTCCGCAGCCCTTTCGATTGGAGCGCCCTGACGCCGTCACGGTCACCCGCCGCCCAGCGTCCCGACATGCCTGGCACCAGCGCCGTGAAGATCGACACACCGAAGATCGCGTAGGGAAGCTGAAAGAGCACGAAGGCGTACTGGTAGGTCGAGAGGCCTCCGCTGGTCTTCGCGGCCAGGATGATGACGATGAGGTAGGCAGCCTGGTTCGCTACGACGTAGACCACGACCCACATCGCGAGCTTCCCCAGGCGCCTCACCGCCGGGTGGCTGAGGTCGAACCGCCACCGGAACCGGAACCCGATGGCGCGCAGCGAAGGCCACAGCGCCAGCGTCATGGCCACGACCCCCAGCGTGGTCCCGAGCGCCAGGACCAGCTTCTGTGCGCTGGTGATCTCGGCGACGGAGGCGGCGCCGTGACTCATCCAGGCGTACGCGCCGAGTGTCACCATGACCACGACATTGTTGAGAACCGGCGCGAACATCCCGATCGCGAATCGCCGGTGGGTGTTGAGCAAGCCGGTGGCTATCGCTCCCACGCCGTAGAACACGATCTGCGGCATGAACCACCGGAGGAAGAACACACCGAGCGCGATCTGGTCGGCCTGGTTCGGCGTGTGCGAGTTGATCATGTAGAGCCGGATGATCGGCCCGGCGAATACGACGCCCAGCGCAGCGACACCGACCAGCGCGATCAAGGCGAGCGTCAGGACCCTGCGCGCCAGTTCGAACGCTTCCTCCTCGCCATGCGTCTGGAACCATTCGACGAAGACTGGGATGAAGACCGAGGTGAGGATGCCGCCCAGTACGAGTTCGTAGACGATGTTCGGCGTGGTGTTCGCGCGGTTGTAGGTGTCGGGGAGGAGCTTGAGGCCCAGGACCGCGCCGGCGACGAAGACCCGGAGGAACCCCGTGAGGCGCGACAACGCGGTGCCGACGGACATCACAGCCGTGTTCCGCACGAACCCTTCGTCTCCCATGGTGGGGGGCGCTGAGTCCCCGCTTCGCACGGGATCGGATGTCACTTCGCCGGCCGCTTGAACCACCTCCTGGCCCATAGGAGCATCAGGACGAGCCCGGCCCCGAGCGTGATGGCGAGCGCGATCGTGTTGACCGCAGTCGAACGCACCACGAGGACCTGTTGCCCCAGGATGTGACCGTTCGGGGCGGTCATGGTGAGCACGACCGAGCTGGGCCCCACGGCGTTGGTCTTGATCGCGAACGTCGCGACCTGGTTCGGCCGGTCGATGGTGACGATCTTGGTCGGCCCGTCGGGGAAGGTCATCCGCGAGGACGCGAGGCGGATGATCACTTTCAGCGAGCGCGACCCCGGGTCGCCCAGGCCGACTGGGACCGTTCCCGATCGCGACGTGAAGGTGAACGCCTGGTTCGCGGCGGGGAGTACAGCGGCGAACACTGGATCGACCGTGCGCCGAACGCCCGAGATCCACCCATGACCTGCCGGCTCGTTCGAGAGGTAGACGGCCGATTCCGCAACTAGCAGGTTACGGTCCAAACGATCTGGCTGGGGGTCGTTCGCGGGGAGCATGGACCGGAAGGCGGCCACGTCCCGCCGCGCGACCCGTAGGTCGTTGACGTAGGACGTCCGGAACACCGGGTTCTGAATGGCGCCGAGTTGTTCAGCCTGCGGAGGCGGCGGCACCTGGGCGACCAGACCCTTCGCCGTGACCGGCTGCAGGAACGAGGCCTTGGTGACGCGGTGGGTGAACGCGGCCCAGAACCCGGGAGGCAGCGTGGACGCGAGCGTGATCGCCACCCCGCGCACGGTGGCGCCCGCGGGCACGGGTTCCTGCTTCCACACCGTGGCCAGTTCGCCGAGCGCGACCTGCGCGGCACGAACCGGATCCTGGAGAAGGGTCGGGTCTTCGAGCAGCGCCTGGGTTCCTGGGTCGGGCAGGACGAGCGTTGCCGACGTGTTCCCCTCCGCGACGGTCGCTGCCGGAGGTGGCGCGAAGTCGTTCGTCTGGGGTGGGCGGGTCACGGCGTCGGGCTGGGCAAGGACCAGCGAGACGCTTCGGGCGATGAGGGCGCGCAGGGCCTGATCGTTCAGGGCGCCCATGGGCGGTCGCATGACGGAGAGATCGGGGGAAACGCCGAACACCTGGGCCGTCGTGGTTCGGCCGAGGTAGTTCTGCGTTCCCAGGTCGCGTCCGAGTCCACCCTCCAGGAGGGCCGGGATGCTCGGCCAGGAGAACGGTTCCATGGTGAGGAGCGTCTGGGGGCCGTTCGCGGCCGTCTTCAACCCGGCCAGGACCGTTGCCGCGCGAGCCGAGGCACCGACTCCACCTGCGACGGTAGTGCCGTTCGTTCTGTCGTATCCGTCCGTCATGCGGCCCAGTTGTTCCAGGAGCGAGGGCTCCACCGCCATGTCGAACGGAACACCCCCGGTGGCCAGCTCGCTCATGGCGTCGACCTGTTGGCTCAATGCCCCCGTGGGCGTCAGGCCCGTCTCGATGGCGGGGGTTGCCCGGCCCTGCGGGTTCAACACCGGCGTTCCGGCGACTTCGAACGTCATGGCGAGCCGGAGCGGCTTCTCCGGTTTGCGCACGACCTCGATGACCGCGCTGTTCAGTCCGGCGAGCTCCGTGCCGGTCCCCGCGTCGCGGACGCTGACCCGCAGCGGATAGACCTGGGAGTCGATGAGCAGGCCCGGGATAGGCGTCAGCGGAACTTCCGCGGACAGGTCCCTTGACCCCCCGGCCGCCAGGGGCCCGGTCACCGGGAAAGTGCGAGCCAGCACGGGGGTTCCGGGTCCGTTCGCCAGGGAGGCTTCGTAGGTGGTCCCGCTCATGATCCTGGAACCGATCACCACGCCGAGCTGAAGGGCGGCGATGTCCGTTGAGCCGGTGTTCGTCGCGTGGACCGTGATCTTCAGCGTGGGGTCCGCGGGCGTGACGATGGGCGTTTGAGACACCAGCCGCAGCGTCACCGTGCTCTCCGCTTGGGCCAGCGCATCTGGGAGGGGACAGGCGAAGGCCAGCAAGATGAACGGGAGGACGGCGACCGATCGGATACGCGTGCGCATGTGCGGAGGCCCCATCGTAGCGGCGGCTGGCTCACCCCCGGAGGAGGTGAGCCAGCTCCCTCGCCCCGTAGAGGATCGCGGTCAAGAGGAGGAAGCTGCCGACCGCGATCCGAAGGGTCCGTTCGCGGGAGCCGAGCGCGAGGTTGACCCCGATCCTGGCGCCGGGGACGGCTCCCACGCTCAGGACCAGCGCCAGGAGCCAATCCACGTGGCCGAGCGCTGCGTGCACGATAGTGCCGGGGATGACCATCGCAAGCATCGCGGCCAGCGAGGTGCCCAGAGCGCGTTTCAGCGGCACGTCCAGCCAGCTCACCATCAGCGGCACCATGATCAGGCCGCCGCCGATGCCGAGCAGCCCGCTCACGGTTCCCGCGAGCAGGCCGATCGCGGCGAACGCCCCGGGGGTGGCGGCTCGGTGCGTCTTCGGCCGGCTGGGGTCTTCGGGACGCGCTCCTCGCAAGATGCTGGCGGACTGCCATGCCAACAGGATCGCGGTCGCCAGGAGGAGGATGTCCGCCTTGATGACCTTGGTCAGGAGCGCTCCGACGATCGCCGTGAAGAACCCGGTGACCGCCATCCACCGTGCGCCCACACGGTCGAACTCCCCGGCCGAGCGGTATCGCAGCGCTCCCGTGAAGGCCGTCGGGATGATCACCGGCAGGGGCGTGGCCACCGCCATGATGGACGGCGTTCCCAGGAACACCTGCACCCCAGGCGTCATCGCGATCCCGCCCCCGACCCCGAACACCCCGGACAGCACACCCGCGGCCAGACCGATCAGCAGCGCGAGTGCGACGTGGAGCGGCGTCATCCCAGGATGTCCGCGGCTCGCAGCAGGACGTCCCGTTCGCCGCGGTAGGCGGCCCGCTTCAGGGAGCGGTCCAAGGGGAACCAGCGGATCTCTTCCATCTCGTCGTCGCGATCCGCGGGATCACCTTGTGTGGCTCGCATCAGGAAGAAGTGCACGGTCTTGCGGATGCGAACGTTCTCCCACACATAGAAGTACTTCGTAAGGCCCAGGGACTCCTCGATCACGGCTTCCCACCCCGTCTCCTCACGGACCTCGCGAACCGCGGCGTCCTCAGGCGATTCCCCTTCCTCGATGTGCCCTTTGGCCAGGCCCCAGGCGATGTTGCCCTTCAGCGTCCGGCGAGCGGCCAGGAGGATCTCCAGCTCGCCGTCCTCTGTGCGTCGGTAGACGACGCCGCCGGCGGAGACCTCTTTCCGCGTGCTGGTGGCGCGAGCGGCCAGCTGGGCCTTCGTGGGAGGTTTCTCCTTGGCCGCGGCCGACGTTCGCGCTGCGGCTGCCTTGGTCTTGTCCTTGGTGTTGGCTGTGGCGTTGGTCTTGCGCCGGCGCCGGCGGCGTCGGGCCTTCGAGGGCGCCGGGGTATCGGGTTCCTCGGGCTCCAGGGGATGGACCGGGGGGCTGGCTCCGGTGTTCTCTGGCGGGGTTCCGGCTGCCGGTCGCGGCGCCCGCCGGGGGCGCCGTCGGCGAGGCTGGCCGCTCATCGGCGGTGCCCGGCGCGTAGCTGGCTGCGTGGTCCCCTCACGACGGCTGCGATTCTATGCGTCCACGACCGCCGCCCCTGCGGATCCGTTCGTGAGAGCGGCTCAGGCTTGACCGCAGACGTGCCGATGGAACGTCAGGTATCGGTTGACCGAGTGGGACCAACCCGGCGAGAGAAGGCGTGGTAGATGGACGTCAACGAGCTGCTGCGATTCACGGTGGAACGGGGAGCGAGCGACCTGCACCTCAAGGCCGGCAACGTGCCTTTCGTTCGCGTGGATGGTGAGCTGCAGCCCACCCACTTCGAGGAACTAACCGCTGCGGACACCGACAGCTTCGGTGACGTCCTCATGTCCGATCACAAGAAGCGGGAGTTCAGCGAAACCAACGAGGCGGACCTGGGTTACACGCTGACCGGCGTCGGCCGGTTCCGCGTGAACGTCTACCGGCAGCGGGGTGTGCTCGGTTTGGCCATCCGCAGGGTTCGCTCCGAGATCCCGACGTTCGAGGAACTGCGCCTGCCACCCGTCATGAGCCAGCTGGCGGACTCACCGCGTGGGTTGGTGCTGGTGACCGGACCCACCGGAACCGGGAAGACGACCACCATCGCGTCGATGATCGGTCACATCAACGCCACCAGGCGTTGTCACATCGTGACCATCGAGGACCCGATCGAGGTGGTGCACGAAGACAAGCTGTCGATCATCCAGCAGCGCGAGATCGGGATCGACACCGACAGCTACGGCAACGCGCTGCGCCACGTGATCCGCCAGGACCCCGACGTGATCTTCGTCGGGGAGATCCGCGACGCCGAGAGCGCGCTGTCCGCCATCCAGGCGGCGGAGACCGGGCACCTGGTGATCTCGACCCTGCACACCATCGACTGCATGGAGACCATCAACCGCATCCTGGACCTGTTCCCGCCGCAGCAGGCGAAGGAGGTTCGGACATCGTTCGCCGGAGCGCTTCGCGGGATCGTGTCGCAGCGGCTGGTGGCGCGGGCGGACGGGAAGGGCCGGGTTCCCACCATCGAGGTCCTCATCAACACGGGCCGGGTGTTCGATCGCATCGTGGATCCCGCACGCACAGGCTCCATCGTGGAGGTCATCGCCGAGGGCGGCTACTACGGGATGCAGACCTTCGATCAAGCCCTAGTTCAACTGGTGAGGGAAGGGCTGGTCAAGGACGAGGACGCGCGCCGGACCGCCACGAACCCGCACGACTTCGACCTCCAGCTCCACGGCGTGCTGGAGCGCGGCGGCCCGGTTCGCGAAGGCGCGGAGTCGGCGTCCTAGCGCCCGTAAGCCGCTCCGCCGCTACGCCGCGCCCGACAGCCTCATGATCCGCTCGAAGATGGCCGGATCACCCGTCCAGTGTTCCTCAGCGACCGCTCGTCCGGCCTTCTTCAGGACGTGGCGCAGCACCAGCGCCACCACCACGACGTCATCGAGCGGTCCGACCACCGGGATGAACTCGGGGATCAGGTCGATCGGAGAGATCACCCAGAGCGCGGCGAACCCAAGCAACCACTTGGAGCCGCGCGGTACCCGCGGGTCGCGGGCCAGACCCTTCATCAGCCGAATCAGGTCCGGCAGGACCTTCGCTGCCGCTATAGCCATCCACTTCCGCCCGCTGATCACGAGCGCCGCGATGACGACCGCCCACACCCCGAGGGCGATGAGCACGATGACCACGATCCGGTGCAGCACCGGGCCAGCCTACGGCGTCGCCGCGGGCACCCCCGGTATCGTGACCCCATGACCCGGATGGATGTAGACCCGCTGGCCGCCGAGCTCGGCGAACGATTCAACGCCGCCGGCCACCAGCTGTATCTGGTCGGCGGCGTGGTTCGCGACCTCATCCTCGGCCGGCAGGCCCCGGGCGGAGATGATGACTTCGCGACCGACGCAGCTCCTGCCGACACCACGCGGATCCTCCGAGGGTGGGCCGATCGGCAGTATCTGGTGGGCGTGAAGTTCGGGACCGTGGGGGCGCTGAAGGGCGACCGCAAGGTGGAGATCACCACGTTCCGCGAGGAGGTCTACGACGCCGCTCACCGCAAGCCGGCAGTGACGTTCGCCAAGGACATCGAGGACGACCTGTCCCGGCGGGACTTCACCATCAACGCGATGGCCGTGCGGCTGCCGGGCGGGGAGTTCGTCGATCCGTTCGGTGGGGTGAAGCACCTGGCGGCGAAGGTCCTGGACACGCCGCTGGATCCGGAGCTGGCCTTCAGCGACGATCCGCTCCGGATGCTGCGCGCGGCCCGGTTCGTCAGTCAGCTGGACGTGCAGCCGGCGCCGCGCGTGGCAGAGGCGATGACGCGCATGCACGAGCGCCTTCAGATCGTGAGCGCCGAACGCATCGCCGATGAGTTGGTCAAGCTGCTGACGGGTCCGCGCGCGGCCTTGGGTCTGACGCTGGTCGTCGACACGGGTCTGGCGGCGGAGTTCCTGCCGGAGCTTCCCGCGCTGAAGTTGGAGCAGGATCCAGTTCACCGCCACAAGGACGTGCTGGTGCACACCTACGCGGTGGTCGAGGGGTGCGAGGCCGATCCGACCCTGCGCCTTGCGGCGCTCCTGCACGACATCGGGAAGCCGAAGACCCGCGAGATCACGCCCGAGGGCGTCCAGTTCCACCATCACGAGGTGGTCGGCGCAAGGATGGCGCAGGCGCGTCTGCGAGAACTGCGGTTCCCCAACGCCGTGGTCGAGGACGTCTACACGCTGGTCGAGATGCACCTTCGGTTCCACGGGTACGGCGACGGGTGGAGCGACAGCGCCGTCCGCCGCTACGTCCGCGACGCGGGGCCGCTATTGGACAAGCTTAACCAGCTCACGCGCGCCGATTGCACCACCCGGAACGAACGTAAGGCCAAGCAGTTCTCCGACCTTCAGGACGAACTGGAGGAGCGGATCGCACGGCTTGCCGAACAGGAGAACCTGGACGCGATGCGGCCGCCGCTGGACGGCGCCCAGGTCATGGAGCGGCTGCACCTGAAGCCCGGCCCCGAGGTCGGTCGGGCGCTCGCCTACCTGATGGAGCTCCGGATGGATCGTGGTCCCATCCCCGAGGGCGAGGCGTTCGAGCTGCTGGATGTGTGGGCGAAGGACGCGGGGGTCGGGTAAGAGAGCTGGAGCAGCAGTCGAGGATCTGGGCCGAGGGGCCGATACTTGACGCGTGAAAGCGAACACCGATCTCCGGGGAATGCTCGGCCGCGCGCAGGGCGCCGACGGCGGGTTCGGTCCTCGCCCCGGTTCGACGTCTGAGCCCGAGCCGACCGCCCTGGCTGCGATCGCCTTGGGCGCGGCTGGGGCCTCCGACTGGCTGGCTGCGCGTCAGGCGCCCGACGGGAGCGTGGGCATGCGGCTCGGCCCCGTCTGGAACGACAGCGCGACCGCTCTTGCCGCGTTCGCGCTCGGCGGGACGGAGCGCCAGCGCGCGCTCGATCACGTGGCGGGGGAGCAAGGCCGAGCCACGCCGAACAGCCCTATCGTTCCTCACGACGGGTCGGTGCACGGATGGGCGTGGACGGCGGGCACCGCCGGATGGGTCGAGCCGACCTCGCGAGGGGTGCTGGCGCTCCGCGCCCTGCGGCCGGCCGCAGCGCAGATCACCGATGGCGTGGCTTACCTGCGCGATCGCGCGTGTCTTGGCGGCGGGTGGAACTACGGGAACCGCGCGGTGTACGGAGAGGACCTTCCGCCGTACGCACAGACCACCGCGGCCGCACTCCTCGCACTGCGACCAGGAGACGGCGCTGTATTCGAGCAGGGGTTCGGTGTTCTTCGCTCCC
>JBBRTK010000092.1:0-8978 GCA_038244455.1 Actinomycetota bacterium
AGCTGGCGCCGGTCTTCGTCGACGATCTGGCGCGCGTGCTCCTGGCCATCGACGACGCGCCCCAGCTCAGCTCCGGGACCTACTCGTTGGAGGGGCCCGACGTGCTCTCCGCCGATGGGCTGGCGGCCGCTCTGCGGGGCGACGACCGTGTTCCCGAGCACGGAACCGGGGCGGCGGCAAGCGCACGGCTCGATGACCTCCTGGACGTGCCGCTGACACCGGCCGCGGTTGGCCTGTTCGAACTGCCGAGCCGGGCTCCTGCGACGATCGAGGCCCCCGACGCCGCCGCTGTGTTCGGCGTGCCCCGGACGTCGCTGGCGGAGGGGTTGCACCGGACGCTCGAACGCGCCGCGCTCCCAGGGAGCGGGTAGCATCCGCCCGTGATGGAGTTCGTCTCGATCGAAGTATCCGAGGGCGTCGCCGTGGTCCGGCTGAACCGGCCGCCTGCCAACGCGATCGACCTGCAGGTGGGGCTTGAGCTCCAAGAGGCATTCCGCGAGGCAGGGGTTCGCGCGGACGTGGGCGCGATCGTGTTGACCGGGGGGAGGAAGCTTTTCGCCGCCGGCGCCGACATCAAGGCGATGGTGAACTTCGGCCCGGAGGAGATCGCCCCAGTGGTGAGCGCACTGGGGGACGCCTGCGACCTTCTGGCATCGCTGCCGAAGATCTCGATCGCGGCTGTGAACGGGTACGCGTTGGGCGGGGGATTCGAACTCGCGCTGGCGGCGGACCTGCGGTACCTGGCCGCCGACGCCACCATCGGGCAGCCCGAGGTGAATCTGGGGGTGATCCCCGGCGCCGGAGGGACCCAGCGGATCGTGCACCTGGCGGGAGCCGGGGTCGCCCGCGACCTGGTGTATACGGGCCGGATGGTCCCGGCCGAGGAGGCGTACCGGCTCCGTCTGGCCGAACGGGTGGCCGAGCCCGACGCCGTGCTCGAGACGGCCGTGGCCGATGCTCGGCGGTTCGCGGCGGGACCGAGGAACGCGCTGGCAGCCGCGAAGGCCGCCATCGATGCCGCCGTCCTCACGCACGGGTCGGCCGGGCTCGCGCGCGAGAAGGCCCTGTTCACCGCGCTCTTCGGGGGAGCGGAGCAGCGCGAAGGCATGGCCGCCTTCCTGCAGAAACGCCCTCCGAACTTCCGGGGCTGAGCCAGCGCCCACGTGCTAGGAAACCTATGCACATCCCTGGGTCACCCCCCGATGGAATGAACCGGGGCGTAGGTTCGTTCGAACAACCTATACGAAGGGGTCGGGTGAAAGCCCGACACCGATCCCCTCGAAAGGATGTGGATGACGTGAGCGAACAGGGATACAAGGGGGCCGCGATCCGATCGCTGCCGCGCCCGACGAAGAAGTACACGACCGGCCGTGTGTGCGGCCAGCAAGGCTGTGAGACGAAGCTGTCCGTCTACAACAAGTGGGCGTTCTGCTGGCAGCACGAACCCGTTCACAGCTACGTGCCACGTGGTAAACGCAAGAGCCGCAAGGCGGCCGCGTAGCTACGGGCCATTCGGCCTCCGCCCTTCGGCCGTACGTTGGCGGAGCGGGTCAAGCTCGCCTGGGGGTGAGCCGATGTTGTTGGGGACCGCTCCCCCCGAGAGGCGACAACCGAAGATGCCCAAACCGACCGCCGAACCTCCCGCTATGCGAGAGGGCGACTGTCCCTTCTGCGAGCGCACCGTCCTCGTCTACGAGGAGCCCCCTCGATGCCCGCTCTGCGCCTGTCCGCTGGACGACACCAGGATGCGTCCGTTCGTCTTCCCGTCCGAGCGCCAGGCGGAGATGGACTAGCGCAGTTCGGCGGGGCGGCGTCCCCGCGTGGAGCTGATGAGTTCGATCTGCTGGGCCCCTCGGAGATCTTCCACGGTGATGCAGCGTTCTTCGACCTCGCCGCTCGCCAGGAGCGCTGCCCGTCCCGTCCCGGGCAGCAGTCCGCTGGAGAGCGGCGGGGTATACCAACGGCCGTCGATCTTCACCGCGAGGTTCGCGATGGTGGACTCCGTCACCTCGCCGCTGATGTTGACGAGGATGACGTCCCCCGCCTCCGGGTGACGCGCGCGCGCCTCTTCGTATCGGGCGCGCAGGCTCGTCTTGTGGAATAACATCGGCTCCGCCGGGTCGACACCCACGTCATCGATCTCCAGCCGGACCGGCGTACCATCCTCCTCCGCCAGGTGACCGACCACGACCTCGAAGCGTCCGTCGCGAGGAAGGCGAACCCGAACGCGAACCGGCCGTTCCGCCTCTGCTGCGGCGGTCTCGAGCGCTGCCGTGAGCGCGCCCAGGTCCAGCCGGAACCCGAAGTACGCAGCGGATCCAGCCAGCCGTTCCAGATGTTCGTCCAGTTCGTGGATGGGGTGGCCGGGGTCGCGACGCATGGTCTCCCGCAGGTCGAACGGCGGACGCCGGGCCGTGAGGACGCGCGCTTTGGCCACCGTCTCGTCGAACTCGGCACCGGCGGATGAGTCCCACGTGATGCCGCCGCCCACCCCGTACTCGGCGGCTCCCGTCTCCCCGTCGACAACCACGGTTCTGATCGCGACGTTGAACGCCGCGCGCGGTCCGTCGGCCCCGGCCGGCGCCAGGTAGCCGACCGCCCCGCAGTAGACGCCCCTGGGGGCGTCCTCCAGTTCGCTGATGAGCTCCATGCTCCGGACCTTCGGAGCCCCGGTGATGGAGCCGCTGGGGAAGAGCGCGGCGAAGATCTCCGGGATGCCCGTGCCCTCCTCCAGCTCTGCGGTCACGGTCGAGGTCAGCTGCCACACGGTCTCGTAGCGCTCCGGGGCGAACACCTCGGTCCACCGAACCGAGCCCGTCCGTGCGATGCGGCCGAGGTCGCTCCGCAGCAGGTCCACGATCATGGCGTTCTCGGCCCGGTCCTTCTGCGAGGCCGCGAGCCGGGCGGCCTGTTCCCGGTCCTCCGCGGGCCAGCGGCCCCGGGGCGCGGTGCCTTTCATCGGCCGCGTCGTGATGGTGTTCCCGTCCAGGCGGAAGAAGAGCTCCGGCGAGGCCGAACAGATCCGGTACCGGCCCAGGTTCAGGTAGGCCCCGTGCGCACCCCGCTGCGCGAAACAGAGATCGCGGTACAGACCGCGTTCGTTGCCTTCGATCTGTGAGCGTAGGCGGAGCGTGTAGTTGATCTGATAGGTCTCTCCCGCGGCGATGTGCTCGCGGACGCGGGCGATCGAGCGGTCGTAGGACTCGCGGTCCACGGACGGGGCCCATCCGTGGGCCGGTCCGCCCGTCCCCTCGCGCGGTTCGGGCAGGCTGGAGTCCTCCCGGCGCTGGAACATCGCGAACCATGCCAGTGGCAGCCGTGAGAACGGGTCGCCCTCCGGCCGGTTCCGCACCACGAGCGACGGATCGAACCCCGGCGCGGCCTCGTAGGCAACGAACCCGGCGACCCAGAGGCCCCGCGCCGCCGCCGCTTCCGCCGCTGCGAGGGCCGGGGCCACCTCGTCCGGGCGCATGGCCTCAACCACGCCGACCGGTTCGCTCAGCCGGAACGAGGGGGACGCTCCGGTGAGGTCGTCGAACCGTGCCTCGATCATCGGCCCGATCTGCCGCTAGCCCCGCCGCTTCGCGAGTTCGGAGATGAGCGCCGGGACCACGACCAGCGCGTCTCCGACGACCCCCAGGTCCGCCACCCGGAAGATGGGCGCGTCCGCGTCCTTGTTGATCGCGATGACGAACTTGGACCCCTTCATCCCGACCAGGTGCTGGAGGGCCCCGCTGACCCCGATCGCGATGTACACGTCGGGTTTGACGGTCTTGCCGGTCTGGCCGACCTGATGGCTGTAGGAGATCCATCCGGCGTCCACGATGGCGCGGGTCGCACCCACCGCAGCCCCGCCGATCGCGTCGGCGAGCTGCTGGAGGAGAGAGACGTTGGCTGGATCCTGGAGTCCTCGCCCGCCGGACACCACGACCTTGGCTTCCTCGAGCTTGGGCCCGACCGAGGGTTCATCGTGCCGCTCGGTCCGAAGGGCGCGCCTGCAGCCGTCGGGGATCTCGACGTCCACCGGCACGACCTGCGCGGTGCCACCCACCGCCTCGGCCACGAACACCTTGGGGCTCACGATGACCAATCGGGGAGTCGGTCCTTCGAGCACCACGTCGATGAGCAACGTCCCGCCACCGATCTCCGTTCTGACCGTGTCGGGACCGGTGATGTCCAAGGCGTTCGCCATGAGGGTGCTTCCGAGCTTGGCTTGGAGACGGCCGGCCACGTCGCGGGCGCCGTAGGTGGAAGGGAAGAGGATGAGATCGGGGCTGTGCGCGGCCGCCAGGACCCCGAGCGCGTGCGCCGCCGGTTGCGCCAGGTAGTCCGCGTACACCGCATCGTCCGAGGCGAACACGGTGGCTGCCCCGTGCGTTCCCAGCTCGGCCGCCGCCGACGTGGCGCCCGGGCCTAACGCGACCGCCTCGGCATCGCCCAGCTGGCGCGCCTTGGACAGGAGTTCCAGCGTGGCCTGCGTCGGCCCGTTCGGGGTGAGTTCGGCGAGGACCCAGACCTTCATCTAGATCACCTTCGCTTCTGCGAGGGCATCGGCGATTCGGGCGGCGGTGTCGTCCCCCGCCTCGATCACGGTGCCACCGGACTTCGTGGTCACCGGGGTGACGGCGCTGACGCGTTGGGTAGGGGCCACGGCCGAGGGCTCCAACCCGAGGTCGGCCACCGAGCGCTGCTCGAGCGGTTTGGCTTTCGCTGACATGATCCCTTTCAGGGTGGGATATCGGGGTTCGGTGGCGCCGGCGGTGACGGTGATCACGGCGGGCAGGGGACACTCGACCACGTCGTAGCCCGTCTCCGTCTGTCGCTCGATCCGCGCGAGGCCGTTCGTGACCTCGATCTTCCGGGCGAACGTGGCGCTCGGCACATCCAGCAGCTCCGCCAGGGCCATCGGCAACGTGCCTGTGTACCCGTCGGCCGACTCAACGCCCGCGAGCACCAGATCGAACCCGGCTTGCGCGGCTGCTGCCGCGAGCACGCGCGCGGTGGCCAGCGTGTCGGCGCCGCGCAGGAGCGGGTCCGAGACGAGCACCCCCGCGTCGGCGCCCATGGCGAGCGCCCGCCGAACCGCCGCCGCCGCCCCCTCGGGGCCCATCGAGATCGCCGTGACGGTGCCGCCCGCATCGGCAGCCAGTTGGAGCGCCGCCTCCACGGCGAACTCGTCGCCGGGGTCGAGCGTCCCGTCTCCGGATCGATCCATCAGGAAGTCCGGGCCCAGGCGCGGCTGTCCGCTCGGGTCGACGACGGATTTGACCAGTACCACGACGTTCACGGTGAGCCTCCCGGATGCACGCTTGAGGGTGGGTGAGACCGGCAGGATACCCAGCCGGCTGCGGTAGCCTCAGGTCCATGGGTCACTCGGTCTTGGTCGCCATGTCCGGAGGGGTCGATTCCTCGGTCGCCGCGTGCCTGCTCCAGGAGCAGGGGTACGAGGTGCTGGGCTCGCACATGAACCTGGTCCACCTGGACGGGGTGGAGCATGGGTGCTGCGGACCCTCGGCGCGGGCCGACGCCGCCGAGGTGGCGCGGATCGCCGGGTTCCCGTTCGAGATCGCGGACATGTCGGCGGAGTTCGAGTGGTCGGTCATCGCGGACTTCTTCGCCGAGCACGAGGCCGGGCGAACCCCGAACCCGTGCGCGCGGTGCAACGGAGAGATCAAGTTCGGCGCCTTCCTGCGGCGCGCCGACGAACTGGGGATCGATTTCGTGGCCACCGGCCACTACGCGGTGAACGTCCGGGACGCGGGCGGCTCCTGGCACCTGCGCCGGGGCGCGGACCGCGCGAAGGATCAGACGTACATGCTCCACATGCTGGGCCAGCGCGAACTATCGCGCTCGCTGTTCCCGGTCGGCGGCATGCCCAAGGCCGAGACGCGCGCGCACGCCGAACGATTCGGGCTGCCGGTGGCGTCCAAGCCGGATTCGCAGGAGCTCTGCTTCGCGCCCGCGGGTGATGCCGGTGCGTTCGTTCGGGCGCACGCGGCGGGCATGATCGCGCCGGGGGGAACCGTGGTCGATCCGGTCGGCGTCGTGCTGGCCGAACACGACGGGACGTTCGCGTTCACGGTCGGCCAGCGCCGCGGGCTCGGGGTGGCGGTCGGCGTCCCCGTCTACGTCGCGGAGATCGACCGGGCTGCCAACCGGGTCGTGGTGGGACCCGAAGAGCTGCTGGCCCGCCGTGGGCTCGAAGCCGACCGCGCCAGCTGGACCTCCGGCGACGCTCCGACCGGCCCGTTCGAAGCCGACGTCCGGATCCGCTACAAGGGCGATGACGCGCCGGCCGTGATCGAGCCCACGGACGGGGGACGGGCGTTCAACGTCACGTTCCGGTTCCCCCAGCGGGCGGTCGCGCCGGGCCAGAGCGCGGTCATCTACCGAGGCGATGAGCTCCTGGGCGGCGGGCGCATCCTTCGTTCGGTTCGCTGAGCTGGGTTCGCTGAGCCGGTCCGTTCCGAGGGTGCGTAGGCGGGCTCGACTATCATCGGTCTCCCCGAGGTGCGATGAGGGACCCGCGTGAAGCGACTGCGCCGCCGACCCAAGAGCTTCGATATCCAGGTGCAGGACCTGACCCTGCACATCACCGCGTCCGATGACTTCGCCGAGGAGTCTCGCGCGGCGGCCCTGGGGTTCTGGGAGCAGCTGCAGTCCTACGGATTGCGGTTCCCCGAGTTCCGCCAGAGCAAGCGCCCGCTGAGCACGGTGGCGGCCGACGCGCCGGAGATCGTGAAGGAGATGCTCGGGAGCGCGGCCGACGCGGGCGTTGGCCCGATGTTCACGTTCAGGGGCGCGGTAGTGGATCAGGTCGGGCGCTTCCTCAGCGAGTCCATGTCCGAGGTCACGGTGGCATGCGATGGTGACTACTTCCTGTTGGCCAAGAAGCGGCTCCGCCTGGGCGTCAAGCGCCACGGCGGCGCGCCGATCACGGTGGCCATCGAACCTGATCCCCACGGGGTCGGTGTGTCCACCACGCTCGGGCGGGGGCGCGGCGGCGAGGGTCCCGACGGGCTGGCGGTGATCGCGCAGACCTGCATGCTGGCCGACGCGGCCGCGGCGGGCGTGCAGGCCGTCCTGCCGAAGCCCGGGGGGTTCGATCTGGCGCTGCGGTACCTGCAACAGGTTCGCGGCGTCCAGGGTGGGGTGATCGTGGTCGGGGACCGGATCGGCGTGGCCGGCGCGGTGGAGATCGCGGAGTGAACACCGACCGCGAGCTCGCCGTCGCCAAGCTCCGGGTGGAGGAGCTGCGTTCGCTGATCGATCATCATCGCTACCGCTATCACGTCCTGGACGATCCCGAGGTCGCAGACGCCGAGTACGACCTCCTCATGAACGAGCTGCGCGACCTGGAGGATCGGTTCCCGGAACTGCAGACCTCGGATTCGCCCACACTGACCGTCGGCGGCTCGCCGGCCGATCTGTTCGCCCCCGTGATCCACCGTGCACCGATGCTCTCCCTGGATAACGCGTTCAGCTTCGAGGAGCTGGACGCGTGGGCCGATCGCGTGAGCCGGGGCGGGGGGCAGGGCGCCCGGTTCGCGTGCGAGCTGAAGATCGACGGCGTTGCCTGCGCGCTGACCTACGAGCGGGGCGTGCTGGTCCGGGCGGCCACTCGCGGCGACGGCCGGGTGGGCGAGGACATCACCGCCAACGTTCGAACGGTGGAAGGCATCCCCCGCACGCTGTCCTTGCCCGATCCGCCGGCGGTCATCGAGGTGCGGGGCGAGATCTACTTCCCCGTGAAGGCCTTCGACGAACTCAACCGCACGCTGACGGCGACCGGGGGCCGGGCGTTCGCGAATCCCCGCAACGGTGCCGCCGGTTCGCTCCGGCAGAAGGATCCGCGGGTGACGGCCGCCCGTCCGCTCCGCTTATGGGTGCACTCCTTCGGGGCTGCCGACGGGGTGTCGTTCGATTCCCACCTGGGGTTCCTGGCGTGGGCGTCGGAGGCCGGGCTGCCGGTTCCCCCGACCACCGAGGGACGCGACTCGCTGGACGGGGTGAAGGATTTCCTGCGCCACTGGGAGGCGGAGCGGCACAGCGTCGACTGGGAGATCGACGGGACGGTCGTCAAGGTCGACCAGACCGCGCTACAGCTGGAGCTCGGGAGCACCTCGAAAGCGCCGCGGTGGGCCGTCGCTTTCAAGTTCCCCCCGGAGGAACGCACGACGGTGCTGGAGCGCATCGACGTCCACACCGGCCGGACCGGCAAGGTCACGCCGTTCGCAGTGCTCGATCCGGTAGTTGTCGGCGGCGTCACGGTCACGTTCGCCACGCTGCACAACGAGTCGGAGGTGCATCGCAAGGACGTGCGGCCGCGCGACACGGTGATCGTCCGGCGCGCCGGCGACGTGATCCCCGAGATCGTCGGTCCGGTCCTGACCAAGCGGAAGCGAGGCGCGAAACGGTGGTCCATGCCGGCGGCCTGTCCCTCGTGCGGCACCCCGTTGGGCCGCCCCGAGGGCGAGGTCGACCACCGATGCCCCAACAAACGCGGGTGTCCCGATCAGGGGATCGAGTGGCTGTTCCACTTCGCCGGCCGCGGAGCCATGGACATCGAGCACCTCGGCTACAAGACCGTGATCCTGCTGCTGGAGAAGGGGTTCATCCAGGATCCTTCCGACATCTACGGTTTGACAGTCAACCGGCTTGCCGAACTCCCCGGCTTCAAGGACAGGTCAATCGCCAACCTCCTGGGCCAGATCGAGGGGTCGAAGGATCGCCCGCTCTGGCGTCTCTTGGTCGGCCTCAACATCCGGCACGTGGGAACGCACGTGGCGCAGGTGCTGGCCGCGGCGTTCGGATCCATCACGGCGCTGGCAGAGGCGAGCGCCGAGGCGATCGACGACGTCCCCGAGATCGGGCCGGAGATCGCCGCCACCGTGGCCGAGTGGTTCGCCGACGAGGAGAACCAAGCCCTCATCGAACGCCTACGGGATGTCGGCGTGCGGATGGAGGACGCTGCTCCC
>JBBRTK010000093.1:0-8832 GCA_038244455.1 Actinomycetota bacterium
GTCCAGGACGGGAAGCATGACCTTGGGCTGCGCCTTGGTCGCGGGGAGGAACCGCGTGCCAAGGCCCGCCGCCGGGATGACGCCCTTCTTGATCTTCACGTATCCCTCCTCCTACGCAGGGGCGCGAGTGTAGAGGGCGGCGGTCCTGCTGGCCAGTGGTTCTGAGCAGGTCGCCCGGTAAACTCGCCGGGCCATGCCTACCTATGAATATCGATGCAGAGATTGCGGGCACACCTTCGAGGCCGTTCAACCCATGGCCGACGACTCGCTCACGGTGTGTCCGGAGTGCGGGGGCACCCTTCGAAAGGTCTTCGGGGCGCCCATGATCTCGTTCAAAGGGTCGGGGTTCTATGCGACCGATCACGGCAAGAAGTCGAAGACCAAGGCCGAACAGAAGGACTCGAAAGGGGCGGACTCAACCTCGGCGCCCAAGGGAGACGGAGCCTCCTCGGACGCGAAGGGTGGCACGGAGAAGAAGAGCGGCGAGACGGCACCGGCCGCGACGACGGAGTCCTCCTCAGGGTCCAAGGCCGATACGAAATCCTCCGAGAAGAAGGAGTCGACGAAGTGACCAGCGCTGAGATCGGGGTATTCGGCGGGTCGGGGTTCTATTCGTTCCTCGATGACACCGAGACCGTCGAGATGGATACGCCCCACGGCAAACCGAGCGCGCCGGTGACCATCGGGGACGTCAGCGGCAGGCGCGTTGCCTTCATCCCGCGCCACGGCGCGAACCACGAGTTCCCGCCGCACAAGGTGCCCTATCTGGCGAACCTGTGGGCCATGAAGGAGCTGGGCGTCGGGCGGGTGCTCGGTCCGTGCGCAACGGGGTCGCTGCAGGCGCACGTGAAGCCCGGTGAGTTCGTGATCTGCGACCAGCTGGTAGACCGGACGCGGGAGCGGGCCAACACCTTCTACGACGGGCCGGTGACCACGCACATCTCGTTCGCCGACCCGTATTGCGAGGTCATGCGGCAGGTGGCGATCACCGCCGGGCGGGAGCTGGGCATCCCCCTGCACGAACGCGGGACCGTCGTGGTGATCGAGGGGCCGCGCTTCTCCACCAGGGCCGAGTCGGCATGGTTCGCCTCGGCGGGCTGGGAGGTCATCAACATGACCCAGTACCCGGAGGCGCTCCTGGCTCGCGAACTGGAGCTCTGCTACGCCAACATCTCGCTCATCACCGACTACGACGTGGGCGTTGAAGGGGTGGCGCCCGTCACGCACGAGGAGGTGGTCCGCGTGTTCACGGAGAACAACGCGAAGCTGCGCGACCTGCTCTTCTCGGTTATCCCGGCGCTCCCGGCGGAACGCGACTGCGAGTGCGCGAGCGCCCTGACCGGCGCGCGATTCGGCTAGATGTCCGGCGCCGGTGAGCAGCTCATCCGTATCGAACTGGGGTTCCGCAGTCACGAGGATCCCGAGGCCGTCGCCGACCGCATCCGCGAGTCGGTGGCGAACATCGTTGGCCGGGGCGCTCTCGAGGACTTCCGCGTCCGAACGGTCCCCTTGGGCGAGAAGCCGAAGGGACCGCGCCCAGCCGACTGAGAGCTGGTTCCGCCCTTGCGTGACGCGCGTCACAGACGCGGAGGGAAACGACCGGTAGCGTCGCGGCATGGACCTCTCGAACGTGCTCGACGCACTGCGGCGCAAGTGGCCGATGTCGGCGCGCATCTTCTTCGCGCTTTCCCTGGCCCTCGGGGTCGGTGCGCTCTTGCTGATGTCGGGGTACCGATCTCGGATAGAAGGGCTCCGGCCGGACCTTGGACCGCCCACATCGGTGGTAGTCGCGGTCCACGACCTCGGTCGCGGTGCGGTGGTCGCCGATGTGGATGTCGCCATCCGAACCCTCCCGCTCGGCGTCGTGCCCAAGGGGGCCCTGACCGCGACAGCGGATGCCGCCGGGCGGGTGCTGCTCGCTGGGATCGGTGCCGACGACGTCCTCACAGGTGCGCGGCTGGCGCCGGAGGGCGCGGGACCGTTGGCCGCGCTCGTGCCTCCGGGGCTCCTAGCAGTGGTGGTCCCGTCGGATCTGCCGCCCGGCGCCCTCCGTGCCGGAGACCGTATCGATGTCTTCACCACGTTCGGCGGCGCGCATGCGCACACGGAAACGTCCGCCTCGGGTGCCCAGGTCCTCTCCGTGCTCGGGACCGCGGCGGCAGGATCCACCGATATCGGTGCGCCTACCGGGCCGCAGTTGGTGCTCTTGGTCGACCCCACCACCGCGTCATCTCTGGCGTACGCAGCGGCGTTCGGCCACATCGCCATCGCCGTGGACCCGTCGGATGTCACGGGATCGCAAGAGTTCGCCGTATCACCCTCGCCGGCCGCCAGCTAGTATCGGCGGACTTTCGCCGAAAGGACTTCCTCCCGTGAGCATCCTGCACGCCATCATCCTGGGCATCGTCCAGGGAGCGACCGAGTTCGCCCCGGTGTCCAGTTCCGGCCACCTCATCTTGGTCCCGTGGCTCTTCCAGTGGAACGAACTGCTGCTGCACCCCGCACTCAACAAGACCTTCGACGTTGCCCTGCACATGGGGACCCTTCTCGGAGCGCTGGCGTACTTCCGCAGTGATGTCGTCAAGTACGCCAAGGCGTTCGGCAGCTCGGTGGCGCACCGCCGGATCGGGTCCCCCGACGAGCGGCTGGCGTGGGCGCTCGTGATCGGCACGATCCCGGGTGCACTGTTCGGCGCGCTCTTCGAGAGCTTCATCGAGACGAAGCTCGGGCAGCCCTGGCTCATCGCCATCATGCTCGCCGTATTCGGTGTGGTCCTCTATGTGGTCGACCTGAAGATGCGCGACGATCGCAAGCTCGACGATATCGGCGCGAAGGACGGCGTCTTCCTGGGGCTGGCTCAGGCGCTCGCCCTGCAGCCGGGCGTGTCACGGTCGGGGATCACCATGACCGGCGCACGGCTTCTCGGGATCGACCGCGAGTCGGCCGCACGATTCTCCTTCTTGCTGGCGCTTCCCATCATCGCGGGGGCCGGCATGCTCAAGGCGCTCGACCTCGCGCAAACGGGGTTCGGCGGGAACGGCGGAGCGTTCGCGTGGGGATTCGTCTCATCCGCGGTCAGCGGGTTCATGGTGATCTGGGGGTTGCTGGGCTACCTGCGCAAGCACACCTTCAAGGTGTTCATGATCTACCGGCTCATCCTGGCGGCGATCGTGGTCGGCGTCATCGTCTCGGGCACGCGATCGGCGACCGTCCCCGAGGCCAAGACGGCGCCGGTCACCCACGCTGCTGCGGCGGCGGCGGCGCTTCCGTAACGCCTCAGACGCCGGCCAGGGACATCTCACCGAACAACAGCGACGGTGTTCCGACGCTGGAGAAGAACCGGAGGTCCTCGCCGACGCCGCTGACGCCGGCCAGCATCTCTGGCAGGGTCGAGGCGATGGTCATCTCGCGGAGCGGTTCGGCCAGTTCGCCTCCCCGGATGCGAACGCCGGTCGCGCCGACGCTGAATTCCCCGCTGATCGGGTTGGCGCCGGAATGGACGCCGCTCACATCCATGATGAGCACCCCTCCGTCGGCGCGGGCCAGCAGCTCAGCGAACGAGGTCTCGCCACGATCCACGTAGAAGTTGGAGGGGGCGACCCCAGGTGGGCCCGTGTACCCGCGCTTCCCGTTGCCGGTCGAACCCTGGCCCCCGCCGGCCCGCGACGCGGTGTACGCGTTGTGGAGGAAGCCGTTCAGCACGCCCGCGGTGAACAGTTCCGTTCGTCCGCTGGGCACACCCTCGTCGTCGAAGGGGCAGGCGCCCGGACCGTCCAGGATGGTTCCGTCATCGACCAACGTGAAGAGCGACGACCCGATCCGTTCCCCTTCGCGTCCGGCGAAGAGCGACCGGCCCTTCTGCGCGGCCTCGGCCGAGAGCGGACCCGCCAGCACCCCCAGGAAGTTCATGGCGGCGAATTGGTCCATGACCACCGGGACCTTGGCGCTTGCCGGTTTGGTTGCGCCCAGGAGCCGGACGCCCCGCTCCACCGCTTCGTCCGCGATGGCGTCGGCATCGAGCTCGTCCAATCCTCTGGCGATCGCGAACGAGAACCCCGTTTGGGTTTCATCGCCCTGCGTGGCGAGCGTCACCACCACGCACCACGCGTCGGTTCGTTCGTACGTGGCAGCCACGCCGGCGGTCGATGCGATGACCACGGTCGAGACGGCGTCTCCCACCTGCGCCAGATCGATCTTGCTCACCCTAGGGTCACGGCCGACCGCGCGCGCTTCCAGGTCCAGGGCCATCTGGACCTTCTGTTCGGCGGGGACCTGCGCGCTCGCTCCCCGGTAGAGCGACGGCATGGCGGTCCACTCGGCAGGACCCGGAAGAACGTTGTGTTCATCGGGCTCGGCGAGCGAAGCGTTCTCGCGCGCCTGCGCCACGGCCGCCCGTACCTCTTCGACCGACGGGTCCGACGCCCAGGCGTAACCCAGGTGCCCGTCGCGGATCACGCGGACCCCGAGCCCTCGCGTGTGGCTGAACGAGAGCCCCTCGACCTCGCCGCGGAGCGCGCTTGCTTCCGTCTCACGCGATTCTTGCGCGTATGCCTCAACGTGTTCGTCTCCCTTGGCCGCGGCGACGGCGGCGTCGCACAGCTCCCCGAGGTCAGCCACCGGTCCCTCCTACCGTGATGGTCTTGATGCGAAGCGTGGGCGATCCACTGCCCACCGGCGCGGATTGGCCGTCCTTGCCGCAGACGCCCTCCCATGTGTCGAAGTCGTCAGCGACCGCGTCGATCGCGCTCATCGTCTCGATCGCCCGCCCGATCAGGTTCGCGCCCCGCACGGGGGCTTTCACCTCGCCCTTCTCGATGAGGAACGCCTCCGAGCAACCGAACACGAAGTCCCCCGTGGCAGGATTCACCTGGCCGCCGCCGAGCGACGTGACGTAGACGCCCTTGTCGGTGGAGCGCAGCACGTCGTCCGCGGCAGACGTGCCGTTCAGGATGTAGGTGTTGGTCATCCGGGGCACGGGCGGGTGCGCGTAGGACATCCGCCGCCCGTTGCCGGTCGCCGCGACCCCGTCCTTCTCCGCGCGGAGCCGGTCATACAGCAACCCCTGCAGGACCCCGCCCACGAACAGCGACGTTCGTCCCGACGGCGTCCCCTCGTCATCGAAGGTAAACGAACCCCACCCGTTCGGGATAGAGGCATCGTCGACGCCATCGACCAGCGGAGAGCAGCAGAGATCCCCGATCCGGCCGCGGTAGACGCTCGCCTCCTTGTCAACGGCGTCCGCCTCCAGAGGGTGACCGACGGCCTCATGGAACAGCACGCCTCCCATGCCCGGAGCCAGCACCACCGTCATCTCGCCGGCAGGCGCGGGTACCGAATCCAGCGTGGTCACGGCGCGGCGCGCCGCGACCTCAGCCGTGGCGCGCGGCGGGTGATCCGCGACGAACTCCACCCCGCGGCAGGCCGCCGGCCCGTGGAACCCCGTTTGGATGTTGCCATCGCGAGCGGCCACCACCTGCGCCACTAAGCGGATGCGCGGCCTGGTTTCCTCTACCCACCGTCCGTCCGACGTGGCGATCAGCACCCGTTGCGACGAGTCCGAGTACATCCCGACCACCTGCGCAACCTCCGGGCTGAAGGCGCGCGCGGCGTCGTCCAGCTCGCGGAGCCAGGCCACCTTCTCCGCGGCGGGCAGGTTGGCCGCCGGCCGCGTCACGGGGTTCACGGGGGTCGCCTCCAACCTGCGGAGATCGGCCACCGTTCCGGCCTCGCCCTGCCGGAGCGCCAGGCTCGCCGCCTCGGCGACCTGCAGGAGCGACTCGCGGTCCAGCCGGTTCGAGTAGGCGTAGCCGTAGGAGGTGCCGTGGGCCACACGGACCCCGGCCCCCCGGCTCAGCCCTGTCGAGAGCTCCTCAACCTTGCCGTCATCGAGCCGGATCGACGTGCTCGACTTCTCCTCGACGAACAACTCCGCGAACGACCCGCCGCGAACGCGCGCGGTTCGGAGCACATCTGCAACGAGGCCTTGGTCCAACATCCCGGCGATGCTACCCGGAACCCCACGGAGCGAACGGCCGCCGAGCGCCCCTCGGGGCCGTACTCGTGGGGTACAGTCAGCCGACCATCGGAGGAACGACATGCGCAGAAACCCGATCGTGACGGCCGTGCTGACAGCCACGATGACCCTGACCCTGGCAGCCTGTACCACCGGCAGCGGCACCGTGCGGATCCCCCCCTCGCCCGTCCCCTCACCAAGCGGTTCGCCTTCGCCGGTGGTCACCCCCCCGCCGACGGGCATCACCGGAGCGCTCGTGCGCGGCCAGGCAACACTGACCCTGAGCGGCGGCCTCAACCAAACAACAGCGTTCCCGACGCTAGGCGCCCCGGCGATCTGGTCCCCGACCCCCGGCACGATGAGCCTCAGCTGGACTGGCGCCGACCCGGTCGAGTCGATCAGCATCGGCGGCCCGTCGTTCAGCGGCCAGCAGTCCACCTCCCCCACGCTGACGCTTGCCTTCTCGGTCAAGTCGGCGGGCGGTCCGAAGACGTTCCGCTCGCAGGCGGGGGAATGCACGGTGACACTCAACCCGGCCGCGCCGACGCAAGTCGGTGGTCTGGTCTTCTGCACGAACCTGAAGAGCGTCGACGGCGCGGTCACCGTGAACGCCCAGGGTTCGTTCAGCGCCGTGGGGTAGCGCGACGGCTGCCGCGGACCGGCGCACCGACGCCGCCTGGCTGGCAGGCCTCCTGGCCACGCTCCTGGCCGTCTTCTGGTGGCCCTACGTCGCCCACGGCTATCGATTCGGTCTGGGGCCGGACGTGCCGGTCTACATCTGGTGGGCTCGGGTGGGTGCCGCGAACGGCCTTTCCCTGGTGGGTGAACGTCCCGGAGCCCCGGCGTTGATCACGATCCTGGCCGGCACGCTCCACCTCTCCGTGACGGCCGTGGTGGCTGCGCTGGAATGCGCGCTCGGGGCTGGGGTGGGGCTGGGGATCGCGGCGCTGCTGCGCGGCCGGGTGGTCGCGGCGCAGCGGCGCGGCTCGGCGCGCGCAGCTGCCTTGGTCGCCGGGCTCCTGTCGGGTCTGTTCGCGGTCCACCTCGCGGCAGGCTACGTCTCGAACCTGGAGATGGCGGTCCCGTTCCTCGGCGCCGCCTTCCTCCTTGCCCACTCCGAACGCCGTCACACGGTCGGCGCGACGGTCCTGCTGGCAGGCTCGTCGCTCGCGCACCCGCTCTTCGGCGCGACGGGCGCCGTGATCCTGGCGAGCGCCGCGGCGTGGGCGTGGCGCGACGGGGAACGGGCCGAAGCCCGGCGGATCGCTGCGGCCACTGGCGCCGCAGCGGCCGTCACCTTGGCGGGGATGGCTTCGATGCTGGTCGGACCGCCGAGACTCATGGTCGACACGTCCAAGGACGGCTTCCTGCGGCGGGTTGGACTGGGATCGACCTTGGTCCACGACTACCGCAGCAGGTTCATCCATCGATGGACCAGATACGTGCAGTGGCTGGCGCTCCCGCTCGGGGTACCCGGGTTCCGCCGGCTGAGCGGGTTCCGTAAGAGGTTCCTGTTGATCTGGGTGGCGGTGACCGCGGCCGGAGCGGCGGTCGGGTTCGCGACGGGGCTCTACCCGTCCGATCGCATGCTGACGTTCGGCTTCGCCATCCCCGCGCTGGCCGGCGTGGGTGTGGTCGCGGCGTGGGAGCGGCTGGCGGAACGGGCCACTTGGCTGGCGTGGGTCGCCGCTGTACTGACGGTCGGCGTCATGGCCTCGGGCGCGTTGATGGCCTATGGCCGCCAGCCGACCTTCCTCTCGCCGGAGGAAGTCTTGCAGATCACGGCGGCGGGACGACTCGCCGATGCGGCCCCTCTCGGCACCACGCTGGTCTTCGTCGTGAACGACACCGACGGCACCGCCTCGTTCCTTGCAACCCGCGCGGCGAACGTCATCCGAGCGGCGCTCCCGCCCGACCGGGCGGCCGACGCGTACGTCTACGTCGGCACGGCGCAGAACTTCTGGGGCCACAGGCCCACGATCGTGGGCGACCCCGAGTACGACGCCCTGTCGCGCCAGTACCTCGCGGACATCCCCACGGGCACGAGACCGCCCCTGGCGTTCATCCTCACCGCGTTCGACGCATCCGGGGCGATCGATCGCCCGCCGTTCTTCACGCCGGAGGCGCCGGGGGTCTTCGCGACGGCTCCGAACGGGGTGGCGACGAGCCTGTCCTCGGCGCCGGCGGCCCGCGACCCGCTGCTGCCCTCCTCCCCCGCGGGGATCATCCTTGCAACGCTCGCGGTGATCGCGCTCCTGGAGGTGACCGGCGCGGGATGGGCGGCGTGGGCCGTGCGAGACGCGGTCGACGTGTGCCTGGTGGCGCCGGCGTTCGGCATCGCCGTGATGGTGCTCACCGGCGTGCTGTTGGAACGGCTGGGACTGCCGCTGAGCGGATGGGTCGGGCCGACGGTGGTGTCGGTCGTGGCCGGGGGAGGCGGGTTGGTGCTAGCCGCCGTCAGCCGCGCGAAGGCCGGTCTCGGCCCGCAGGCGCCGGACCCCGTCCAGGAGTAGCCACACCAGGGCCAGCGCGACCAGAGGCGCGATCACATAGTGCCCCACCAGGACGTTCGCGTTGTAGGCGTGCGGATAGCGGTCGGGCTCCGCAGCGAACTGCGAGACGGCCAGGGCCGTGGACACGCCCAGTAGCACGAACCGGGGAACGCGGGGAAGCAGCCACACGAGCGGCAGGCCCCACGTCACGTACCACGGCAGCAACACCGGCCCGAGCAGCATGAGGAGCAACAGCGACCAGCCCCACGCCGCGCCCAGCCGAAGCGCATCCTCACCTTCGCCGGTCAGCGCCGCCACTCGCGCAAC
>JBBRTK010000094.1:0-8756 GCA_038244455.1 Actinomycetota bacterium
GCCTACCGCGGGGAACAGGTTCGTGCGCAGGCGCGAGAAGGGCCGCTGGTAGACTGCGCAACGCCATTCCGGGGTAGCTCAATCGGCAGAGCGGCGGACTGTTAATCCGTAGGTTGAGAGTTCGAGTCTCTCCCCCGGAGCATCCATCACCCTCGGGATCACTTCCCGGATGGAGCCACCCTGGGCGTCCATCACTTGGAGCGAGCCGAACGGACCTGCGTCCAAGCCGAGGAAGACCGCGATCATGGTTCCCGATAGGGACCCAAGCGGGCGCCTCGTTGTCTTGTCGCCCGCGGCGGTGAGTTGCGTGGCCGCTGAGCCGTGTCTGTTGATCAGGACGATCTGCTGGACACGGCTCCGTCCGAGGATCCCGTCTCGAACACGATCTTGCCGTTGAGGGGCGCGCCCGCCGTCGGGGCGCTCGAGCCTCTGACTGACGCCTGAGCTGAGGGCAAACGCCGGTCGGGACGACGACACCCGCCAGGGGCCGAACGATGATCCTCTCGTGGCGCACGCAGAGCCCTTCCGTCGAGTTCGCACCCTATGGCACCAGGGCGAAGGTCGTTCGGCTCGCGTTGCTCAGCAGCTCCGGAGCGTGTCCCTTCCGGGACCTCCGTTGCAGGTGTCGGTGCCCGGGCCGCCGGCCAGGGAATCGTTGCCAGGGCCGCCGGAGAGTGAGTCCCGGCCACCTCCGCCGGACAGCGAGTCCTTGCCCGCGCCTCCGCTCTCTCTGTCGTTGCCGGAACCACCACTCAGCTTGTCCCGGCCGCCGGACCCGGTCAGGGTGTCCTTGCCCGCCCCGCCACGCAGCATGTTGGCCAGGGCGTCGCCCGTCAGGTGGTCGTTCAGGCTGGTGCCGGTGAGGTTCTCGATGCTCGAGAGCGTGTCGCTCCCGCTCCCGCTGCCGATGGCGGTGTCGCTCATCAGGCTGGCCACGACCGCGCCGCCCGAGGATGCGAAGGTCGCGGTGTCGGTACCCGCGCTGCCGATCAGCGCATCGTTCCCGCCGCCACCGTTGAGCACGTCGGAGCCCCCGCCCCCGTTGAGGGTGTTGGCGTTGGCGTCCCCTTCGAGTCGGTCGCCGAACGGTGAACCGGTGAGGTTCTCCATGGTGGCAAGTGTGTCGGAACCGCCTCCGCCGCTGGCAGATCCCGTCGCCAGGCTCGCCTTCACACCTGCGACGGCCGACACGTAGCTCGCGGTGTCGATCCCCGCGCCGCCGGTGAGGACGTTGCCGCCGGAGTCCCCGATCAGCGTGTCGTTGAACGCCGAACCGGTGAGGTTCTCCATGGTGGCCAGGGTGTCGGCGCCCGCGCCCGTGGGCTGCGAGCCCACGATCGCCAGGCTGACGGTGACCCCCGCGCTGGCCGCGGCATAGCTCGCCGTGTCGGTCCCGGCGCCGCCGGTCAGGACGTTCGCGTTGCTGTCTCCGGTCAGCGTGTCGTTGAACGCCGAACCGGTGAGGTTCTCTATGCCGGCAAGCGTGTCGGAGCCCGCGCCAGTGGTTTGCGCTCCCGAGACCGCAAGGCTCACGGTGACGCCGTTGTTCGCCGAGGTATAGCTGGCCGTGTCGGATCCGGCCCCGCCGGTCAGGATGTTGGAGCTGTTGTCGCCGGTCAGCGTGTCGTTGAACGCCGAACCGGTGAGGTTCTCCATGGTGGCCAGGGTGTCGGAACCGGCGCCTCCGGTGTTCTGCGCCGTTGCGTCGGCCAAGCTGACCGTGACGCCCGAAGGCGCCGAGGCATAGCTGGCGGTGTCTGAGCCGCCGGCACCAGTCAGTGAGTCGGCCCCAAGTCCACCCTGGAGGACGTTGCCGTTCCCATCTCCCGTCAGGGTGTCGTTGTTCGAACCGCCGGTCAGGTTCTCGATCGTGGCGAGTGAATCACCAGCGGCGTCTCCACCCGCAGCCGCCCCGTTCACCGTCACCGTGACGCCGGCCGAGCCCATGTAGCTGGCCGTGTCACCGCCCGATCCGTTAGCCCCACCGATCAGCGTGTCGCCGCCTCCCGCGCCGATCAGCGTGTCGTCACCGCCCGCGCCGTCGAGGGTGTTGGCGCTCCCGTCTCCGGTCAGCGTGTCACCGTTCCCGGAGCCCGTGAGGTTCTCGATGTTCGACAGGGTGTCGGAGCCCGCGCCGCTGGTGGCCTGGGCTGCGGAGATGGCCAAGCTGACCGTGACGCCGGACGATGCGCCCGTGTAGTCGGCCGTGTCGTTGGCGCCCCCGGCGCCGTTCAATGTGTCGTTGCCGTCGCCTCCGATGAGCGTGTCCGCGCCGGTACCACCGGTGAGCGTGTCATCGGCCGCGCCGCCGTCCAGGGTCAACGCGGATCCGAACGCGGCGCCGAGAGGGCCACCGCCGGCGCCGGACAGCACGTCGGCCCCGCCGCCGCCATCGACCGTGACGGATTCTGCCGTCCCCACACCCGTCAGGTCCAGTGAGGTACCAGAGTCCAGGCTGGCGCCGTTCGCGCCGAAGGTCACGGTGTCCGCGCCGCCCAAGCCGGTGATGATGAGCGCGTCGGTGCCCGCCCCGAGTGACAGAACCATGCTGGAGATGGTGCCTGAGGGGAAGACGTCCGTGCCGGTCTGGTCGATCGTGAAGGTTTCGTTCGTTGCCGTGCCGTCCACCGTGATGGTCGTGGTGTTGGCTTTCGTTGCGGCTCCGCACGCCGCGTAGCTGCCGCCTCCGGCGGACCAGTCGATGGCGTTGGCCCCCGTCTTACCGATGGCCAGGGAGGCCGAGGATGGCGCGTCGATGAGGAGTGCGACGGTGTTGGTTCCACCCGTATAGGTGCAGCTGGTTGCGGCCGCGAACGCCGGCACCGCGCCAACCACCATGTAGAACGTCGAGACGCAAAGGACCGTCAGCCAGATCGCCGGCCGGTTCTTCGCGCCCCTGCGCGTGGCCGAAGTCGACCGCTGCAACCTTCGCTGGGACATGGTGTACTCCTCCGCTCTTGGCATGGGGGCGCCCAGTACCGGGCGACAACCCCCACCCTAGCCCCCCGCCGTGCGACGGCGCAACGCCCCAGGCCATCCACGCCTACGAGAGCCGGGTCAGCCTTACGGGACCACTTTGAAGTAGTACCGCGGCGAGGCGTCGCCGGTGTGGGTGGCCGTGGACGACACGGAGCAGTCGATCGCGTAGCTGCCTCTGCTCAGGCTGTACTTCGACCAATAGATGCCCACCCGGCTCGAGGAGTCCAGCCGGTAGTGGAACCGCGCCTTCGTCCGCCATCTAGGCTTGGTCAACTTCGCGAGCGCGAAGTACGCGTTCTCGCCGCTCGCCACGTTCGGTGACGCCTGGCACGCGAACTTCACCTTTTGGAACGCGCGGTAGAGGGTGAACTTGCCGAACCGGCCGAAGTCGCCGGAGAGCCGGCCGGTCACTGTGATCGGGGTGCCTCCCGAGCCGGAGATGGCGTGGGCCAGAGAGCATCCCCCTGTTCCGGAGTTCGCGTCGTTGTCGTAGGTCGGCTGCATGGGGAAGGTTCCCGTGGTGAAGGAGATGTTGGCGCCGCTCGCGTACGAGCCGTTGCACTTGTCGCCGTTCTCGCCTCCGCTGGCGGTGTCCGTGAGGTCCCACCACGCGGGATCGCCCGGGTTCGGGTCGGTGATGGTTTCGGCATATTCGTGGCCCCCGACCAGCGTGATCCCGTCCAGTGGGCCGACCGTGTTCACCGAGTTCGCCCAGCAGGCGTAGCCCGCATCTGAGACGTACGGCATGTTCGTGTAGGCGAGCGTGCCGTAGATGCTGCCGGTGGCGCTGTGCCAGGCACAGAATGCCGACGACGGATTCAGGTAGTCGTCCGGGTTCGTCCCGGTGGGGGAGACGATCACGTATTGCGCGTTCGCGTTCGACGCGGAACTGGTGTTGCCGAAGTGCGCCGCCGCCAGGACCGACTCGGCGGCGATCTGGTTGCGGGTCGACTGGCTGGGGGAGGCGACCGCGTCGTCCTCCCAGACCCCCGCAAGCGCGCCGCCCGTGGGGTACCCGACATGGGTCGCCGACGACGGGCAGGTGTAGGAACCGACGGCGATGCCCTGGCAGTACTGGCTCATGACGCCCGACCACAGCTCGCCGCCCGTTCCAATGCCCGAGAAGAGGGCCTGCTGCAGGGGGGCGATGCCGGAGGTATCCCCGGAGTAGTGCTGGTAGCCGTCGCCGCCAGTACTCGCGGTGCCCCACTGGGATCCCCAGTAGACGAGGTAGACCTTGGGAGCGCCGGACACGATCGGGCCGCCCTGGTAGGGGAGCCGATTGGCAGCGGCCCTAGGGGTGGACGGGTGCGCGACTTGGTAGCCGCGCTTGTAGACCATCCCGGCCCGGACCGACGGGCTCACTGAGATGTCCTGCCCGTGCGTGTGCACGATCGCGGACCCGCTGGCGGCGGATCCGGCCCACCCCGGCGGGATGGTCATGGCAAGGGCGACGGCGACGATAGGAAGCGTTCGGATGGCTCGGGCCGAAAGACGGCCGAAGTCTCCGTGGCTCCGGGTGTGGCGCGCTCCAACCATCCCGATCCCCTCCCTGGCCGGCGACTTCAGAGATCGGAGCGTAGTGCGCGCAGGTAGCGGCCGCAAGCCGGGCGGCCGGGTGTTAGCGTGCCGCCCCGCGATGAAGATCATCACCTGGAACGTGAACTCGATCCGCCAGCGGTTGCCGCGCGCGCTGGCGCTACTTGAGCGACACCGACCCGACATCCTCTGCCTGCAGGAAACGAAGGTCACCGACGAGGGGTTCCCGCTCATGGAGCTCAGTGCCGCCGGTTATCACGCGGCGATCTATGGACAGAAGTCCTACAACGGCGTCGCGATCCTGGCGCTCGAAGAGCCCACCGCGGTGAGCCGAGGATTCCCCGGGAACCCGGTCTCGGACGAAGC
Source organism: Actinomycetota bacterium (assembly GCA_038244455.1). Taxonomy (GTDB): domain Bacteria; phylum Actinomycetota; class UBA4738; order UBA4738; family HRBIN12; genus JANXVR01. The sequence goes on from JBBRTK010000094.1 coordinate 4,885, forward strand.
GCGCGTCATCGCCGCGCGGATAGGGGACCTCGCCGTCGTGGATGCCTACGTCGTGAACGGCAAGGAGGTCGGGAACCCGGCGTACGACGTGAAGCTCGCGTGGCTGGACGCCTTCGCGGACTGGCTCGCGGCCACCTACGATCCGACCGAGCCGCTGCTCGTCGTCGGGGACTTCAACGTGGCGCCGGATGATCGGGATGTGTATTCGGCCGAGGCCTGGCGCGGCAAGAACCTTGCGAGCCGGCCCGAACGCGACCGCGTCGCGCGGCTGCGCGAGTGGGGCCTGACCGACGTCGCCCGCGCTCACCACGGCGACGTCGAGGGTCCGTTCACGTTCTGGGACTACCGGATGGGAGCGTTCCACCGGGGGTGGGGGCTGCGGATCGACCTGGCGCTGGCTACTGCGGCGCTTGCGGCCCGCGTCACCGACGTCACAGTCGATCGGGCGGAACGCAAAGACTCGACCGGCGATGGCAAGCCGAGCGACCACGCGCCCCTGATCGTGACCATCGACGGGTGAGCGGACCGTATGCTCCCCGCGTGATCGACCTCCCTACGCCGCTCGTCACCCCGGAGTGGCTGGCCGTCCACTTGGGCGAACCCGGCCTCAAGGTCGTGGACTCCCGCTGGACGCTCGATTCGTCGGGCCGGGCAGCGTTCACCCAGGCCCATATCCCGGGCGCGGTCTACCTGGACGCCGACGACGATCTGGCCGCGCCGCCGACCGCGACCGGCGGGCGCCATCCGCTCCCGGCTCCGGCCGCGTTCGCCGCCACGATGTCGGCGGCCGGGATCGGCAACGACGACACCGTGGTCGTCTGCGACGCGACCCAGGGCTCGCACGCGGTTCGGCTCTGGTGGATGCTCACGGTGACCGGCCATCGGGCGGCGGTCCTGGACGGCGGGCTCCAATCATGGGGCGGACCGCTCGAAAACGGCACGCGTCGGCCTCGGCCCGCCGAGTTCGCGGCCCGGCCGTGGCCCGAGGGATCGCTCGCCGACGCGGATCAGGTGAGGTCGGCCATCGCCGCCGGGAGCGCCGTGGTTCTGGACGCTCGTGCCCCCGAGCGCTACTGCGGTGAGGTCGAGCCGATCGATGCGAAGGCAGGGCACATCCCCGGTGCGGTGAGCGCCCCGTGGTCGGGCAACCTCGACCCCGCAACCGGCCGATTCCTCCCGCCGAGGGTCCTTGCCGAACGGTTCGAAGGGTTGGGCGCGAAGGGCGGGGAGTCGTCGATCGTGCAGTGCGGTTCGGGGATCACGGCGCTGCACGACGCGCTCGCGATGCGGATCGCAGGCCTGGCGATGCCGCGGCTCTACGCCGGTTCGTGGTCCGACTGGATCAGCGACCCCGACCGGCCGGTCGCCACCGGCGAGCAGCCCTAGACCATCTTCTCGGGGACCACGTCCAGGTCGTACTCGGCCTCGGTGAGGTAACCCAGAGAGAGCGCCGCTTCCTTCAGCGTGGTCCCCTCGTGGTGGGCCTTCTTCGCGATCTCTGAGGCCTTGTCGTAGCCGATCCGGGGCGTGAGCGCTGTGACGAGCATGAGCGAGCGCCCCACCAGGTCTGCGATACGCTCGCGGTCCGGCTCCAGTCCCTCCACGCAGAACTCACGGAACGTCACGGCCACGTCAGACAGCAACCGGGCCGAATGCAGGAGGTTCGCGATCATGACCGGCTTGAACACGTTGAGCTCGAAGTTGCCCTGGCTGCCGGCCACCTTGATGGCGGTGTCGTTCCCGATGACCTGCACCGCAACCATCGTCATGGCTTCGGACTGGGTCGGGTTAACCTTCCCCGGCATGATCGAACTACCAGGTTCGTTCTCGGGGAGGATGAGTTCGCCAAGGCCGCTGCGAGGGCCCGAGCCCAGCCACCGGATATCGTTGGCGATCTTCATGTAGCTGGCCGCCAGGGTGGTCAGCGCCCCGGACATGAACACCAGCGCGTCGTGCCCCGCGAGCGCCGCGAACTTGTTCGGCGCACTCACGAATGGCAAGCCCGTCAGGCCCGCGATCTTCGCGGCTACCGCCTCCGCGAACCCCGGGGGAGCGTTCAGGCCGGTCCCAACCGCCGTTCCTCCGGCCGCGAGTTCGTACAACCCGGGCATGGCCGCCTGGATCCGGAAGAGGCCGGCGTCCAGCTGCGCCACGTACCCGCCGAACTCCTGCCCGAGCGTCAGTGGAACGGCGTCCTGCAGGTGGGTCCGGCCGATCTTGACGATGTCGGAGAACTCCCCGGCTCGGGCGGCCAGGGCCTCGCGCAGCGCGGTCACGGCGGGGATGAGCCGTTCGACCATCATCTGCGCGGCCGCGATGTGCATGGCCGTGGGGAACGTGTCGTTGGACGACTGCGACATGTTCACGTGGTCGTTCGGGTGGACGGGGGTCTTGGAACCCATGACGCCGCCTGCCATCTCGATGGCGCGGTTGGAGATGACCTCGTTGACGTTCATGTTGGTCTGGGTGCCCGAGCCGGTCTGCCAGATGTAGAGGGGGAAGTGCGCGTCCAGGGCGCCGAAGATCACCTCGTCGGCGGCGGCCACGATGAGGTCGGCCACCGTCCGGTCCAGGCGGCCGTCGTCGGAGTTCACCATGGCGGCCGCCTTCTTCAGGATGGCCTGGGCGTGGACGACCTCCATCGGCATCCTGTCGGCGGACGGCCAGCCGATGGAGAAATGGTGGAGCGAGCGCTGAGTCTGCGCGCCCCAGTAGCGGGAGGCGTCCACGTCCACGGCGCCGATACTGTCGGTCTCGGTTCGGTAGTCGGTCATGTCGGGAACCTCCGGGATGGCGATGGCTCCATCCTCCCAAACCCTGAGCCTCCCGGCGCGCAGGTAGGCTCCCGCGACCGACGAAGGGGAGGACTCGATGGAGATCGCGGCGGGTTCAGAAGGAACGTTCGAACGGGGAGACGAAGGCCGTTTCGGCGGCGAGGTCTGGCTCCGCGGCACGATCGCAGACCCGGACGGCACCAACCTGGGGATCGTGCATTTCTCCCCCGGCGGCCGGACACACTGGCACCGCCATCCGGGTGGTCAGTTCCTCTATGGGGTCTCGGGCCGCGGCCGCGTGCGGACGCGCGGGGAGCGCGGTCATCTCCTCCTGCCCGGGGACGTTGTCCACGCGGGGCCCGACGAATGGCATTTCCACGGCGCGGCAAGGGATGCGCCTCTGGTCCACGTGGCGGTCAACGGCGGTGGCGCCCCGGAATGGGGCGAACCAGTCACGGACGGCGAGTTCGACGAGGGGTTCTGATCGGGGGCGGGTGTTCGAGATCCCGCGAGCGTGCCAAGCTAGGTGACCCAAGGGGCGGTAGCTCAGTCGGTTAGAGCAGCGGACTCATAATCCGTCGGTCGCAGGTTCGAGCCCTGCCCGCCCCACGAGAACGCCGACCTGCGGAAAGGCATAGATACGCAGGTCAGAGGGCCCGCCTAGACGGTCGTCGATCCGGGCCCGGGTCCTTTCCCCTGAGCCCCCTAAGACCTCTAGGTCCTAGGAACCGGGTCGTACGGGGTCGTAGTGGGGTCGTAATCATGCCGGGAGGATCGTCGTCGTGGTCGTGCCGGGCTCCGGCAGCTCGTCGAGGTAGGAGATTTGCCCGCGCCTCTGGGTCGTCATAACGCCAAACGGGTCGATGCGCTCGACCGAAGTGGATAGGTCGCTCGTGGACGGCATCCTGAGGACAGATTCCTTGGTTGCTCCTCGGCCCTCACCTCGCCGTCGGCGGCGCCCCCGAATGAACGCGGCTGATGCCGGCTACTGAGCGACTTCCTCTAACTCCGGATCGGTTTCCTGCGTCACACTCAACGCGAGCGCGAGCGCTTCGAGCCGAAGGTACGGTCCTTCAGCCTGAAGTTCCAGTGCCTCCC
>JBBRTK010000095.1:0-8633 GCA_038244455.1 Actinomycetota bacterium
CCACTTAAGGCAACACCTCACGGCACGAGCTGACGACAGCCATGCACCACCTGTGCAGGCTCCGAAGAGCGTCGGCTTTCACCGATTTCACCCTGCATGTCAAGCCCAGGTAAGGTTCTTCGCGTCGCATCGAATTAAGCCGCATGCTCCGCCGCTTGTGCGGGCCCCCGTCAATTCCTTTGAGTTTTAGTCTTGCGACCGTACTCCCCAGGCGGGGTGCTTAATGCGTTAGCTTCGGCACGGACGGGGTTGATAACCGCCCACACCTAGCACCCAACGTTTACAGCTAGGACTACCAGGGTATCTAATCCTGTTCGCTCCCCTAGCTTTCGCACATGAGCGTCAGGTAAGGCCCAGAGATCCGCCTTCGCCACCGGTGTTCCTCCTGATATCTGCGCATTTCACCGCTACACCAGGAATTCCGATCTCCCCTACCTACCTCTAGCCGGGCAGTTTCGGGTGCAGGTCCGAGGTTGAGCCTCGGATTTTCACACCCGACTTACCAAGCCGCCTGCGTGCGCTTTACGCCCAATAAATCCGGACAACGCTCGTCCCCTACGTCTTACCGCGGCTGCTGGCACGTAGTTAGCCGGGACTTCTTCTACAGGTACCGTCACTTTCGCTTCTTCCCTGTCGAAAGGGGTTTACAACCCGAAGGCCTTCATCCCCCACGCGGCGTCGCTGCGTCAGGCTTTCGCCCATTGCGCAAGATTCCCCACTGCTGCCTCCCGTAGGAGTCTGGGCCGTATCTCAGTCCCAGTGTGGCTGGTCGTCCTCTCAGACCAGCTACCCGTCGTCGCCTTGGTGAGCCGTTACCTCACCAACAAGCTGATAGGCCGCGGGCCCATCCCAGACCGAAGTTCTTTCTTCGCAGAACCATGTGGTTCCGCGAAAGTATCCGGTATTAGCTCCGGTTTCCCGGGGTTATCCCAGAGTCTGGGGCAGGTTGCCCACGTGTTACGCACCCGTTCGCCACTGATCGCAGGACCGAAGTCCTGGTCACCGTTCGACTTGCATGTGTTAAGCACGCCGCCAGCGTTCGTCCTGAGCCAGGATCAAACTCTCCGTAGAGACTGCAACAATTCCCCTAGCCCGAAGGGTCGGGGGTTGTTATTCATTTGGAAAGCTGGTCGGCCTTGCGGGCAGGCACTGCCCTGGCCGACCTTGTCGATCCCGCCCGAATATCCGGACGGTTTCAGTACTACAACCCTCAGGTGGTTCAGACACGGCGAACCGCGCCATCCCCATCTGACGGAAAGGCACTGGCTTTTGTCACGCTGTTCAGTTCTCAAGGTGCGAAAGGCGCAGGAGTCCAACCTCGGCGGGGTTTTTGGGCCTCGCGCAGGGGACTCTCGCGCTCCCGTATGGTAGCAGGGTGCCCGGGTTCGTCAACCGGAGGAGTCGCGCGCAAGCCGCACGAACTGCCGGCGGCCCATCTGCAGGACACGTCCACGCAGGTCGGACGGGTCGAATTCGGCCTCGGGGTCGGTGAGCGGATCACCGTCCAGGCGCACCCCCCCTTGCTGTACTGCCCGCCTGGCCTCGCCGTTAGAGGTGGCGAGGCCCGTGCCGACGAGCAGCTTGGGGAGCCAGACCTTGCCATCACGCAACGCTGATGCAGGGATGGGCAACTCGCGGATCTCGTCCGGGATGCCGTGCGACCTGAACACCTTATCGAACCGCTCCTCCGCTGCTGAGCCGGCACCTTCCCCGTGGTAGAGCTCGACGATCTCCCGGGCGAGATGGCGCTTCTCCTGATTGGGATGCAGAGATCCGTCCGCTAGTCCGGCCTCCACGCGGTCCGCCTCGTCCGGATCGAGCGGCGTGCAAAGGCGCAGGTACTTCGCGATCAGCGTGTCCGGGATGGACATGAGCTTGCCGAACATCTGGTCGGAGGGCTCGGTGAGCCCGATGTAGTTGTCCAGCGACTTCGACATCTTTCGCGCACCATCGGTCCCTTCGATGAGTGGCATGGTCAGCACGACCTGCGGCGCTTGCCCGTAGGCTCGCTGTACCTCCCGGCCCATGAGGAGGTTGAAGGTCTGATCGGTCCCACCGAGCTCCACGTCGGCACGCACGGCCACGGAGTCATACCCTTGGAACATGGGGTAGAGGAACTCCACCAGGCTGATCGGGGTTCCGGATCGGTATCGAGCCCGGAAGTCTTCGCGTTCAAGGAGCTGGGCGACGGTGGCGACTGAAGTGAGGCGGATCAGTTCGCCCATATCCATCCCGGCCAGCCAGTCGGCGTTGTGCCGGATCTCGGCGCGCTCTACGTCCAGCACCAGCGCCGCCTGCTCGAGGTAGGTTCGGGCGTTCGCCTCCGCTTCGGTTCGGGTGAGCATGGGTCGTGTGTCGGAGCGCCCGGACGGGTCGCCGACCATGCTGGTGAAGTCTCCGATGATGAGGACGGCCTGATGGCCGGCGTCCTGGAACTGGCGAAGCTTCCGCAGGACCACCGTATGCCCGAGCGTGAGGTCGGGCTTGCTCGGGTCGATCCCGAGCTTGACCCTCAGCGGCGTTCCCGAGGCGAGTTTGTCTTGGAGTTCGTCGGCGGGGACGACCTCGTGGGCCCCGCTGGCAAGGAGCGCGTGCGCGTCGACGGCCATCCTGCCGGATGCTACCAGTGCGATCTCACGGGCAAAGGTAGACTCGCGCAGGGATGCGCGTTCCTCGGATCTCCCCTGTTATCACTGTCTTCGCCTTGGTGGCGAGCGCGTGTTCCATCCCGCATCTGGCGGACTACGAGCGGACGGCGCAGCCTCTGCCGCAGACCTCGTTCCTCTACGCCGCCGACGGGAGCCTCATCACCCGGCTCCATGCCAGCCAGGACCGCATCCTGCTGCGCTACGCCCAGATGCCTGAGTCCATCAAGCAGGCCGTCGTGGCCGTCGAGGACCAACGCTTCTGGACCCACCACGGCGTCGACCTGCGCGGCGTGCTCCGCGCCGCCTACCAGGATGCTGCAAACGGGACGGTGGTCCAAGGCGGCTCAACTATCACGCAGCAGCTCATCAAGAACCTCTATCTCAGCGATACACGAACGCTGGCCCGCAAGGTGGACGAAGCCATCCTCGCCTGGCAGCTGGAGGACCAGCTCACGAAGGAGCAGATCCTCGCGAAGTACCTGAACACGGTGTATTTCGGCGAGGGCGCGTACGGCATCCAGGCCGCTGCGCAGACCTACTTCGGGGTCGACGCGAACGGCTTGTCGCTCTCGCGATCGGCTACGCTCGCCGGCCTCATCGCCGTGCCGAACAGCTTCGACCCGTTCTCCCATCCGACGCGGGCCAGGATGCGACGCGATCTGGTCCTGCAGGACATGGTCGATCAGGGCATGATCTCCGATCACAGACGTGCGGGGGCCTCCGCCGGGCGCATCGTCTTGCACCCTCCTTCGGCACAAGACCGCTATCCCTACCCGTACTTCGTGGATTACTTCAAGCAGTGGTTCCTTTCCAATCCCGCGTTCGGGGTGGATCGGGCTGCGCGCAACACGCTCCTGTTCACCGGAGGGCTGCGGATCACCACCACCCTTGATCCCGCGCTGCAAGACGACGCCGAGCGGGCTGTGCGATCGATCCTCCCGTATCCGACCGACCCCAGCGCGGCGATGACGGTCATCGATCCGCGGACGGGCTTCGTGCGCGCCATGGTCGGCGGCAAGGACAGTCAGTACTGGGATCCGCATTCGACCTCCGGCCGCCTGAACCTGGCCACCGGCGGCAGCACGGGGCGCCAAGCGGGGTCGGCCTTCAAGCCGTTCGCGCTGGTGGCGGCGCTCGAGCAGGGGATGACGCCTTCGACGGTATTCTCGGCGCCGTCCTCGATCGACATCCCGATCGACGGGGGTCAGGTGTGGCACGTGACGAACGCGGAAGGCGGAGGGTTTGGGAGCCTGACGCTGGAGTCCGCCACGGTGTATTCGGTGAACACCGTCTACGCGCAGGTCATCCAGCAGGTTGGTCCGGAGAACGTCATCGGCGTCGCGAAGCAGATGGGCATCCGCTGCTGCATCCGCACGAGCCAACCGAAACGTCAGCTGCAGCCCTACTACTCGTCGGTGCTCGGAACGAACGAGGTGAACACCCTGGAGATGGCTTCGGCCTACGGCACCTTCGCCACCGGCGGCCGTCATGCCCAGCCGGTTCCGGCGGTCACCATCACCGATGCCAAGGGCAAGGTGATCTGGTCGGCGAACCCGCAGCCCAAGCTCGTCGTGGATCCGCGCGTGGTGGCTGTTGCCGACGGCATCCTGCAGAAGGTGGTCCTCTACGGAACAGGTGTCGCCGCGAACATCGGGCGTCCCCAGATCGGCAAGACGGGCACCAACCAGAATTACTCCGACGCGTGGTTCGGGGGCGCGGTCCCCCAGCTCTCCGCCGTGGTGTGGGTCGGCTTCCCGCAGGGGCAGGTGCCGATGGCGCCGCCCACGACCCGGATCACCGTGTTCGGCGGAACCTGGCCTGCCCAGATCTGGCATGCGTTCATGGTCCAGGCCACTGCGGGGATGCCGGTGCGATCGTTCCCTTCGCCCTCGGTGAGCTACGTGTCGGTTGCGGTGGATATCACCCAGACCCCGTACTGCCTCCCCAACCAGTTCACGCTGCCGGCCAATATCAGCGCCCTGCAGTTCATCTCCGGGATCGAACCGCGCAAGACCTGCGCCACACCGACCTCGTCGCGCCAGGTCAACGTTCCTTCGGTCATCGGCCGTTCCCAGGCCTCAGCCACTACGATCCTGGAGCGTGCCGGGTTCAACGTGGCGGTGGCGGTGGCACAGTCCACGCTCCCCGCCGGATCCGTCATCGCGGAGAGTCCGACGGCGGGATCAAGCCTGTCGCAAACCGGGACCGTTACGATCACGGTTTCTCAGGTGCCCCCGAGCCCTTGACCTTGCGGGGACCGGACACGAACGCGTTGCCCCGCTCCCAGAAGCGGCGCGGCAGGCTCGAAGCCTCCCGTACGCCGATCCTCGGGCCCATGGCGACGTCCTCCGATCGCACCCCTTCGGCGCCTTCGAACCAACCGGTGCCCGCGATGGTGAGATCCAGGCCGTTGTGCACGCCGGAGATCCCGAGCGCCTGGGCGAGCCGGCCGGGGCCGACCGTGAGTGGAGTGTGGCCGTCCCGGTTGCACGACATCTCTGCCACGCCATCGATCGGCTCCCCCGCGCGGAGCAGCACGGCGCTCCCCTCCCCCGCTTGCCCCGTGACAACGTTGGCGCACCAATGGACGCCGTAGACGAAGTAAACGTAGAGATGCCCGGGAGGACCGAACATGACCGCGTTCCGGTTGGTGCGCCCTCGGTAGGCATGGCTGGCCGGGTCATCCGGCTCATAGGCCTCCGTTTCCACGATCCGCACACGAAGGTGAGTCCCCGTTGGGGAGATCCAGACGAGTGTTCGTCCCAAGAGGTCCGGAGCCACGCGCACGGCGCTGCGACCGAAGAACGCTCGGCCGAGCCGAGCGCTCATCGTGGCTTCAGGGATCGTTCGAGCTTGGACCAGGGCCAGGCGTTGATGACGTCCGCTTTGGTGAGCCAGCCGCGTTGGGCCGTGGCCACGCCGAACCGCATGAGATCGAGGTGCGTGGTGGCATGCGCGTCCGTATCGATCGCGAACCGAACACCGTGACGCTTGGCCCAGAGGATGTGTTCGTCCTTGAGATCTAGGCGGTCGGGATGTGCGTTGACCTCCAGCGCGGTTCCCGTGCGTCCGGCTGCCTCGAAGACGGCCTCGAGATCCAGGTCGACGGGCGGTCTCCCGCCCACCTTACGGGTGGTCAGGTGGCCGATGATGTGCACGTGAGGGTTCTCGATGGCGCGGAGCACACGCCGGGTCATCTCCTCCCGGGATTGCGTGAAGTGAGAGTGGACGGAGGCAACCGTGAGATCGAATCCGGCAAGGAACTCATCGGGCCAGTCCAGTTCGCCCTCCGGGCCGATGTTCAGCTCGGCTCCGTGGAGCAGCTTCATGGCCGGGTGGCGGGGCTGCAGGGCGCGGAGGCGCTCGCGCTGGTCGAGGATCTTCTCGGTGGTCATGCGCTGCATGGCAAGGTCGGGTGCGTGGTCGGTCACGGCGTAGTAGGCGTAGCCGCGGTCCGCGGCAGCATCGAGCATCTCCTCCAGGGGCGCGACCCCGTCGGTGAGATCGGTATGCGTGTGGAGATCGCCGCGGATCTGACGCTCCTGGATGAGGTCGGGCAGATCGCCGGCGAGCCCCGCCTCCACCTCGCCTCGGTCCTCCCGTAGCGTGGGCTCGATGAACGGCAGGCCGAGCTTCGCGTACACCGACTCCTCCGTCTTCGCGGCAAGGAGCTCTCCGGTCTTTGCGTCGAAGAGCCCGTATTCGTTGAGCTTGAGGCCCGCTCGAACGGCCATCTCCCTGATGCGCACATTGTGGGCCTTGGAGCCGGTGAAGTAGATCATCGCCGCGCCCCAGACCTCGGCCGGAACGACCCGCAAGTCCACCTGGAGACCGTGTTCGACCAGTACAGAGGACTTCGTGTCCCCTCGGGCCAGAACCCTGGTCACCGCCGGGTGTCTCGCGAACCCCTCCATGATCGGAGCTGCCTTCCGGGACGCGACCAGGATGTCGACGTCACCGATCGTTTCGCACATCCGGCGGAGCGAGCCGGCGTAGGCGATCTTGCCCACGCCCGGCAGATCCCGGAGGCGCGCGATCACGTCTTGCGCGGCGTCCATCGCGATGCCCAAGGTGACGCGTCCGGCCGCCGACGCGATCTGCGTCATGCCGCGAAGGATGTTCTCTTGCGTCTTGGGTCCGAAGCCCTTCAGGCCCGCCACTCTCCCTTCGCCGATGGCGATGGCCAGGTCGTCGACCGAACCGATCCCTAGTTCCTCGTGGAGGGCGAAGGCCTTTTTCGGACCCAGGCCGGGGATGGCCATGAGATCGCGAACCCCGCCGGGGATCTGGGCGCGGAGCGCTTCAAGCTCGGTGATCGTCCCCGAGGTCAGAAACTCATGGATCTTGTCCCCGATCGACTTCCCGACCCCGGGGACCTTCAGGATCTGCTTGAGGTCCTTGCCGGTCAGGTCCTCGGGATAGCCGCCGACTGCCCGAGCGGCCTTCTCATACGCCCGTGGCTTGAACGGATCCTCGGACAGGATCGACAGGAGCTCGGCGAATTCCAGGAGCGCCTGTTCGATGGCCTCGTTCGCCCTGGGCACGGGGCTCTCCGGCGCTACGCCAGACCCAGGAGGAACAGCAGGAGCGCCTTCTGGGTGTGGAGCCGGTTCTCCACCTGCTCCCAGATGACCGAATGCGGGCCGTCCATGACCTCGGCCGTGATCTCCTGGCCCCGGTGTGCCGGCAGGCAGTGCATGACCAGGACGTCGGGAGCGGCGAGTTCGACCAGCTGTTGACCGAGCTGGAAGATCGGGAATACCAGGGCGCGTTCGTCGGCCTCCGCTTCCTGGCCCATGCTGGCCCAGACGTCGGTGCAGAGAACGTCCGCCCCTTTCGCGGCCTGCTCCGGATCGTGGGTGACCTCGACGGACCCACCGGTTTCACCGGCGATCTCCGCCGCGCGGTGCACGACCTGGGGGATGGGTTCGAATCCCGGGGGGGTCGCGATCCGAACGGTCATGCCGGTCTTCGCGCCGGCCAGGAGCAGCGAATGGGCAACGTTATTCCCGTCTCCCAAGTACGTGAGGATCTTCCCGGCAGGTCCCCCAGAGCGTTCGCGGATGGTGAGCACGTCGGCGAGCGCCTGGCACGGATGCTCGAAGTCGCTCAGGGAGTTCACGACCGGCACGGAGGCGGCCCCCGCGAGAACCTCGAGCCGCTCCTGCTCGAACGTGCGAAGGACGATGGCGTCCACGTAGCGGCTCAGCGTTCGCCCCGTGTCTTCGATGGTCTCTCCGCGGCCGAGCTGCAGCTCCGAGGAGCTGAGGACCACGGAGTGGCCGCCGAGCTGCGCGACGCCGACCTCGAAGGAGACACGCGTGCGTGTGGACGGCTTCTCGAAGACGAGGGCGACCGCGCGACCGGCCAGCCGGTCGCGGTAGGCCGAAGGGTCGGCCTTCATGGCGTCCGCGAGGTCCAGGAGCCCGGTGAGCTCCTGACGCGACAGGTCGTCGACGGAAAGGTAGTCGCGTTTCATGGGGTCGGAGTCTATCCCGAGCCGGCGCCTTCGCGCCTATCCGGCTCGGAGCTCAGCGCCGAAGGCTTGCGCCAGTGCGGCGACGATCGCCTGGACCGCCGCCTCCGCCTCGCCGCCTTCCAAGGTGCGGTCCGGCGCACGGAAGTCCACGGCGAACGCCAGGCTCTTGGTCCCCTGGGGCAGCGATCCGCCCCGGAACACGTCGAACAGCACGGCGTCGCCGAAGAGCGCGCCCGCCGACTCGCGCAGGCAGGCCCCCACTGCACCGGCCGGCGTCGCCTCCGGAACGATGAACGCCAGGTCACGACGAACCGGCGGGAACCGAGGGACGTCGGCAAAGACGAACGCAGGCGCGGAGGCTGCCATCAGCGCATCGATCTCCAGCTCCACCACGGCAACCCTGCCATCCAGATCCAACGCCCTGGCCTGAGCAGGGTGCACCTCTCCCAGCACACCCGCGCGCTCCCCACCCACGGTGATGAACGCCGCCCGGCCCGGATGGAACA
>JBBRTK010000096.1:0-8572 GCA_038244455.1 Actinomycetota bacterium
GAACGAGAAGGCCGTGCTTGCCGAGACACGGGCCAGGGCAGCTGAGCAGCGCGCGGTCACCGCGGAGGAAGCTCTTTCCCGAGCGACACCCTCTGATGCCGCCGACCGCGCGGTGGCCCTCGAGGCGCAACTCGCCGCGGCCAAAGGCAAGATCGCCGAACTCGAAGGGTCGGTCGCCGAACATCAAGCGCGGACCCGGGATGCGGAGGCACGCGCGGGCGAGTCCGAACAGCGGGTCAAGGTTGTCGCCGCTCAAGTAACTGAACACGCTGCCCTGTCCGGTCAAGCGGAGAGCCGGCAGCGCGAGCTGGAGGACCGTGCGGCCACCGCTGAGGCGCGGGCTACGCAAGCCGAGGCCGCAGCGCGGGCGGCCTCCGCCCCAGTAGTGGGTCCGGACGTCACCGCACTGGAAGTCCGCGCGTCGTCGGCGGAAGAGTCCGCAGCACAGTTGAAGATCCAACTCTCTCGTGCCCAGGACTTGGCGGAGCAGGCGCTGGCCAAGCTCGACACCTCGGAAGGCCGCGTGACGAGCGCCGAGGCCAAAGCCGCCGAAGCGCAGCGACGCGCAGATGTTGCCGAACGACGCGCCATGGTGGCCGGTGGTGCCCCCGAGAACCTCTCCCTCGAGGAATCCCAGGCGGCCATCACAGCGCCGGTGATCGAACGGGCTCCTCCGGCGCCCGAAACGCCGGTCAGCGAATCGGAGCCGGCCGTGCCCAGTGACGAAGAGCCTGCCGCCGATGCGTCGGCGACCGACCCCGGCGCGTGGAAAGCTCTCGCGAAGAGCCTGCGCCGCAACGCTCTGGGAGGCGAGGCGGCGGACGATGAGCCAGAGGAGGAGCCTGCGGCCCCTACCAAAGCGGTGTCCGACAACGATCGTTCGGAGCTGCGGGCCCGGCTCGCCAGGGCCTCTGCGAAGAAGCGCCGCAAGCCTGAATAGGCCGAAGGCTGCCGACCGGCCGGCGCTACCGGCTCAGCACACCACCGAGAGCAGCGGGTTCGGGTCGACGGCGCCGCCGCTGCCGGGGTGCCATTCGAAGTGGTCGTGCGGACCGCTCGCGTCTCCCGTTGATCCCACGTAGCCGATGACATCCCCCGCCTTCACGGGTCCGAGGTGGCCGTAAGCGGAAAGGTGCGCGTTGTAGACGTAGCCCGCCGCCCCGTAGACCTTCACGGCAAGCCCGCCCAGGACATTGGAGGACACCACGGCCGTCCCGTCGAACGGCGCGACGATGGGCGTGCCCGTGGCCGCGGTGATGTCGTTGCCTTGGTGCACGTGAACGGGAACGCCGGGCATCCGAACGATGACGCCGAAATCGTTACTGATCAGATGCGAACCGCTGACCGGGCAGGTCTTGAAGACCCCCCAGACGTCGAGCCATGCCGACAGCGCGCCCGCCCGCCCCTTGAGGCTCCGGATGCGTTCGGCTGTCGCGTGGTCCGAGCGTCGGGCGGCGGCCACCAAGTGACGACGCTGGCGGGCGAGCCTCCCCTTCACCTGGCGCCAGCGTCCGCTGTTCATCGCACGAGGTGAGACGAGCGTGAGCCGGCGGTCGAGTTTCGAGGACCGGCGTGCCAGACGATGGGATGCCGTGGATCCGGACCGGCGAACGTGCACTACACGGTGCTGGAGGTGACGACGCTGGGCCGTCCGCTCCTGCACGAGCGGCGCTGCCCCGGCGGGTTGGCCGCCGAGCAACGGGATGATCGTCAGGATGAGGATGGCCGAGGCCAGGGCTCGGCGGAAGCGGCGTGTTCGCACGGCGAAGCTCCCTCGGTTCGTGTGGGTGCGCTATCGGCATGTCGGGGGCGGAAACTGAACCGGCCCGTCGCCGGACGTACTATCTCGTCCGTGACCCGCCCGGAGATCATCTCTCTGTTCCGCGATCCCCGGAAGGGTCTGCATCCGTGACGGGGCTTGCCGCACCCGGCCTCGACCGGTCACTATGACCCTCCAATGGGGCCTATGAAGATCATCGACCGCTTCACTCGTGACCGAGTCAGCCGCTATGTCTGGGCGGTCCTCACCGTTGGCTGTCTCCTCGGGGTGTTCTTCGCGCGACAAGGGCAGACCAGGGCTCTGGGCGACCAGGTCTCGGCTGCGCAGGCGCAGACACGTCATATCGCGGACACCGTGCTGTTCAACAACCTCAGCCACGTCGCGATGACCAAGCTCATCCCCTCACCGCTGTACCGCGACATCTACGTCGCCCTGCAAAGCCAGGTCTTCACCGACGCCACCATCGCGCGCGTGCGGGTGTGGACCCCGGATGGGATCCTTCAGTACTCCACGCACGAGCGTGATCAGGTGGGGCTGCTGCAAACGCAAGACAAGACCCTGATCGATCAAGCGATGAAGGGCCAGAGTGTCTCGGCCAAGGTGCTCACGAAGTTCAATGCGGCCAGCACCGGGAACGATCAGACGCCGACGAACCTGCTCGAGGTGTTCGTTCCGCTCCACGTTCCCGACTGGATCTCCGTCACCGGTGTGGTGGAGGTCGACTACTACTACGACAACCTCGTGCAAGCTGCCCATCAGCCGTGGTCCAGGATCATGGTGTCGCTCCTAGGGCTGGCGGCGCTCTGTCTGCTGATGACGCTCCTGTCGTTGCGCAAGCCCCTGAAGACCCTGGGCGCGGGTGTGGCATCGGGATCCGGCGGGGACGGGGTGGAACCGAAGCGAGGCGGGAAGCACGCCGCCGCCCCAGCGTCGGACCAGGCAGCGAAGACCTTTCAGCAGGAAGCGGAGCGAGCCGCCGCGCGCGCGACGAAGGCGGAGGCGGATGCTGCCTCCCTGCGTGAGGAGCTGAAGGGGTCGCGCAAGCAGTTGAAGGAAGCCGACGCGAAGATCGCCGAGAAGTCCGTCGACCGCCCAGGCGAGACGAGTCAGACACCGGTGAATGAGCTGGAACGGGAGATCGTGCTCACGGCTCGCGCCCACGCAGCGGAGGCGAGCTTGCGCGAGGTGGAGCGGCGTGCGGAGGCGGCCGAGAAGAAGGCCAAGAAGCTAGAGCAACGGGCCCGCGCCGCAGAGGCCGCCGTCGCATCCACCACTGCTGAGACCTCGGAAACCGTGCAGGACAGAGGCGTTGCGCAGGCAAGTCAGGCAGCAGCGGCAGCGGCTGAAGCTGCGCTCGCGGCCAAGGAAACTGAGCTCGCCGCCGCGAAGTCCGAACTGGACCGCGCGCACGCCGATCTCGAAGCCAAGTCCAAGGAGGCGGAGTCCGCTGCCTCCAGTGTGGCCGCCGCGGAAGCCGCCGCGGAAGCCGCCGCAGCCGCAGCAGCCGCGATGGCCGCGCAGCAGATTCAACCGCAGGAGGCCGCTCCCGTTGCCGTGGACGACGCCGTGTTCGTGAAGCTGGAGCAGCGCATCGTGGCGGCGGAGCAACGGGCTCGCGACGCGGAAGCCAGGCTGGCGGACCTTCAGGCGGCGCGGTCGGCGCCACGCGACCAGCCTCCGGAGGATGCGGTGACCGCGACGGCCGGTGATCTGCGGAGCCGGCTCGCTCGCACCGCGGCGCGCAAGAAGCTCGGCGCCGACGATGCCACAGCCGCCGCCGCCGCCGCGGAGTCAGCCGCTGCCGGGAGCCCGGACGAGCCCTCTGGGGAGACAGCGGGTCCCACGACCGATCCCTAGCGGCCGATGATCTACCGCCGTCCGGCGAGCATCGGTGGGGCTGCGATTCGGCCAGTGGGGATCGGGAGGAGTTCGACCGCGTAGGTGTCCAGCAGTCGCTGTTCGATCTGGGTTGCGCGGAATAGCCGGCGCGGGGTCATGCCGTAGCGCTGGGCCAGCTCGACGTGCGTCCAGCACAGCGGGACCAGGTCGCCGCGCGGGAAGAGGCCGACCACGGCCGGACGGGCGTGCTCGGCTCCCCACACCTGGAAGCAGAACTGGCACACCAAGCGAAGCCGCTGCGGGTATCCGAGCGCGGCCCGGAAGCCCAGTTCGTGTTCGATGACGCGGCCCCAGAGGGCCACGCGACCGAGGACGGCCGGGGTGCGGGTCTTCCTCAGGATCTCCAGGCCGTGCGTGCCGTGGAGGCCGCAGGAGCAGCCGGGGTTGGGCGACGTGTGCAGTCCGGCGTGACGGCAGCGCGACCGCATGACCTTCCGCGCGGGCCACGCCTTACCTCGCCCGGCCACCGGTTCCAGCGCAAGGTCGTCACCGTGGACGGTGAGCGCCCAGGCCCGCCAGGCCAAGATGGGTTCGGCGGAACGGGCGACGGTAAGTGCGGCGGCGTCCACGCCGTTCAGTCCCCCAAGCCCGCGGGGACGGACGTCGGTTCGGCGGGCTGGGGCTGCGGAGCCGGAGCCGCTGGCTGGACCGGCCACGCGGGGTCGGGAACCGGAGCCGAGTCCGGCCGGATCTCGTGGATGCGCTTCGGACGACCGATGTCCACGGCCACAGGGTACGCCCGTTCTCGCGATGGGGGGAGAGGCCGCCGCGCTGCGCGCTAGGTCAGCCGGTAGATCCCGCGGTAGGTGCTGAAGTAGATCGTGCCGCCGGGACCCACTTCCATTGAGTAGATCGTGCCGTCGGGCGAGGTGAACGGTTCCGCCGGCCCGCCGACGATGGCGTCGCGGGCGGCGTTCAGGGTGAACACCCGCAGGATGCCGTCGTTGTTCGCACCGACCAGGAGCTTGCCGTCCATGCCGGCGATCCCGCAGCCGTTGCAGAAGGCATCGCCGGTGATCCCGATGGTCGGCCCCGTGAACCACTCGGGCTGATGCCGGGGCGCCGGACCGCTGTTGTTCGTGTTACCCGGTGCGCTGCCACTGCAGGTCTCGTTGGTGCCCCAGCCATAGTTGCCGCCCGCCACGGGCCGGTTGATCTCGTCGTTGCACTCGGGTCCGTTCTCCGTTTCCCATATCGACCCGGTCGCGGGATCGAAGGTGAAGCCATAGGAATTCCGATGGCCGAACGAGAAGATCTTGCTGCCCTGGATGGGGTTGTTCGAGGGCACCGAACCATCGGGGTTGATCCGCAGGAGCTTGCCGCGGAGGTTTCCCCCGGACAGGTTCTGCGCGTTCACCGAGTCGTGGCCGTCCCCGATGAACACGTAGAGCTTGCCGTCGGGCCCGAACGCGATCCGGCCGCCGTTGTGATACGGATCGGCGCTCGCGGGCTGGGAGAGCAGCACCTTCATGCCGGTCCCGTGACCGTTCTTGATCGGGATGCGGACCACCTGGTTGCGAAGCTGGCCACCGGCTACGCGGGTCGCGTAGACCCAGAGCACCCGCGACGCGGGCCACGTGGGCGCGGCTGCGACGCCCAGGGCGCCGCGCTCCCCGTCGCCGTTGACGCCGGAGATCCGGAACAGGGGTCGGTCGCTGTGGGTGGCGGGGTCCAGCAGCCGAACCCGTCCGGTGGTGCGTTCGAGATAGACGATCTTCCCGTTGGGCAGGACCGTGAAGCCGGCGGGGTTGTTCAGCCGGGTGGCGACGGGGTGGGAAGTAACGGCGCCGCGGAGGATGGAGGTGACCGAGCTGTCACCGCGCGCGCCGGCGGGTGCGTTCGAACACGCGGCCAGAACCGCGATGGCGGCGATCCCGGTCCAGGTCGTCCTCTTCGTTGCTCTCATGCGTTCTCCCTCGCGTGTGTGGCAGCATGGGCGCGTGCCACTCCCACCCTCGATGTTCGGCGTTCCCCGCCTTCGAACTGAAGACCCCCGCTTCCTCCGAGGTCAAGGTCGTTATCTGGAGAACATCGAGATCCCCGGAGCGCTGCGCGCGGTGTTCGTTCGGTCCATGATGCCGCACGCCCGGTTGAACGGAGTGGATGTTTCGGCCGCCCTGGGCATGCCGGGCGTGCTTGCGGTCTACGTTGCAGGGGATCTGGCCATCGCATCGCAGCCGCCCGCGGGGAACATCGATCCGTCGTTCCGGCGCGAGGCGCTGGCGCGCGAGTTGGTGCGGTTCGTGGGCGAACCGGTCGCCGTGGTAGTGGCGGAGACCTTCGCGCAGGCGGAGGACGCCGCCGAACTCGTCTGGCCCGACTACGAACCGTTGGACGCGGTGACCGATCCCGAGGCGGCCGAGCGTCCCGGCGCCCCCCTGCTCTGGCCTGACAGCGGCTCCAACGTCGTGCACCGGTTCGAACATCAGTGGGACGCCGACCCGCTGGCGGGGGCCGACGTGGTGGCGCGCGGGCGGTTCGTGAACCAACGCCTCGCGCCCGCATCCATGGAGACGAACGGCATCGCCGTGGTTCCCGAGGAGGACGGGAGCGTGACGGTCTGGGTCTCGACGCAGGTGCCCTTCGACGTGCGGAGCGACGTGGCGGAGGTGCTGGGCCTGGACAAAGAGCTGGTTCGAACGATCGCCCCAGACGTGGGCGGAGGGTTCGGCGCCAAGCTCTATACCTACCCCGAGTATCTGGTCGTCGCGAAAGCTGCGATGGTGCTTGGCCGCCCGGTTCGCTGGACCGAGACGCGCTCGGAGAACCTCGTGAATATGACGCACGGACGCGCGCAGGTGCAGACCGTCGAGATCGGCGCCAAGCGGGACGGCACGGTCACCGGCATCCGCGTGGAGATCGTGGCGGACATGGGGGCCTATCCGATCGGCGCCTACCTCCCGACCACGACGCAGGAGATGCTGTCGGGCGTCTACCGATTCCCCGTTGCGGCCTGCCGCGGCCGGAGCGTGGTCACGAACACCACCCCGGTGAACGCCTATCGGGGCGCCGGGCGTCCGGAGGCCACGGCCTGCATCGAACGTGCCATGGACCTGGTGGCGGCGGAGCTGGGCATGGACCCGGTCGAGATCCGCCGCAAGAACCTGATCCCTTCGGATGCCTTCCCTTACACCACATCCAGTGGCACCACGTATGACGTCGGAGACTACGCGCTGTCGCTGGACACCGCGCTGGAGTTGGCCGGGTACGCCGATCTGCGCCGCGAGCAGGCCGAGCGGCGCGCGCGCGGCGATCATGTGGCGCTCGGCATCGGTGTCTGCACGTATGTGGAGATCACGGCGTTCGCGAGCAAGGAATTCGGATCGGTGCAGGTGCACGCGGACGGGACCGTCACCGTGGTCACGGGCGTGTCGCCGCAGGGCCAGGGGCACGAGACGGCCATGGCGCAGATCGCCTCCGCGATCTTGGAGGTGCCGTTCGAGGCCGTGCGCGTCGTGCACTCGGACACCGGGCTGGTGACGCGCGGGGCGGGGACGTGGGGATCGAGGTCCCTCCAGGTTGGCGGCTCCGCGGTGGTCGAGCGCGCGGAGGCCGTGGTTGAACAGGCGCGAACGCTGGCGGCGCATCTGCTGGAGGTCGATGAAGCCGATCTGGTGGATGCAGACGGAGGGTTCGCTCCGGCGGGCGCACCCGACCGCCGGCTCAGCTGGTCCGAGCTCGCATCCGCGGCGGGCGATCCGGTCAAGCGCCCGGAGGGGATGGAGACGGGGCTGCGTTCCGCCGGGTCGTTCCGTGAGGCGGACTCGACGTTCCCGTTCGGCACCCATATCGCGGTGGTGGAGGTCGACACGCAGACGGGCGAAGTGGATCTGATCCGCCACATCGCGGTCGATGACTGCGGCCGCATACTGAATCCGCTCCTGGTCCAGGGACAGGTGCACGGGGGTCTCGGCCAAGGCATCGCCCAGGCGCTCTTCGAGGAAGTGGTCTACGACGAGAGCGGCAATCCCATCACGGGGACCTTCTCTACTTACCTGTTTCCCGCGGCCTCGGAGTTCCCCCGATTCACCACGGCGAACACGGAAACGCCAACACCGCTGAACCCGCTGGGCGCGAAGGGGATCGGCGAGTCCGCCACCATCGGGTCCACCCCGGCGATCCAGAATGCGGCTGTGGATGCGCTCTCGCACCTCGGCATAGGCCATCTGGACCTCCCCGTATCCCCCGCTCGGGTGATGGCCGCCCTACGGACAGCTTCCGAGAAGGGCCGTTCGGTGGATACGTCAGCATCGCGAACCGGCCGAAACTGAAGCTGATGTCCAAGAAATGGAACTCGCGCGCCCCCTCGGCGTTCTCCAGCGCCTTCGCGGTGCTCATCCTGCTGTCCGCCGGTGCGGCTGTGGCTCAGCAGGGCGGCCTCCGGCAGCTCGCGGTTGGGGCACAGGACGCGATCCACGGGAAGGACCACTCGGGCCTGGCCAAGGAACAGATTGCTGTGTCGGCCTCCGCTGCCCCGACCACGTCGGGAGGGCCCGGGGGCGGCGGGCACGAGAGCAGTGCCACCGGGACACCGGCCGGCGCCTGCTCCGCAACGGTGGCTGCCGTCCGCGCGACTATGCCCGCGGCGGACGACACCACCGGCATCGCCCATGCGCTGTCCGTCCTCGAGGCGAACTGCGCCAAAAACCCCCAGGCTCACGGCCTGATCAACGCGATCCAGAACGTCGGCCACGGCAAGGGGCATACGACCAACGGTCACGGTGCGGGGAAGCCCCCCACCAAGCCCACCCGCCCGACTAAGCCCACCCACCCGACCAACCCCACGAAGCCCACGAAGCCCCCGAGCCCGAGCCCTCATCCGCCGCACCCGACCCACGGCACGGGCAAGCCTCCTACGAGCCCCCACCCGCCCCACCCGACCCACTGACCCCC
>JBBRTK010000097.1:0-8509 GCA_038244455.1 Actinomycetota bacterium
CCTCGTCTCGATGTAAGAGGAGATGAGATCCCCCGCGTGATCGCAGTGGGCCTCGGCGATCCGCGCGGCCTCATCCGCATCCCCGGACTCGATCGCCTCGACCAGCGGCAGATGCTCGTTCGCGACCTGGTTCAGCGACTGGTAGACCCGCTCGTCCAGGCGAAGCAGTGCCCTGAGCATCGGCACATGGCGAAGGAAGACCTCGTGGAGCCGGGCATTGCCCGCCAGGCGGCACAGCCCGTCGTGGAATTCGAGATCCCGGCGGAACACCGCCGCCGCGTCGCCCTTGTGGACCGCGTCCTCCATCGCCTCAAGGAGCACCCGCAGTTCGGCTGCCGCGGAAGGGTCCTTCGCGGCGGCCATCATCCGCGCCGCGCGACCTTCTATCGCCGCGCGCAGTCCGTAGATCTCCCGGACATCCTCGGGGGCAAGCGTGACCACGAACGTTCCCCGGCGAGGCTCCTCCTCGAGGAGTCCCTCCGCCCGCAGGAGTTTGAAGGCTTCTCGAACAGGCCCTCGGGACACGTTGAGCTGCTCGGCGATGCGCGCCTCCACGAGGTGGTCACCCTGTTCGAAACCCCCGCCCAGGATCTGCTCGCGGATCATGTCGGCCGCATCCTCCGCGAGAGATCGCGCGGGTTGGAGCGGTCGGAGCGTCGTCATCGGGTCGTCCTTGGCCATCGTTCCTCTTTCCGTCCTCTCATCGGTCCGGCACGGGCGGGGAGTCGCGGGAGTCGTACCAGTCGCCGGAGAGTTCGCCCCCATCGACCACGAGCGTCTGGCCGGTGATGAACGAGGCCTCGTCCGAGGCGAGGAACAGAACTGCGGCAGCCTGCTCGGCCGGTGTCCCGGGGCGGTGCATCGGAACCCTGCGCAGGTAGTCGTGGAGTTGCGCACGATCATCGTCGGTCATCTGACGTTCGGCCTCCGGTGTGATCGTCTCCCCGGGCGCAACGCAGTTCACCCGAACGCCAAGGTGTCCGAACTCATGGGCGAAGGCCGTGGTCAACGCGATGAGCGCCGCCTTCGAGGCGTTGTACACGGACTCGGGCGACTCGTTGCGTATCGCGTTCGCGCTCGCGATGTTCACGATGGAACCTCCCCGGCCGTCGCCACGGTTCAGGAAGTGCCGAACGACGTCCTGCATCAGGATGAAAGGACCCCGAGTGTTGACGGCGAACGCGCGGTCGAAGTCCTCGCGCGTGACCCCGAGCGCGGGGCCGTCCGGCTGGACCCCGGCGCAGTTCACCAGCACGTCAACGCGACCCAGCCGGGTCACCGCCTCGGCTATGACGCCAGCGGCCTGATCCGGGTCGCCGAGGTCGGCCACGAGGGTCGGCCCCGCACCGGTCTGGAGGAGATCGACGATCAGGACGTCCGCCCCCTCGGCGACGAATCCCTGCGCGACCGCGTGGCCGATGCCCTGCGCCCCGCCCGTCACGACCACGCCGCGGCCCTCGAACCGCGCCCGGCCGCTCACGACAGCTCCGGATAGATGAGCGGAGCACCGGAAGTGCCCACGTCGCCGATCGAGAGGAAGCGATCGCCCACGTTCGCAACGACCACGCGATCGAGCGATGCCCCGACGAACGCCAGGTTCGTGGGGGCATCGAACACCCGGGCGAGAGGGTCCTCCACGACGGGGTCGAGACGCCCCGTGGCCGGGTCCACGCGCACGATGCCGTCGGGCCGGTAGAGCGTGACGTAATAGGCGCTGTCGTCTCCCAGGGCCACGCCGTCGGGATCGGTGTCCGGGAGCGGGGCGATCACCGTGGGCACGCCGGCCGCGCCGTCCGTCCCGATGGGGATCCGAACCAGCGCCGGCCGGTGGGATTCCACCACCACGAGCGCCCGGCCCCCGGCGTCCAGACAAGCACCGTTCGGGTACGCGGGCACGTCGGTGGTCCACACGCGGACGGAACGGTCGGGATCGACGCAGACCACCGATGGGTCGCCGTCCTCCCCCGAGCACGTGACGTAGCAGCGCCCGGATCCATCGAAGACGAGCATGTTCGGTGTGTCCAACCTCTTGCCACCGGGACCGCGAGCGTAGACGTCGACCCGGCGGGTCTGGGGGTCGACACGCACGATCTCCCCGTTCCCCTCATCGCACGCATAGACCCGTCCGCGCCCGTCGACCGCCAGCCCCAGCATCGAGCCGCCGGTGACGGCAACGACGTCGATGTCCCCATCCAGCGTCACGGCGTAGATCTCCCCGCCCTCCCCGCCCGCGTACACGCGCTCGTCGAATGGGTTCCAGCACACGCCTTCCGGATGATTCAGCCCCTCGGCGAGCTCCTCGAACACGGCGTTCATCCGACCGCCCGAGTGATGGCCCCATCGAGGATCACGAACGCGCGCGCCAGATCTTCGACAGGCATGACGAGCGAGGGCTGCAGGTTGAGCGAGGTGGTGCTCGCGTCGACCAGCAATCCCTGCTGGAGGCACTCCCACGCCACGTGCCGGGTCAGCTCCATATCGCGTTCCTTGGTCACC
The DNA here is from genome assembly GCA_038244455.1 of Actinomycetota bacterium. GTDB lineage: Bacteria > Actinomycetota > UBA4738 > UBA4738 > HRBIN12 > JANXVR01. The sequence continues at coordinate 2,497 of JBBRTK010000097.1, forward strand.
CGGTCCTTCACGAACTCGACGGCCATGAAACAGCCCACCGCGCGGACGTCGCCGATCTGCGGATGCCCCTCCATGAGCGATGCCAGCGCGCCCAGCGCGACGCCCTCGAGCGCGCGAACGTTCTCGAGGACCGGTTCGCGTTCGAAGACGGCCAGCGTCTCCAGCGCCGCGGCGCACGAGGCCGGCAGCCACGACCACGTCGAGCCGGTCGAGACGTCGTCGAAATCCATCGCGCGCTCGGTGCCCAGCACGGCCCCGATCGGCATGACGCCGCCGCCCATCGCCTTTCCGAGCGCCATCAGGTCCGGCTGCACCCCCCACCGCTGCACCGCGAACATCGTTCCGGCCCTCCCGAACCCCGTCTTCACCTCGTCCGCGCACAGGAGGAAGTCGAACTCGCGGCACAGATCGGTCAAGCCCGCCCAGAACACCTCGGGCGGGGCCACGCAGCCTCCCGAGCCCATCACCGGCTCGATCACCACGCCCGCCACCTCCCGGGGATCGATCGCGTGGTGGAGGAGATGATCGCGCATGTAGTCGATCGTTCCGTCACCGCTACCGCCGGGACGGGCGACGAACGGCGTGCGATACGGATCGGGGTAGGGCACGTGGACGTACCCCGGAAGCAGCGCCCGGTAGCCGAAGGAGAGGTCGGACGTCTCGGCGCCGACGGCGCCGGCGGTGCCGGCCTCCCCGTGGTACCCGCCCATGAAACCGATGACGATCGGTCGCCCTGTCGCGCGGCGCATGAACCGGACGGCCGTCTCCACCGCTTCCGTCCCGTTCAGCGCCATGTCGACGCGCGCCAGGTTCGAGGGCGCGATCGCGAGCAGCTTCTCCGCCAGCGGGAGCACGAACTCGTGCGCGAAGTAGTGGGTGTCCTCGTTCCCGTACCGGCGAAGCGCGTCGACGGCGGCCTCCGTGATGCCGGGGTGTGCGGCTCCCAGGGGAACGGACGCCATCCCGCTGATCAGATCCAGATACACATTGCCGTCGATGTCTTCGACCTGCCAAGCACGCTTGCCGTTGATGATGAACGGACCCAGATCGTGCGCCGTCCCCCTGTAGAGGACGGCCTGCAAGCGCTCCAAGATCAGTTGGGCCCTCGAACCGGGTGGCGCGGCGCCGATGGATGGGAGCCCGCTCATCGCTTGCGCGCCTTGGCATCTCGCAAGACCGTTCGCGCGGCGTTCTGGCCGTTGGCACCGGTGACCCCGCCACCCGGATGGGTCCCGGCGCCGCACAGGTAGAGCCCCGGCAGCGGGGTTCGGTAGTTGGCCCACCCGCGCGCCGGGCGGAGGAACAGGAGCTGGTCTGGCGACATGTCGCCGTGCAGCGCATGCCCCCCGGTCAGTCCGATCAGCCGCTCGAGATCCAGTGGCGACAGCACCTGTCGATGCTCGATCAAGCCGGGCAGCCCCGGGAAGTACTCGGCGATCGAGTTGATCACCCGGTCGGCGCGATCCTCCTTGATCTCATCCCACGTCCCCTCGGCCAAGGTATAGGGCTGCGAGTTCACGTCGATCGTGATCACGTGGTTGCCCTCGGGTGCCAGGGACGGGTCGTGGACCGTCGGGAAGCACATCTCGATGTGCGCGGGATCCGCCGGGATCCCCACCAGCGCCTGCGCCTGCTGCATGTCCATGTCGGCGTTGAACCCGTTCAACTCCATGATCCCCGTGTGATAGGGCTGGACCCCGCCTTCGGGCAGCCCGCGCACGTAGGGCAGGGAGGAGACGGCCAGGTTGATCTTGATGCTGGTGCCGTCGCACCGGTAGTTACGGATCTTGTCGAGGAAATCCTCGGGGAGATCGGCCGGGTCGCAGAACTTGAGGAACGTCCGCTTCGGGTCGGCGTTCGAGATGACGATCGGAGCGCGCAGCTCCTCCCCCGAAGCGGTCGCGACACCCACGGCCCGATTCCCCTCGGTGATGACGCGCTGAACCTCGACGCCCGTTCGGATCTCGCAACCCGCCTCACGGGCGGCATCCGCCATACGTTGCGTCACGACGCCGATGCCGCCACGGACGAACCCCCACTGCCGGAGCCCGCCGTCCCCGCTCGCGTGGTCGTGGAGCAGGACGAAGGCGGTTCCGGGTGTCGACGGTCCCGCGACGCTGTCGTTGATCGCGTGCCACCCCAGGGCCGCCTTCACGTGTTCGGACTCGAACCGTTCGGACAGGTATCGATCCGCCGATGTCGTGAACAGATAGGCCAGATCGATCGAACGCTTGCGGTGCCGCCACCCCAGCCATCCCCACGACGCGGCGTCACGGAGTTCATGGAGGCCCCGGCCCCGCACACTCGGTGCTCCTTTGTCGAACGCCGGCATCACGGCGGCGGCGAGTTCGTTCAGGTCTTCCTCGAACACCGGGAGAACCCCGGCGTCGTGGGGTGAGAATCGCTTCGTCTCCTGGACGTTCTGGGACATGTCGTCGCCCAGGTAGTAGCGGGCGCCGTCCGGGTAGAGGTTCAGCGTCGGGCCCGCTTGGTCGACGCGCACTCCCCGCTCGACCAATCGCATGTCCCGCCACAGGTCCTCGCGGAGCATCGAGAGGACGTAGGCCCCCGTAGAGGCACGGAACCCCGGCGCGAACTCTTCCGTGACGCAGGCCCCGCCGACCACATCCCGGCGCTCGAGCACCAGGGTCCGCATCCCGCCCCTCGCCAAACGGAAGCCGGCCACGAGGCCGTTATGTCCTCCCCCGACCACGATCGCGTCGTAGCGGCCAGCCATCCCACGCCCTCTCCGCCGAATGGTCGACAGTCTACACTTGGCCCGGAGCGCGAGCTACGCGGTGGTCTCGTACGCTGATGGCAATGGCCGAACCCGTCGAGTGTCCGTGCAAGGGGTTTCGGGAGTGCCCGATGTGTCACGGGCTGCGACCGTGCGGTGACTTCGGGCGGAGCCGGTGGTGTCCTCCGTGCGTCCGAGCGCGACGACAGAGCTTGCGGCCGAACGTGAAGCGTCGCACCGGGATGCCTGCGGGCCGGATCTGCGCAGCACCAGGGTGCGGCGCCAGGCTGTCGATCTACAACACCGGAGACCGTTGCGCGCTCTGCCTGCGCGGACGCGAGCGGTCCCTCGCCTAGGGGACAGCCACCGCCGCCAACAGCGGGTGATCGATCCCCACCGAACCGACGTTCTGCGCGCCGCCGGGCGCGCCCAGGCCGCTGACTTCCGGGCCGAAGAACTCACGCTCGATCGCGATGTAGTGAGCCCACTGCGCGGGAACCTCCTCCTCGTGGAAGATCGCGACGACCGGACAGACGGGCTCGCACGCACCGCAGTCCACGCACTCATCAGCCTGGATGTACCCCTTACGAACGCCGTCGTAGATGCAATCGACCGGACACTCGTCCACGCATGCTCGGTCGTGAACGTCGATGCAGGGCTCCGCGATCACGTACGCCACGGCGATCCTCCTTCTTCCCAGGCCGGTCGACCCGGCGCTTGAGGTAAGCGTAGGAGTTCACGCCGTAGCGGAACCCCAAGATGCGGTTAGCGCCTGGTGAAGAGTCGGCGACAGGGGACCGTCACTGCGAGCCCAGAAGGTAGTCCACCACGTCGGCTGCCCGGTAGTTCAACTTCCCAGAGCCGAGGAGCCGTCCCAGCTCCTCCAGGTCGTTGCCTGCGGTGAGGATCGGCGGCTCCGGGGCCCCATGACGCCGCTGCGCGAGACCGACCGCTGCGGTCAACCCGTTACACAGACACTTGCGCCCGAGCGTGTCGGCGACGTCACCACCCTTGCGAACGTAGTCCTCGACCGGCTCAGCCGGGCAGCGGTACCCGAGCCGGCCATCACCCGCGACATAGACCTCGCGCAGGTACCCCAGATCGCACCTGCGTTCGCGCGCGTCGACGACATCCTCCTCCGACAGCGTGCCCTCGAGCGTGATCACTTTGAACGGGAAGCCCGTGGGTGAGGCCAGCGGGTCGGTGAAGATCGTCACGCGACCGGCCGCGGCGTCCGCCAGCACACGGGCTCGAAGCTCCGGATCCAGTCCGGAGTCCTCGCAGAAAGCGAACACGGTGCCTGCCTGGATCCCAACGGCACCCACAGCACGTGCTTCTTCCAGCCGCTCCGGCGTCGCTTGCCCCCCCGCGAGCCAGAACGGAAGTCCCAGCTCGCGGACCTTCTCGAGGTCGACCTCGTCTCGGGGTCCGTAGACGGGCTGTCCCTCGACCAGTTCGCCCGCGCCTCGCGGCGGCGCGTTGTGCCCGCCCGCGGTCGGACCTTCGATCACGAACCCGTCGACGCCGGGCGTCTTGCGAGCCAGGCTGATCGCAAGCGCGGTCGAGGCGATGATCCCGAGGAACGCCGGGCGCTTCAGGGGCTCGCCGGGCGCCGGCACCACGTCGTGGGGGTCGAATGTCATGGCAACCTTATCTCCGCCGGCGGTATGCAGCGGGAGCGTGGCGGGCTCATGCGCCCGGAGCACCTCGATGAGCCCCGGGATCTCGCGCGGGATCCCGGCGCCGACGAGCACCACGTCGACCCCCGCAAGCATCGCTCCATACAGCGTGGGCGGCGTGGGCATCTGGACCTTCTCCAGGAAGTTGATCCCGACTAGGCCCTCGTGCCCCTCCTTCGCGAGCCAGACCTCGACGAAGCCCGCCATCACGGCGAGGTCCAGACTCCGCTTGTGCGGCTGGGCAGTGAACACCGGGATGGCCTTGAACGCTCGATCCTCGGGTATCCCGCCCTCGATGAAGTAGTGGTCCGATACTCGCTCGGCGACGCCGGGCTCGGGGAAGGCGGCCATCGCCCGCCGGACGTCGCCCGCCGGATCACCCAGCTGCAGTCGACGGGCCAGCACCACATCCAGCGCGGTTCCGGAAACAACCCCGAGCTGCCCGGTCTCGGCAACGGCGCGAGCCAGCCGCCAGCCGGAAACGGCTACGCCCATCCCCCCTTGGATGATGACCGGCTGGCGCATCCATCGAGGCTAACAAACGGCTCCGGGCCGGTCGCCTCCTCGGCGCGCCTCAGGGCTGGATGCGGATCACGGTGCGCACGACCTCACCGGCCAGCATCGCGCGGAAGGCCTCATCGATGTCGTGGGCGGTGAGCTCTCCCTCTCTGGAGACCATCGCGTCCAGGTCCAGGGAGCCGTCCACGGCCCAGGCGAGCCAGGTCGCGAAATCCTCCAGGAGCGCATCCCCGCCGTCGCTCACCAGTAGCGAGGCCTTGTTCGGATACGCGGCGCCGGGACCACCGCTCCAATCCAGGGTCACGCTGCTACCGGGCGGCGGCACGCCGATCGCAACCCCGACTCCCGCCGAACCGAGCATGGCCATGACCTGGCCGACCACACCGGGCACGCCGGTCGCCTCGATGCCAACGTCGACGCCGACGTCACCCGTGAGCGCGCGCACGGCGGCGGCAGCATCCTCGACGCTCGCGTCGACCGTGTCCGTGGCTCCCATCGAACGCGCCAGCTCGAACTTCGCCGCGACCAGGTCGACGGCGATCAGGCGAGCGGCGCCGGCGATCCGCGCTCCCTGCAGAGCCGCAAGGCCGATCCCGCCCAGACCCACGACGGCCACGATCGCGCCCGGCCACACTCGGCCGGTGTTGATGGCCGCGCCGACGCCGGTTGAGGCGCCGCAGCCCAGGAGGCAGACACGCGAGAGGTCCGCCCCGTCCGGAACGGCGATGGCCTGTGCCGCGTGCACCACCGTGTGCGTGGCGAGCGTGCCGAGCGACAGCGTTCCCTCCAGACGTTCGCCCGTGTTCGCGCGGGTGACACGCGAGGGCTGCGACCACGCGTGCCCGCACTTGCGTGGTGCTCCACGCAGACACGTCGCGCAGGCCCCGCAAGGAACTCCCCACGCGAGCACCACGCGATCGCCGGGGAGAAGGCCATCGACCCCGGGACCGACGTCTTCGACGACTCCGGCCCCCTCGTGGCCGAGCAACATCGGGAAGGGCGCGCCCCAGTTCCCGTGACGGATCGCCCAGTGGTCGCTGTGACACACGCCGCTTGCGGCGAGCCGGACCCGGACCTC
>JBBRTK010000098.1:0-8449 GCA_038244455.1 Actinomycetota bacterium
CAGCTGGTGACCCCTTCGTACCTCGGGCTACAACTCGCGCTCACCCAGGGCGCGGCGGGCTTGCCCGTGTCCCCACAGCTGGTCGCGCTCGACGTCCAGGGCGACCCCGTCCGCGCGCTGGGCCTGGCCCGGCAGGTGGCTGCGGATCCCACCTACGTCGCGGCCGTCATCGCGCCGTTCTGGGCGGAGACGAAGGCGGTGGGGGACATCCTCAACGCAGCCCACATCCCCACGCTCAGCCTCTCGGCGCTCGGCCCGAGTCTCTCGAGCTACGGCTGGCCCGCGTGGCGGCGCCTGGTCCCGACGCAGCCACGCCAAGTCGACTCGCTGGCGGCGCTCCTGGCCAGTACGGCGAACCGCGTGTCGGGCGTCTGCCTGGTCCATGACGCGACCTCGTACGCGACCGCGTTGAGTGGCCTTCTGAAGCAGCGCCTCAAGCACCTTGTGACCAAGGTGATAACGATCTCGACCGCTCCAGGGGTGACGGACGCGTTCGGGCAGGCTGTGGCGGATGTCGCCGCTTCAAGGTGTCGGACCATCGCGTGGACCGGCTTCGCAGCCAGCGGAGCGCTCCTTCGGACGACGCTCTCGGAGGCTGGCCTCTCCGGTGTGGCGATGTACGCGGCCGATGCGCTCAAGGACGAACCGTTCCTCACCCTCACCGGGGGTTCTGGCAACGGAACGGTTGTGACCTGTCCCTGCGCGGACCTCGAGACCTCCACCGATCCGGCGGCGCAGCGGTTCGTGCACGACTATCAGTCCCTGTTCGGGTCCTCGCCCGGCGTGTACGGGGCCGAGGGATGGGATCTGGGGTCGATGCTCCTCACGGCGTTCCACGCTGGCGCCTCCGACAAGGGCGCCGTGGCCGCCGCGCTGGCGGCGATCGGGCAGATGCGGGGACTGGCCGGGCAGTACGCGTGGACGAGCACCGGTGAGTTGTCCTCTTCCGCCGTTCGGGTTCACACCTTCGTGGATCGCGGACAGCGATGGACCCCGCTCGCTACCACGCCAGTCACCGGTCCGGCGACCCTCCCGCTCCACACCGAGGGGCTCCTCACCGCTGCGGCCTGCCGCACGGGGCCGCCGTTCACGGCGGAACAGGGCGGCCGGCCCACCGGCTTCGACGTGGATCTCATGGCGGCGATCGCGAAGAACCTCGGGGTTCGGCTGGGGTGGCAGGAGGTTCCCTGCGCCAAGGCTCAGGCCGAGCTTGCCGCGGGACGGCTCGACGTCCTGGTTGCGTCGCGGAGGTCCCTTCCCCAGGGAACGCCCTCTTCAAGGGTCGCCCTCAGCATCCGAACCGCCCTGGTGACCCGGCGACGCGATCATGACGCCACCACGCTCAGCGCGCTCGGCCCCGGCGATCGCGTCGGGGTCGTGCCGGGACCGGTGACCACACCCTGGATCCGGCAGGTCCTGGCCGGTCCCGGAGCGAAGATCCGCCGGTATGCGACGGCGGCGGACGCCTACGACGCGCTGGCCCGCGGCGACCTCACGGCCGTTGCGGACACGGAATACGGCGCGTGGGCGGGGATCGAACGGCGGCCCTCGCTCGCCGTGACCCAGACCTTCGACGCCGGAGCTCACGACGTCCTGATCACCTCCAGCGCGGCCGGAACGGTGCTCCTGGGCGCGGCGGACGCGGCTCTCGGGCACCTGCTCCAGACGGGTCGCTACGCCCTCCTGTGGGCGAAGTGGTTCCCGGGCACAACGGTCCCGGCCGAGGTCGGAACATAGGGGGTGCGTGCGCGGATCCTCGAACCGGCCTATATTCGCCCCTCGGAGGCGCTTGCCGCGCTCTCTTCAGCCCGAGGAGGCAAACATGATGAAGGTCAGGGTTCGTGGTGTCGTCGCCGCGCTAGCCGTGGTGACGCTTGTGGGGACCGCCTGCGCCAAGGCGAGCAGCTCGAGTTCGCCTGCCGGTGGTGGCACCCAAACGTCTGCGGCGAGCCTCACCACCATCACGCCTGGCTTCCTCACGGTCGGCTCTTGCCTTGACTATGCCCCCTTCGAGACGGTGAAGGGAAGTGGGGATCCCACAGGTTTCGACGTGGAACTCACCGACGCCATCGCCGCCAAACTCGGGTTCGACAAGGCGCACGTGACCTGGACGAAGGCGAACTTCAACACCATCTTCACCGCCGTCGCCACCGGCCAATTCGACATGGTGGCCGCCGCCGTGACGTCCACCGGTGCGACGGGCCGCAAGCGCGCGCAGACGGTGGGATTCTCTGACTACTACTTCAACTCACGCCTGTCCTTGGCGGTGACCAGCGCGCAAACGTCGACCATCACCTCCACAGACCAGCTGCAATCTGGCGACACCGTGGGCGTCCAGAAGGGGACCACGGGAGCGCAGTGGGCGGTGGATAACCTGCAGGCCAAGGGTATCGGCATCAAAGAGTTCACCTCCGCCACGGACGCCTTCCGTGATCTCAGCGCGGGCAACCTCACGGGCGTCATCAACGACGAGTCGTCGTCGTACGCGATCGCGGCCACGATGACGGACGTCAAGGTGGTCCAACCGATCGAGACGAACGAGAAGTACTCGTTCGCCTTCGCACCTGCCAACACGGCGCTCGTTGATGCGTGGAACGCCGGGCTCAAGCAGGTCGTCGCTGATGGCGAGTACGCGACGATCTTCGCCAAGTACTTCCCCGGTACCCCGGTGCCGCCCGAGTACGCAGCCTCCGGCGCTTCCTCTTCGCCCTCGGCGTGACTCGGCGGCACGGCGAAGCGGGACCAGGATCGCGGCGGCCGCCGCCGGACACGAGGGGGGCGACGTCCCCCTTCGCGCTGGCGGTGATGGTGATCGGAGCGACATCCTTGGCGCTCGTTCTCAGCGGGATCTGCGTCATCCAATTCGCCTACAACATCTGGGGCGGTCCGATCTCGCAGGCGTGTCTCGACCGCGGGATCATCCCCTTGACACCCAACCCGAACGGTCCATCGCACGGGAGCGAGGGGGCGCTCGGGGTATGTCATATCGTCGAAGGGCTCACGTCCGTCGTGCAACGGGCGACCTTGGTCTTGGCCCTGGCGTTAGGCGCCTTAGTCGTCGTCGTCGGGTTCGCCAGCTACAGGCGGATGAGGACGAGGCGCCAACGAGATCACGTCATCACCGGTGCAGTGTTCGGGCTCCAAGCCATCAACTTCGGGGTGCTCCTGCTCATCTTCGCCTCGGGTACGCCGGAGAAGGCCGTCTCGCAATACCTGAACATCCACGCCCTGCAGGGCTACGGCCCTGTGATCCTGCGCGGGATGAAGCTCACGCTGGAGCTGGCCGTGGGAAGCGAGCTCCTCGGCATCGCGATCGGCCTCCCGCTGGCGCTCCTCGTGATCTCGCAACGACGAGCGGTTCGGGCCCCCGCTCGCTTCTACATCAACCTGTTCCGGGGCACCCCCCTCCTGGTCCAGCTGTCGTTCGGCTACTACGGGATCAACCTGGGTCTCGGGATGCACAACAGCACCTTCACCATCGCGATGATCGTCCTCGGATTGAACGCAGGCGCGTACCTTTCGGAGGTTTTCCGCGCCGGTATCCAGTCGATCGAGCGGGGGCAGATGGAAGCCGCGCGGTCGGTCGGCATGACCTACCTGCAGGCGATGCGCTACGCCATCGTGCCGCAAGCTGTCCGGAGAGTGATCCCGCCACTGCTCAACGAGTACGTCATCCTCATCAAGGACACGTCGCTCGTTGTGATCATCGGTGAGCTTCTCGGACACTTCGAGCTCTTCGCGGCGGGCCAGCAAGGCTACTCGGACACCTACAGCGCAACGTTCTTCGTGGCTATCGCTATCGGCTACCTCATCATCACCCTCCCGATGATCGGTGTCGTGAACCTGGTCGAGCGACGGCTCCGCTCGGGGCTTGTCACGATCAGTACGCAAGGCGGTGGCTGATGACGAATCCGGATGGCTCGGTCGTGCGGCTCGAAGGCATCCACAAGTGGTTCGGAGACAACCACGTCCTCCGCGGGATCGACTTCTCCTTGGATCCCGGTGACGTCCAGGTTGTCGTCGGTCCATCCGGAGGGGGCAAGTCGACGCTCCTGCGTTGCGTCAACCTCTTGGAACTTCCCAGTCAAGGGGAGGTCTGGTTCAACGGACAGGACATCACCGATGTGCGAACGGATCTGAACGGTGTCCGCACGAAGATCGGGATCGTCTTTCAAGCATTCAACCTGTTCCCTCATAAGACGGCCCTGCAGAACGTCATGCTGCCGCTGTTGAAGGTCCTGAACATCGACCCGAGAGAAGCCGACGTCTTGGCGCGAGAGCAACTCGCGCGCGTGAAGGTGGGGGAGAAGGCCGACGCCTATCCGGGGGCGCTCTCCGGGGGCCAGCAGCAGCGCGTGGCGATCGCCCGGGCGCTGGCGATGAAGCCCGAGCTGATGTTGTTTGATGAGGTCACAAGTGCACTGGACCCCGAGCTGGTAGGGGACGTCCTCCAGGTGATGAAGGACTTGGCCGCTGAAGGGATGACGATGATGGTCGTGACCCACGAGATGGGGTTCGCGCGGGAGGTGGGGTCCAGCATGGTGTTCATGGACGGCGGGGTCATCGTTGAGCAGGGGGACCCCCGAAAGATGTTCGCGAACCCCGAGTCGGACCGGCTCAAGCAGTTCTTCTCTCAGATCCTATGAGGCGGACGGCGCTGATCGTCTGTGCGGGGCTCTCAGCGCTCCTCGTGGCCTGTTCGACCAGCTCGTCCAGCCCGGCCCCAACTGCGCCGCCGATCGTGCAGCAGCCCGACAACACCGCCGTGCCCTACGGGATCACAGCCATCGACTACCACTTCCACGACACGCACCCCTCGCTCCCGCTCACCGTGGACCGGGCCGTGTTGTGGGTGAACCAGGGCCAGGTAAAGCACAACGTCACCATCCCGGGGCTGCGCTTCTCTCGTGACATCTCCCCGGGCGAGGGATTCACGATCAAGGATCTGGGGCGAAAGCTCGGCGGCGAAGGTGTCTACACCTTCTTCTGCAAGTACCACGAGAGTCTCGGGATGACCGGCGTGATCGTGATCCGCGGGCCGTCATCCGTCCCGACCGTGCCGCCGTCGTTGTTGCCGCCGTCGTACTCGCCGGTCCCGATCCCGCCGCCGGTGTCGTCATCCCCGTAGGCGCTATCGCGCCCGGACAAAAGGAAAGACGGGCCGCGCCGCCTTTGGATCCGGTCGCACCTTCCCCATATGCGATCGTTTTCTACTCGGCGTCGCGGCCCGTCAAACCGCGGTCCCCAGTTGCACTCGCTCCGTTGCCGGTGTGGGTGCTCCTGTGGACCGGACCGAACGATAAACGCGAGGTTGAGGGCTGTCAACTTGCTGGGGCCGGCTGCACCGCACTGTATGTGCGGGAGCGCTGCAGGTGAGCGCCACCGCGCACTTCCGAAGAAAAAGTGACAGGTTGCGGCATGCGCTTCCGGCGGAGAAAGGCCTACGCCGCTGCGTTGGAGGCGGTCTGCGCGTTCGACGGGGCGCTGGAGACCGGCGCTGTTCGGGGGCGGAAGAAGTAGAAGCCGAACACCACCAGGTACGTGAACCACGCGAAGACGGCGAGCCACGTGGGGTTCGCCTGGTAGCCGACGAGCGCGTGAATCACTGAGCCGAGCCCCGACGAATCGGGAAGGCTCTTGCTGAGATCGAAGGCTTTCGCGCCGAAGCCGGGCAGGATGTTCGCCTCCTGCAATTCGCTGAGCGAGAACGCGAAGAGGCCGGCGGACACCACCAGGATGATGCCGCCGGTGTAGGTGAAGAACGTGCGCAGGTTGAGCTTCACGCTTCCCTTGAACAAGAGGTACCCGAGCGCGGCCGCCAAGCTCAGACCGATCACGCCGCCCAGCACTCCGGGCAGGGAGCCGCCCCCGCCCGCCCCCTGCGTCGCTCGCGTGGCCTGCGTGGCGCCGAACAGGAAGAGCGCTGTCTCGATGCCCTCACGAACCACCACGGCGAACGCCACCGCCCCCAGCGCCACCCCACCGCCGGCCAGGGCGCCATCGACCTTGTGCTGGATCTCGCCCTTCACCTTGCCGCCCTGGCGACGCATCCAGAAGATCATCCAGGTCAGCACGGAGACCGCAACCAGGGTCGTGACCCCTTCGAAGATCTGCTCGCCGACCCCGCTGAACTCGGCCGCCAGGGCGAACAGGACGCCTGCCACGGCCACACTCACAGCTACGGCCGCAAGAACCCCCCACAGGATCGAACGGGCCCTGTCCATCCGGCCCAGCTGACGCAGGTAGGCCAGGAGGATGGACACGATGAGGGCGGCTTCGATGCCCTCGCGGAGCGTGATCAGGAGTGCGGCGCCCATTCGGCGTGAATCCTATCTGTCAGGTCGGATTATCGACAACGAGCGCGATCAGCGCGGATCCCTGCGCCGGGGGAGGCCGTCGGTGCCGGAGCGTAGGATACGCGCCGTGACGCCCGGAACCCCCCGCCGACTGTTCCTCCTGGACGGACATTCGCTCGCGTATCGGGCCTTCTTCGCGTTGCCACCGACCCTGGCGACCTCGACCGGTCAGGTTACCAACGCCGTGTACGGCTTCACGTCGATGCTCATCAAGCTCCTCGGCGACGAGCATCCCGACGGGATCGCGGTGGCGTTCGATATGGGGGCGCCGACCATCAGGCTGGAGATGGACTCGGAGTACAAGGCGGGACGCGCGGAGACCCCGGTCGACTTCTCCTCCCAGCTGGGCCTGGTGACTGAGGTTCTGGACGCGCTGAAGATCCCGGTCATCCGGATGGAGGGATACGAGGCGGACGACGCCCTGGGAACGCTGGCCCTCCGCGCGGCCGATGCCGGCTGGGAGGCGACCATCGTCACCGGCGACCGGGACTTCTTCCAGCTGGTGCGGCCAGGTGTTCGCGTTCTTTACAACCGGCGCGGGATCAGCGACATGGTCTGGTTCGACGAAGCGGCGGTGCTGGAGAAGTACGGGATCCCACCGGCGCAGTACCTCGAGTACGTGGCCCTCAAGGGAGATCCTTCCGACAACATCCCGGGCGTGCCCGGCGTGGGGGAGAAGACGGCCGCCAAGTTGATCCAGCAGTACGGGACCGTCGAAGACGTCCTCGCCCACACCGACGAACTCAAAGGCAAGCTCAAGGAGAACGTGGAAGCAAGCCGGGATCGGCTCGGCCTCAACAAGGAGCTGGCCCGGATCGTGGTCGACGTCGACCTTCCGGTGGACGTTGAGGATTGCGTGATGGGGGAGTGGGATCCTGAGGAGGTTCGCAGGCTCTTCATCTCGCTCGAGTTCAAGACGCTGTTCGACCGGCTCATGGAGCTGGGGCGGAGAGCCGGCCCCGCCGCGCCGACCATCGATGTGGAACTCGAGCAGATCGATACAGCCGGCCTGCTGGACCACCTGGGAGGCGCCGAACGGGTTGCTCTGCAGCTCCAGACCCAAGACGGCGCGGTGACCGGCGTCGGTATCTCCGCCGGCCGGGCGACCGCGTGGTTCGCGCCGATCGCCGGAGTGGCAGCCATCGGGAGGTTCCTGTCTGATCCGGCTGCCGGAAAGCTCACGGCCGATTCGAAGGCGCTGGAGCGCGCCGTCATCTCGGGTGGCGGCACGCTCGCCGGGGTGGCGTTCGACGCCGTGCTGGCCGGGTATCTCCTTGACGCCTCGGCTGCAGAGTACGGCCTTCGGGAGCTCTCCATCCGGTACCTGGGCGCAGACGTGTTGGGCCAGGAGGACGGGCCGGACGCCGGCCAACTGTTCGCGGAGGACCCGTGGCGGTCCACCGCGGCCGAGGCCGCCGCCGTCGCGCTCCTAGCCCCGGTCATGGAAGAACGCATCGACAGCGCCGGGCTCCGTGGGCTCTACGAGACGGTCGAACTCCCACTGAGCTCCGTGCTCGCGAAGATGGAGGCGCGCGGGATCGCGCTAGACGTCGAGTACCTGGCGGAGATGGGGGAGTCCGTCCGTGACCGGATGGCGACCCTCAAGGCCGAGATCTACCAGCAGGCCGGCGAGGACTTCAACCTCAATTCCCCGCCCCAGCTCCGCACCATCCTCTACGACAAGCTCGGCCTTCAGCCGGGCAAGAAGACCCCGAAGGGCGAGCTGTCAACCGACGCCAGCGTGTTGGAGAAGCTCCGCGACGCCCACCCGATCGTCGACGCACTGCTCAGCTGGCGCGAACTCGACAAGCTCAATTCGACCTACCTGGAGGCACTCCCGCGGCTGGTGGATCCGCGCGACGGGCGCGTTCACACCTCGTTCAACCAGACCGTCGCCGCCACTGGGCGCCTGTCGTCCTCCAACCCGAACCTGCAGAACATCCCCGTTCGCAGCGACCTGGGCCGGCAGATCCGGCGGGCGTTCGTGGCGGGGGAGCCCGGCCACGTCCTCCTGGCCGCCGACTACTCCCAGATCGAACTCCGGATCCTGGCGCATCTGTCCGGTGACGCGGGCCTGCGCGAGGCGTTCGAGG
>JBBRTK010000099.1:0-8408 GCA_038244455.1 Actinomycetota bacterium
AGCTGCGCGGGGTTCTCCGGCCCCCAGATGTCGAGCTCCGCCTCGGGAACGAACCCCACCGCCAGATAGAACGCCCGCGTTTGGGCGTAGGCGGGCCCCGGGTCCTCGCGATCGGAAAGGGTCTTGACCAGGAGGCGATCGACACCAGTCTCACGCAGCCGCGTAACGAGGCCGTCGATAAGCCCGGCTCCGATCCCTGTTCGCCTTAGCGCCGACTCGACGGCCATCCATGTGATCTCTGCCGCGTGGGCGTCCGCGTTATAGGTGAGGAAGCCTGCCAGGCGATCAGCGCGCTCCGACACCAACCCAGGTTGGGTGCGAACGGCCTGGGCACACTCCCGCAAGCCGTCTTCGTTGGCGAACCAGTCGGGCAGACCGGCGATGATGGCGTCGCAGGCGTCGGCGTCGGTCGGGCGCAGGTCACGGATCACCGGCGCACGCTAGCACCGCGCCGGCCCGGAGACGCTCGGTAGACTCCGGGGACGTATGAGCGACTACACGGAACGGCTCCGGGACCTCGGTGAGCGCATCGGCGCCGCGAAAGGGTTCTTGGGCATCGAAGAGAAGCGTGAGCAGATCGCCGATCTCGAGGTGCAGGCGTCCGACCCCGGCCTATGGAACGACGCTGCCCGCGGTCAGCAGGTGACCTCCAAACTCTCTCGCGTGAAGGCCGATGTGGAGCGCCACGATGCATTGCAGCGCAGGGTCGAGGACGCGCTCGCGATGGACGAGCTCCTGGAGGACGAGGCCGATCCGGACCTGGCGAAGGAGCTCACGACGTCGATCGCCTCCTTGGAACGCGACGTGGAGAAGCTGGAACTGGCCGCGCTCCTTTCGGGTACCCACGACGGCGCCGACGCCATCGCCACCCTGAACGCAGGTGCCGGCGGCACCGAGAGCCAGGACTGGGCCGAGATGCTGCTGCGGATGTACCTGCGTTGGGCCGAGCTCCAGGGCTTCGAGGTGGAGGTCGACGAGATCCATCACGGCGAGGAGGCCGGGATCAAGTCGGCCGTGTTCCAGGTGCATGGGCAGAACGTGTACGGCCTGTTGTCCGCCGAACGCGGCGTTCACCGGCTGGTTCGGATCAGTCCCTTCGATTCGCAGAAGCGCCGGCACACGTCGTTCGCCTCGCTCGACGTGATCCCGATGCTCGAGGAGGCCGACGAGGAGGACATCGAGATCCCGCCCGACGAGTTGCGGATCGACGTCTACCGTTCCAGCGGCCCCGGGGGTCAGTCGGTCAACACGACGGACTCCGCCGTTCGGATCACCCACCTGCCCTCGGGACTGGTCGCCGCCTGCCAGAACGAACGCAGCCAGCTGCAGAACAAGGCCGTTGCCATGCGGATCCTCAAGGCCCGTCTGGCCGAACGCGAGCGGGAGAAGCGGGACGCGGAGATGCAGGAGATCCGCGGCGAACGCAAAGCGGTGGACTTCGGTTCGCAGATCCGGTCCTATGTCCTGGCGCCCTATCAGATGGTGAAGGACCACCGGACCGACCACGAGGTGGGCGATCCCTCCCGCGTGCTCGACGGTGAGCTGGATGGATTCATCGAGGCGGAGCTTCGCCGACGAGCGTCGGCGTAGGCGCGGGTGCAGGAGCCGGATGCTGCGACCGGCGCTTCGCGCGTAGCTCGATCAGCAGCGCCGCCAGGAACGCCAGGAGCAACGTTCCCCAGGCGGCCGCACTCGCCTTCAACCCGTTGATGACGGAAGTATCGCGGTAGGTCAGGTTGATGATGTGATGCCCGGGCCCCACCGGGACGCCCTGCATGAGGTAGTCGGCGGGTAGCACGGGCGCCGGATGACCATCGACGGTCGCCGACCAGCCTGGGTCGTAGCTGTTGCGGACGAGGACGATCGCGGGATCTGCGGTGGTCACGTCGAGCCTAACGTGAGCGGGATCGGTCTCCAGATACGTGGCCGACGGAAGGGGCCAGCCTCCCGGGACGTGACGCCCCGGCGAGGGCAGGACGGCGGTGATCCCTGGGTCGGACTCGAGCACGGCGGTGCGCGCCGGATCGAACGCGGGAGCGCGCACGTCGGCGAGCGCCTGCGTCTGGCTTGGCGCGACGGCCCAGGACGACACGACCGATACGCGCGGCTCCCACCCGTAGACCTCGACCAGGTCGTAGCCGTCGGCGCTCATGATCACGCGCCCCCGGGCTCCTGCGGGCTGTTGTCCATGCAGCGTGATCAGATACCGGGCCCCGAATAGGCGCAGGAGCGGCAAGGTCGGATCGTTCACGACGGAGGCGTTGTAGAAGACGCTCAAACGATTCGACGCGCGGATGAAGTTCCAATACCGAACCAGCTGCACGGGGTTGTAGCCCAAGATGTCGGGGATGCCGAACAAGGTGCCTCGCTCCATCGTCAACGCCGGCCAATCCCGTTCGTGTTGCGCGAACAGGTAGCCCTTCTCGAACGAGGCCGCCGGAAGGACCCAGGTCAGGTAGCGCTGCTTCTGGCTCAGGATCTGGCCGACGAACGGTGTCGGAGTCAGGAAGGTGGACTCCACGACGTCCGGCGGGAAGACCGGTTGCGGAACCAGGTTGGGGTGCGCGCCGCCTTCCAAGCCCATGAAGATGGTCCCGCCCTGCCAGCTCGACCCGTACAGGCCGCTCGCCAGAAGTTCCGCCGCCAGGACCCCGACCACCGCGAACTTCGCCCAGCCGAACCTGCGGGTCGCCAGGAAGAACAGCGCCGGGACCGCGCCTATGAGCGCCGCCCCGAACAGCGTGTACCGGATGGGATGTGCGCCCATGATCAGCGGGAAGACCAGGAACAAGGCGATCCCGCCCGCGAGCCATCGAAGGGCGACCCTGCGCGTCATCGAGTGCTCGCAGAGGCCCTGCAGCCCAACCGCCCCCAACACCGGCAGCGAGATCATGGAGAGGTACCGCAGGCGCCCCACGTTATGCAGGTAGACGTCCCCGAACGGCACGTGAAGGAGCAGTGATCTGAACGCACTGTTCGTGACGACGACGTTCAGCATGAGGACGTAGCTGAGGAGCCAGGTGGCGCCGAATGCCCACACAAGGGTGCGATACGCGCGCGCCCGCCAGGACACGATCGCGCTCAGGAGGATCACGGCCCCCGCGTACGACGTCGGTGCGATGGCGTAGGCGAGCGGCCACGCGGCCCACACCCCGTTCGTTTGCAGGGTCCGGTCCTGGATGCCCGAGGTCGCGGTGGCCGAGCCGGCGATCGCCCCGTACCCGGCGTGCAGCGACGACGCCTTGATGAACGTGAGCCGGGGGATGAGAACCGCGAGGCTCCCGATCGGCAGGAACCCCAGGAAGACGGCCACCCGGAGCGCGGCGACGCGACCCCGGATCTCGCCACCCCGCACATCCCGAACCGCGAACGCCACGAGGTAGGCGGTCACGAGCAGCGAGGTCATCACGAGCCCGTGACTCATGTGGGCGTTCGCGACCTGCGACCACGCCAGTCCCGCCAGCGCGAGCCACGCGATCCGCCCCGACCACCGCGTCGACTGCCGGTACCCGCTCGCCCCGACCAGGACCAGCGTCGTCCAGGCCAGGAACCCCGCGAACGGCATCGAGATCGTCATGTCCGAGGCCGCCATGAGCATGGCCAGACACAGACCGCCTGCCGTCGCCGCCAGACGGACCAGCGATTCCTTGCGAAGGAACCAGTACATGCCGAGGCCGGACAAGAGCGGGTTGAATACGATGAGCGCCCGCATGGCGCGTCCTGGGTCGAGCCACGAGAAGAGGGCCATCGCGGGCAGGTAGAGCCATCCGCTCTGCGGGTCGGCCGCGAACCGATAGCCCGCCATCTCGTAGGGGTTCCACAGCGGGATGTGGCCGCTCGCCAGCGACCGCCCCAGGAACGCGTACCGGGGAAGCCAGAACGCCAGGATGTCGGGGTGATGGTTCGTGAGGTCGGCCTGGAACGCGAACCCACGCAACGTGATCAGCACGAACGCCACGATGACCGCCGGGCCTGCCACCATCGCGGCCGCCGCACGGACGAACGCGAGACGCCCGCGGGGTGCCTCAGCGGGAGACGGGGCTTCGGCGCCCGCGGCGGCCGTACTCATGGTGGCCCAGCCTACGAGAACCTCCCCGGGTTCGCGGAAGACCTCTGGTAGGGTGGACCGGTCCCCCCACCGAACCACCCCATGAGCCTATGATCAGTCTTCAGCACGTCACCAAGACCTACAAGAACGGCGTCACCGCCCTCGAGAACGTCTCTGTCGAGATCGAGAAGGGCGAGTTCGTCTTCGTCGTGGGTCAGTCCGGGTCGGGTAAATCGACGCTCATCCGCCTGCTCATGAAAGAGGAGGAGGCAACGAAGGGCGCCGTGTACGTGGCCGGCAAACACCTCGAGAAGATCTCCGCGTGGAAGGTTCCGTATCTGCGCCGGAACATCGGGACCGTGTTCCAGGACTACAAGTTGCTTTCCGACAAGACGGTCTTCGAGAACGTGGCGTTCGCGATGGAAGTGATCGGCAAACCCAAACACGTTCTGGACCAGCGCGTTCCCGAGATCCTGGAGTACGTGGGCTTGGGTGACAAGCTCAACAACTACCCCGACGAACTCTCCGGTGGCGAGCAGCAGCGCGTGTCCATCGCCCGCGCGTGCGTGAACCGTCCGCTGGTCCTGCTGGCCGACGAACCCACCGGCAACCTTGACCCGAACACCAGCGTCGACATCATGCGGCTGCTGGACAAGGTCAACCGCATCGGCACCACCGTGGTCATGGCGACGCACGACCAGGCGATCGTGGACGCCATGCGCAAGCGCGTGATCGAACTCGAGAAAGGGCACGTGATCCGGGACCAGGCTCGCGGGGTCTACGCCTGATGCGCCGTTTCGATCACTACCTGAAGGAAACCGCGTCCGGGCTCCGCCGCAACGGCGTCGTCGCCTTCGCGGCGATGTCCACGGCCTTCATCGCGCTGTTCCTGTTCGGCTTGGCCCTGATCATCGCTCGCGAGTTCAACCTCATCATCACGAGCGCCACCGGCAACGTCGAGGTTGCGGTCTACCTCACTGATACCATCAGCCCGGAAGCCACCACGGCCCTGCAGCTGAAGCTCGAAGCCCTGCCAGCGGTCGACACCGCCACGCTCCAAACCAAAGCGCAGGCGTGCGAACGGGCGAAGGCGCTCTTCGCCAACCAACCGGCGTTCCTGCAGAACCTCAAGGACAACTGCCAGATCCTGCCGGCCTCCTTCCGGATCAAGCTCAGAGACCCGGTGTTGTTCGAACAGATCAAGGCTGCGATGGGGTGCGGGGACCAAGTGCAGAACGGCGTTCCGGTCCAGGTCTGCACCGAACCCGGCGTCGCCCAGGTCCAGGACTTCAGCGACCTGCTGAAACGCCTGAACTCGATCACCCACGTGCTGCAGTTCGGGGTGCTGGCCATCGCGTTCGTCATGTTGGGGGCTGCGGTGGCACTGATCGCGAACACGCTGCGGATGGGGATGTTCGCCAGGCGTAAAGAGATCGGCATCATGCGGTTGGTCGGCGCGACCAACTGGCGGATCCGCGTTCCGTTCATGATCGAAGGTCTGGTCGAGAGCCTCCTGGGGGCCGGCGCCGCCATCATGGCGCTGTTCCTGGTGAAGATCCTGGTGATCGACCGGCTCCGCGACCAGATCCGGTTCCTCCCGTGGGTTCGCAACTCCGATCTGCTGTCGATCGCGCCGCTCATCCTGATCGCGGCCACGATCATCGCGCTCATCGCCGGTACGGTCGGGATGCGCCGCTTCCTGGACGTCTGAGGCCGGCGCCATGCCGCGCGATCAGGGCGAGAAGAACGTCGCAACGAACCGCCGGGCGCGCCACGACTACCAGATCGAGGACGTGCACGAATGCGGGATGGTCCTAACCGGCGACGAGGTCAAATCGCTCCGTGCGGGGCGGGCGTCCCTGACCGACTGCTACGCGCGGGTGCGGGGCCACGAGATGTGGATCGAAGGCCTGCACATCCCGCCGTACGAACAAGGCGACAAACGGACGTTCCAGCCGACGCGCCCGCGCAAGCTGCTCCTGCACCGGCGCGAGATCGACAAGCTCGCGGCCGAGACCGCCGAGAAGGGCCTGGTCCTGGTCCCGATGCGTATCTACTTCGCCCACGGGATCGCGAAGGTGGAGATCGGCCTGGGCAAGGGTAAGCGGCAGTACGAGAAGCGTCAGTCGCTCGCGAAACGCGAATCCCAACGCGAGATCGAGCAAGCGGCCGGCCGTCGCAGGTAGGAGATCGCGCCGGGCGTACGCGCCCGGGCGCCTTCGGACGTATACACGTCGATGGAGGCTGCGCTGGGTCCGAGGAGAGGGGTGACTTGGAGGACTTCGAGGTGTTCTTCAAGCGGGAGTTCCCCCCGCTCGCGCGGTCCCTGGCGTTCGTGATGGGGGACGCGGACATCGGGGCGGACACGGCTCAGGAGAGCTTCCTCCGGGTGTTCACGCGCTGGGATCGATATGCCTCCCCGGATCACGCACGGCGCTCGGCCATCCGCATCGGGATGAACCTCGCGCGATCCCGCTGGCGCCGCGAGCACCGCATGGAGCCCTTGGGGGACCGGGCCGAGGAGAGCCCGGGACCAGATGTCGAGGATCGGCTGGTGCTCGGCGCGGCCATCTCAGGGCTCAGCCCGCGTCAGCGATCGTGCGTCGTGCTCGTCGACTACCTGGGGTTCGACGTCGCGGAGGCGGCACGGATCCTGCGGATGATCCCGAGCACGGTCCGGGTCCATCTGGTCCGTGGTCGCCGCCGACTTGCCGTGACGCTGCAGGGTTCCTACTTGGAGGAGCGCGAATGACGAACGACCGCGATCCTGCGACCCGAGAGCGTCTGCGTGCGCTGCTTGATCGAGTTCCGGTTGACGTCGGACAGCGTCTCGATCGACTGCGCTCAGGCGAAGGTGCCCAGGAGCATGGTGCGCGCCGTGTCTCCGGCGCGAGGCGGGTGCTGATCGCTGTGTGCGCGCTGGCGCTCTCGTTCCTCATGATCGTTTGGCTCAGTGTGGCGTTCCGCTCCTCTCCCCGGCCCCCACTGACGTTCCCGCCATGCACGTGGAGCGTCGTTCCCAGCCCAAACTACCTTCCCGTTTCCCGGTACAACTATCTGAACGCGGTGTCTGCCGACGCTCCGAACGACGTGTGGGCGATCGGTGCCGGGTACGTGGACACCGAGGCGGGCGCCAGCGTCTCGACGATCCTGCATTGGGACGGATCGACATGGCATCAGGTCAGGACTACGGGAGGGCGACTGCAGGGGATCTCCGCGGAGTCTCCCTCCGACGTGTGGACCATCGGGCGAACAGCGTCGCGGTTCGACGGTTCGGGCTGGCGGACGACCACACTGGCGGACCCGGGCACGAAGTTCTGGCACCTCTCCGCGATCCACACCGTTTCTCCGACGGACGTGTGGGCAGTGGGAGGGACGGCTGACCCGGGAGGCGTGGGCACTCCCCTGATCGAACACTGGGATGGGTCGCGATGGTCGATCATCCCGACCACCGGAGTACCGACGAGTCCGCTCAACGGGGCAACGCAGGCGGGCCTGAGCGCGGTGTCCGTAGGCCCCGACGGGACCGTGTGGGCGGTGGGAGAAGCCACGACGACAACTGCCGGAGGGTCTCAACAACCATTGATCCTGCGGGGGGATCCCTCCGGGTTCGCGACTGTCGCGGCACCGCCTCCCATCCCGGGGAAGAGCGTCGACTGGCTCTTCGGAGTGGCGGCGTCGGCACAGTCCGCCGTCGCGGTTGGCTCCTACTCCTTCACTGACGGCTATGGCGGGCGCGGCGACGCGGCGTTCGCTCTCAGCTGGGGCGGTGCCACGTGGCACGAAAGCGCGCTCCCCGCATTTCCGGGCAGTTCCCGACTGGATGGGGTCGCGTACAGGGGTGACGAGACCCTGGCTGTCGGCTCAGCTGGGGGAAAGGCGCTGATCCTCACGCGTTCCGGTTCGAGCTGGACGCAGGCAGGGACCTCGGGTGCGAAGGGGACAAGCCTTCAGGCGATCGACGTGGCCCCCGGTGGCTCGGTCTGGGCGGTCGGCAGCCGAACAGGCTCAGGTGGCGTTCAGCGGACACTCACGATGCGTTGCTCGTGAACGTTCGGGCTACGTCTCCGGGTTGTCCTCCAGACTCTGCTGAAGGCGGTGGAGCAGCTCGATCAGTTGCGAGAGCTCGGCGTGAGTTCGACCACAAGGCTTCGCCGATCCTCCAGGTGGGGGCCGCCGCTCACGCTCAAGTCGTGTCCGGACTCGGCCGTATACTCGGAGAGACAACTACATATGGGGGTGTACTGGCTTCGACTCGGACGTTTGCCGTCTGAGGGAAGCGGGCCGTGATCCCGGATGTCACGTTAAACGCCGGACCAACACAAGCGCCAACGATAACTACGCGCTCGCTGCTTAATAC
>JBBRTK010000100.1:0-8405 GCA_038244455.1 Actinomycetota bacterium
CAGGCGGTAGACGTTGCCCTCGTCGATCATCGTGCCGTCGACGTTCATCCAGGCGCCGTAGCGGACCGAGCCGTCGGTCATGCCCTCCAGCGTGTTCGAGAAGCGGCGCTGGATCATCCGGCCGGCGTCGGGGCCGGAGACGTCGTACTTCGACGTGGAATGCAGGTCCCAGATGCCGGTCGCGGTGCGGATGGCCTCGTATTCGACCATCGGGTCGGTGCCCTCGTGGTTGTTCCACGGGTAGCCGTCCTCGAAGGCGATGTCGGCCCCGTGGGCCTCGTGCCAGTCGTTCAGAGGTGAGAGGTGGCGCTCTTCGGTCATCGCGGTTCCTTCCTTCGTCGGGGTCCGCGCTCAGCTGCGCGGACGTGTCTTCTGCGGGTCGTAGATGGCCAGCGGCTCCACGGTGGCGGCCACGGTGGCGGCGCCGACGGCGACGTCCACCTTCGTGCCCTCGGCGGCGACATCGGTTCGGATCATCGCCAACCCGATGTTCGCGTCCAGCTTGGGGCTGCGGGCGGGCGAGGTGAGCGTTCCTACCTCCTCACCGGCGATGGTGATGGCGGCGCCGTACTCGGGCACGGTGTCATCCTCCAGCCGAACCGTCTTCAGCCTGTTGGGCGGGTCTTGGGCGATCTCGCGGAGCTTGTCCTTGCCCATGAACTCGCCCTCCGCGTCCAGCGCAACCATCCGGTCAAGGCCCATGTCGTAGGGCGAGGCCCCGTGCTCCTGATAGTCGTAGCCGGTAACTATCATGCCGACCTCGATGCGGATCGATTCGATGATGTCGATGCCATAGGGGACGGCGCCGGCGGTCCGCACGGCCTCCCAGACCTGATTGGCGTGCTCGGGGGCAAGGAAGATCTCGTAGCCCAGCTCGCCGCTGAAGCCGGTTCGGCTGATGATCACCGGCGCCCCCGCGAGCATGATCTGCTCCGGGATGAACGTGAAGTACCGCATCGCGTCGATGTTCGCCCCGGTCAGGGTCTTCACCAGATCACGCGACCTCGGGCCCTGGATCTGCATGCTCGGCGTTTCCGGTCCGATGTAGCGCACCTGCACGTCCAGCCCCTTCGTGGCGTCAGCGAAGTACCCCTGACGCTCCATGACGTTCGTCATGACCCAGAGATGATCGTCGGCGAACTTGAAGACCGTGCCGTCATCGATCAGCATCCCGTCCTCGTCGAGGAACCCGCCGTAGCGGACCTGGCCCGTCTTCATGCCCAGGATGTCGTTGGTGTGCGTGCGCTGCACGGCCTCGGCGGCCTCGGGACCCGCGAAGTCCCATTTGTTCAGGGGGGACAGGTCCCACATCCCCACGCCTTCACGGACGGCCCCGTATTCCTTGTCGAAGTCACCCCAGCCGGTGGTCCAGAGCCACCCGCCCTCCTCGACGAACCCGGCGCCGGCGGCGGCCTGGATGTCGTAGAACGCGCTCTTGATGGGATCGGTCACGGTGCATCCTCCAACGATGGGCCAACGGATCGGCTGGGACCCGGGTTATACCGCTTCATTGAACCGTTGTTCAAGTCGGGGCCCGCTACGGGCGCGCGATCTTGAGCAGGTCGCGGACGGTGGGCGCCTCATGGTCCGGCACCTTGGCGGCCAGGGTGATGAAGAGCTGCGCCGTCACCAGCGCGTCATCCATCGCCTCGTGCGCGTTCGCCACCGGGATCTGGAACCGCCCCGCGGTGCTCGTAAGGCCGTACCCGAGCTGGGAGCGCGACGCTGCAGGGAGCCCGTCGACGACGATCGCCATGGTTCGAACGTCGATGGTTCGCCGTCGCCACGCACGTTGCGCGCCGCCGAAGATCGCCCGCAGGAAATGCATCTCGACCTCCGCGTACCAGACAAGCAGGTACCGCCCGTTCAGGGCGGCGCGAAGCACATCCCGCACGTCGGCCATATCCGGCGAATCGGCCAGGTCCTGCGGCCTGAGCTCGTGGATGGTCTGGGACCGCGGCGACGGAGGGATCTGGGGCCGCACGAATTGGTGCACGGACTCACCCACGATGACCCTTCCGGCGAGCACCGGAACGACCCCGAAGGAGATGACGGCGTCCTTCGAGAAGTCCAGCCCTGTGGTCTCGAAGTCCAGCGAGGCGAACTCGGCCTCGCGCCACGGGATCCGGGCGCGCGCCGGCATGTCGGGCAACCTCACGGCCTGCATCATCCCGCCGGCGTGGCGCCGGTCCGGATGAGCTCATCCTCGGTGACGACGAACTGCACAGCCAGGTCAAAATGCCCGGCGGGTAGGGCTTCGTCCACGACCTGTAGCGCCATGGCTACCCCCACGCGCACGGCGTTCGTCTTCGGGAAGAAGCGGTCGTAGAAGCCGCCGCCGTAGCCGATCCGTCGCCCTCCTCGATCGAAGGCCACCGCCGGGGTGAGCACCACGTCCACCTCTCCCGGCGGCACGAGCCGTCCGCCGGCTGGTTCAAGCGCCCCGAACGAGGCTTCGGTCATCGGGTCGCCGGGCGCCCATCCGCGGACCTGAAGATCACCGTCCGCGATGCGGGGCAGCGCCACCTCTTTCCCGGCGGCGATCAGCGCCTCGATGATCGGCAGGGTCGGCACCTCGGAACCGAACGACCAGAAGGCCATGACGACGCGCGCGGCGGCTATGTCGGGCAGCTCCAGGCACTGTGCGGCGATCGCGGCGGCCTTCACGGCCCGTTCCTCCGGTGAGGTTGCGTCGCGGAGGCCCAACACGCCACGCCGGACCGATCGCTTCGCCTTCTTGAGTTCAGCGCTGCTCACGTGAGTTCGTCCAGGGCCAGCATCGCGGCGCCGATGGCGCCGGTCTCGGTCCCAAGGGTTGCCGCGACGATGGGCACGGCAGGGCGGTGCGCCGCGGCCTCCACCGCTCCTGCGAACGCGGCCCGGGCAGGCTCCAGGAGGAACTCCCCCGCCGACGCAACGCCCCCACCGACGGCCACGACCTCGGGATCCAGCACGTTGACAAGTCCGGCGATGCCCTCCCCGAGTCGCCTGCCCACCTCTGCAAGGATCCCCCGCGCAACCGGGTCGCCCGCGCGCGCGCACTCGGTCACGAGAGGCCCCGTCACGCGGGCGGGATCGCCGTCACATCGGCGGGCGATCATGGACTGGGGGTGCTGCCGCGCGGCTTCGCGCCCGGCCCGCGTGACCGCGTGCCCGCTGGCCACCTGCTCCCAGCACCCGTGGTTCCCGCATCCACAGAGCGGTCCGCCGGGCTCCACGACGATGTGCCCTATCTCGGCGGCGAACCCGTGCGCTCCGCGGAACAACTTCCCGTCCGCTACGATCCCGCCACCGATGCCCGTCCCGACCCCGACGAACAGCAGATGCGAACGACCCCGGCCGGCGCCCAGCCGGAACTCTCCCCAGGCGGCCACGTTGTTGTCGTTGTCCGCGATCGTCGGAAGTCCGACGGCGTCCCACATGTGTTCCACCAGGGAAACGTTCCGCCAGGCCAGGTTCGGTGCGAACGTCAGCCGTCCGGTTCCCGCTTCGACCAATCCGGCTGCACCGATGCCGATCGCGCGAACGCCGGGGGTGAGCACGGCCTGGGCCGCGCGAACCGTGGTCTCCAGGGTTGCCTGCATGTCATCGGCCGGAGTGGGCAGCGTCTCGCGCGCCAGCACGGCTCCGGAAGCCGAGATGCGGACGGCCGCCGTCTTCGTACCGCCGACGTCGATCCCGACCGCCTGGAGACCCTCGCTCACCCGATGTCGATCTTCTCGAGAGGTCCGTCGCCCTCGTCCTTCGTGTCGGCGCCGAGAACCGCCAATGCCGCCTTGGCCGCCAACAGGAACTCGCGCCCGGCGTTCAGGAGGTGCTCCACTACCACGGGGTTGAGCGGCTGGAGCAGCTGCACCGCCGCGCAGACCGGGCAGAGGGCGACCGGACACGCCGCCGCGCCGTGTCGATCCTCGGGAGCCGCGGCCTCGGCCGGGTCCGGCCCGGGCACGTTGGGCACCGCCGCGACCTTCGCGCGAGCGGTCTTCTTCATCGTCGGCTCAGCCATCGCGTTTCCGCTCCTTCCGTGTCTTCTTCTGAGGCGCAGCATCCTCCGTCTCACCCGGACGCGGCTCCCGCCCGAACGCGATCTCCAGGTGGTCCCCCTCGAACGCCGCCCCGCGAACGGTCATCCGCTTGAGGGTCTGGGGAAGCACCAGGTTCCGCTTGTAGGAGCCGACCCGGACGAAGAGTTCCTCGCCACGCCTGTGGACGTCCATGTCATCGCGGCTCACGAACGGGAGCCGCATCGAAAGGATGTACCCCGTCCCTTTCTTCCGAACGCGGATGGGATCGTCCCGGTACAGGACGGAGGTGGCGTCCAGGTCCCCGTAGACCTCGTCGCCCATCTCGTCCAGCAGGGTCACCCCAACCATTTCCCGGTCGAAGAGCCGTGCCTTCAGGATGGGCACCGGCTCGAACGATTCGTGGATGGTGGCCAGGTGCTCGGCCTGGATGTCCTTCCACTTGCCGAAGTAGGGGTCGGTGACGTCGGGAGGGAGCACGCGGTTCACGATCACCGCGTCCACCCGATAGCCGAACAGCCCCAGGTAGGTGTAGGTACGGCGGGCCTCGGAGATGACCATCTTCTCCGGGTTCACCACCAGCCGGACGCTCGACACTTTCTCGTCGGTCAGGATCTGCTTCACCGCCTCCAGGTTCCGGTGCAACCGCTCGATGGCGCCGAACACCTGATCCCCGGCGATAGGGAGCGTGGTCATCTTCGACACGATGGGACGAACGGCCTTCACCACCCGCCGTTCGACGGGGAAGATCCGCTCGATGTACCAGTTCATGACCTCGGGGAGGCTGAGGAGCCGGAGCGTCTCGGCGGTCGGAGCGCAGTCCACGACCAGCATGTCGTAGGCCCCGGACTCCACGTGGGTCTTCACGTCGATGAGCGCGAAGATCTCGTCCAGGCCCGGGATCACCGTGAGTTCCTCCGCCTGGATCGTCTCCGTCCCGGCCCAGTTCATCAGCTGGATGAAGTAGTCCTGGATCTCGCGCCAGTTGCCCTCCAAGCGATCCTGGGCGTCGATCTGCTCCGCCCAGAGGTTCGGCTCGATCAGCGCTGGTTCGGATCCGATCTCGATCTCGAAGGAGTCCCCGAGCGAGTGGGCGGGGTCCGTGCTCATGACGAGGGTGCGTTTGCCGGCGCGGGCGGAGCGAACCGCCGTGGCCGCGGCGATCGTGGTCTTTCCCACGCCGCCCTTCCCCGTGAACAGCAGCACCCGCATGCGGGAAGCTTACGCGGCTCTAGCCCATCTCCACGCGACGCTTCAGCCGTTCCAGGGCGTTCTCGATGACTCGCTTCGCGCCTTCGGTTCGCAGGAACCCCGGGACCAGGACCCCCAGCTCGACCGCCAGGCGATAGACGACCTTCGTGCCGCCGTCGGGAAGATCCGTGAGGAGATACTCGCCGCGGATGTCGCGGATGGTGCCGCGCGCCTCCTTCGTGGTCCAGGACAGCCCCGTGTCGCCCGCCGCGTAGATGTAGGAGAGCGTGTACGAGGCCTTGCCCATCACGGGGACATCCACCTCGAACGCCACCTCCGTGGCGCGGTCCCCCTCACCCCGCTGGCGAACCTCCACCTTCTGCACGTCGGCCCACTCCGGGTACGCCTCGTAGTTCTCGATGACCTCGATGACATCTTCGAGCGGTGCATCGATCACGATCGAACCCTCGGCGTGTTCCACTCCGCGAATCCTAGCGTCTGGCGGACACGGTGGCGGTGATGGCGAGCAATGCGATCGAAACCAGGAGGAACCCGACCGTCACCCACATGAGCGTTCGGGAGGACACGAACGGCGCTCCACCCGCCGCGATGCGGTATGCCTCAACCGCCGATCCGAGATACAGCGTGATGGTGGTCACCAGGTAGAGCGACGCCATGGCGACCTCGCCGGCCGAACCGTGCGTGGACAACGCGACAACCACCAGGAGGATGAGGGAAAGCGAGAACGCCATGCCGCGCGCCACCCCTTCGGCGCCGCGCCCGGCCTTTCGGTGGCCGAGCCCGGGGCAGATGAGCGACCATTTCAGCGCTTCCATCGGTTCGACCCTCACCGGTACCTCCTCGGCCTTCATGAGGGCGGCGAACGACGTCCCGCAGCGCTCGCACCGGTTGAGCTCGATGTCGTTCTCCTGCTCGCACGCGGGGCACGTCCAGGAAAGACGGGGTTTGGGCTCCTCGCTCACGTTGATCCCGATCTTGGCGGCGGGTTCCTCACGGGGCACCGGATCAGGCCGGAGCGAGGCGAAGCACTGCCCGCACCACTCGGCGTCGGCGGTGACGAGCGCACCGCACGACGGGCATCGAGCGTCGTCACGCAATCCATCGATCTGCGGCGGGGAACCCTCCATCCGGTCAGGGTACCCCGCGGTACTCGCACGGAGAACGACCTGCGCGTCAGCCGGCGGCGGCTTGGAGCCAGCCCGTGAGTCGGGCGGCCAAGCGCGGCCAGGAAAGCTCGCGTTCTACACGGACGCGGCCGGCCCGGCCCATCTGCGCGGCCAAGCCGGGGTCCGCGAGCAGATCACCGAGCGCTCGCACCAGGGCGCTGATATCGGTTCCGTCAACCAGGAAGCCCGTCTCGCCGTCGACGAGCGACTCGCGCGCGCCGCCTGAGTCGCCCACCACCACGGGTTTGCCGCACGCTGCTGCCTCGACGAACACCGCGCCCCACCCCTCGACCTCCAGACCGGCCAGCCGGCTCCTGCACGGCATCGCGAACACGTCTCCCATGGCGTAGTAGCGCGGCAGTTCCTCCTCCGCGACCTCCCCCGCGAAGAACACCGAGTCCGCGGGGGCCGCCGCCGCCAGACCGCGGAGTGCGTTCTCGTGCGGCCCGGCCCCGACGATCAGCAGCGCGGCGCCTGGGATCCGCCGTTGCAGGTCGGCCATCGCTCTGATCAACGTGTCCTGTCCCTTACGCATCACCAGGCGGCTCACGCACACCACCAGGGGCCGATCGCCGATCCCGTGCCGGATCCGCAGATCCTGCGTCGGGAGATCGGGATGGAACCGGCTGATGTCAGCCCCGGGGTGCAGGATCGACACCGGCACGTGCCGCGGCACGGCCGTCCGCACCGTTCGGCCCACGAACTCCGAGCACGCGGTTACCCGAGAGGCTCGCGCCGTGGCCCTGCGCATCAGCGCGTGCGATCCCGGGAGCATCGAGAGCCAATACTCGAACCCATGCGCGATGACCACGTAGGGGAGCCCCGCCGCAGCGACCTGGGGTCCGAGGATCGCCAGAGGGCTGGCCGCGCCGAACACCACGACCTCCGCCTTCGTTTCCTCCGCAACCTCCAGGATGCGGGTCAGGAACGAGGCGGAGGGCCAGATGAACCGTTGCGGCTCCCTGAAGGTGCGGTACACGCGCGCGGCGTCGGATCCGGCCGCTCCGTCCCAACTGGGTGCCAGCACGGATACGCGGTCCGGGGGAAGTTCGCCTACCAGGGACCCCAGCATCCGCTGGATCCCGCCCACTCGCGGCGGGAAGTCATTCGTGACCAGGAGTGTGCTCGGGACGTCCATCCTGCCGATGATACGGTCGGGAGGACCCATGGAGCCGATGTCGCAGGACCACCTGGCCGCGATCGACGAACAGCGGGCGTTCGCCGATCTTTCGACGTGGAGGAAGGTGCGGGTCCACGGTGCCGACGCCGCCCAGTGGCTGCAGGACCTGGTCACGGCAGACGTCCTCACCCTTCGGCCCGGCCACTCGCGGCGAACCCTCCTGCTGTCCCCCACCGGGCGGATCCGCGCGGACTTCACGGTTGCTCGGGACGAGACGTCCTTCCTCCTGTTGCAGGCACCAGATCAGCTGGATCACGTCGGGCTCCTCCTCGGGCCCTACATCCTGTCCTCGGATGTCCTCCTCGAGGACGCGACGACCTCCCACTTCCTGTTCGCCGTGCTGGATGATGCCGCCGGCCGTGTGGGTCTGGCGGGCCTCGAACCCTCCGTGCTGGGCCCCGGTCTGGACGTGATCACGCCGAACGGGAGACCGGCCCGGCGCGTCGAGGACATGATGATGAAGAAGCAGCTCACCGAGGTGGGCGAGGCGGCGCTGGAAACGCGGCGGATCCGGCTGGGGATCGCCAGGATGGGCGTGGATTACCCAGCCGAGGCTCTCCCCGCAGAGGCCGCACTCGAAGGCGCCGTGGACTGGCAGAAGGGGTGCTTCCTGGGTCAGGAATCCGTGGCGAAGATCAAGAACCTGGGCCATCCCGGGACCGTCCTTCGACACCTGCGCTCAGGCGGCTCGGTAGCCTCCGGCTCGCCGGTCGAAGACGGCGAGGGAACGCGGGGCGTGGTCACCAGTGCGGCTACCGGCCGCGGCGGCGGTACCCTGCTCATCGTGCGGGTTCCCTGGACGGCCCGCAGCGCAACACTTACCAC
>JBBRTK010000101.1:0-8351 GCA_038244455.1 Actinomycetota bacterium
CGATGGTGACGCTGGAAGACCGCGAGCTCATCGCCTGGTGCGGGCAGGTGGGGGTCGGCGTGGTCAGCTACTCCCCGCTGGGCGCCGGGCTGCTGACCGGCGCGATCGGGCCCGACACCACGTTCGACCTCGGCGATTGGCGCCTCACCGAGGGACAGAACCTCTTCGGACCCGAACATCTGCCCCGGCATCTCACGCTCCTCGGGGCGTTGCGGCCGATCGCCGAGCGCCTCGGGATCAGCCTCGCGCAACTCGCGCTGGCCTGGAACATCGCGCAACCGGGCGTCACGGCGGCCATCGCCGGGAGTCGGAACCCCGCGCACGTCCGGACGAACGCCCAGGCCGGCGACATCGTGCTGGACGGAGAAACGCTCCAGACCATCGAAGCGTTGCTCTGAGCCGGTCCCGCTAGAGGCCGGCGCCGGAGATCTGCCGGAGCCGCGCGACGATCCCGTCCAGCAACTTCGTCGAGAAGTCCGGTTCCGACTTCACCATGTCGACCAGCGTGTGCCTGAACAGGCGAAGCAGGCTCATCGGCGTCTCCGCGACCACAGAGGCGCTGCGCTCGCCCCCGTCGATGGCCGATAGCTCACCGAAGAAGTCTCCCGGGACCACCTGCCCGACCTTCCGCTTCTTGCGGGTCACCTTGGCCTGGCCCTCCAGGACGACGAAGAGCGTTTCGCCCGGCATCCCTTCTTCCACGATGATCTGCCCGGGTTTGAAGACTTGGACGTCCGCCTCGGCGGCAAGCGTGCGCAGGTGGCGCCGCGAGATGCCGCTGAACAGCGGGACGCCCGCAAGCGCGACCTCGTTCTGGCGGCGGGTTCGCTTGGCGGGCTGCTCCGGCTGGCGGGTCGGCTTCGACCCCTTGCCGTGTTCTCGGAGCAGCATCATCTCCGGGAAGGTCGGACTCATGCTCATGTCCGGAGCCTACCCGCAACCCGCCCCCGAGCGCCAACCTCGTTGGTCGCTGGCCGCCATGCGCCGCTAGGGTGAACGCCATGGGCCAACATCCCGCACTCAAGGCGCTTCTCGACGAACGGATCGTCGTCCTGGACGGTGCGTGGGGCGTGCTCTTGCAGGGACGCGGGCTGACGGAGGAGGAGTTCCGGGGGGAGCGGTTCGCTGAGCACGGCAAGGACGTGAAGGGCGATCCGGACCTCCTCAACCTCTCTCAACCGCAGATCGTCACCGAGATCCATCGCGCCTACTTCGAGGCCGGAGTCGACATCACCTCGACGAACACCTTCACCGCGACCTCCATAGGCCAGAGCGACTACGGGCTCCAGGACGCCGTCTATGACATGAACGTCGAAGGAGCGCGGCTGGCGAAAGCGGCGGCCGCGGAGTTCTCCGGCACCCGGCTGGTGGCCGGTTCGGTCGGTCCGCTGAACGTCACGCTGTCCATGTCACCCAAGGTAGACGACCCCTCGTTCCGGACGGTGTCGTTCGACGCCGTCTATGAGGCCTACGCGGAGCAGATAAGGGGGCTCCGGGACGGCGGCGTCGACCTGCTGTTGATCGAGACCATCTTCGACACGCTGAACGCCAAGGCGGCGATCGCCGCCGCGATGGATGTGGCACCCGAGCTCCCCCGCTGGATCAGCGTGACCATCGTGGACCGCAGCGGCCGGACGCTGTCCGGGCAGACGGTCGAGGCGTTCTGGACGGCCATCCAGCACGCAGAACCCGCGGTGGTGGGGGTCAACTGTTCGCTCGGCGCCACCGAGATCCGTCCCTACGTCGAGGACCTGGCGAGGATCGCGCCCATCCCCATCGCCTGCTACCCCAATGCGGGCCTGCCCAACGCCTTCGGCGGCTACGACGAAACGCCGGAGACCACCAGTGCGCTCCTGCGCGGGTTCGCGAGCGACGGCCTCGTGAACATCGTAGGAGGTTGCTGCGGGACAACCCCCGATCACATCCGGATGATCGCGGACGGCGTGCGCCAGATCGAACCCCGAACCATCCCCGTGTTCGACCAGCAGGTCACCACGTGGAGCGGGCTTGAGCCTTTCCGGATCACCCCGGAGACCGGCTTCGTGATGATCGGCGAGCGCACGAACATCACCGGATCGAAGAAGTTCCGCGGGCTCATCGAGTCCGGCGACTACCAGGCGGCGGTTGACGTCGCCGCCGAGCAGGTGCGCGCTGGGGCGAACGTCATCGACGTGAACATGGACACCGACCTCTTGGACGGTGAACTGGCGATGACCACCTTCCTGAACCTCATCGCAACAGAACCCGACATCGCCAAGGTCCCTGTGATGATCGACTCATCGAGATGGTCGGTCCTGGAGGCCGGGCTCAAGTGCGTGCAGGGCCGCGGGATCGTGAACTCGATCAGCCTGAAGGAAGGCGAAGCGGACTTCCTGGACAAGGCCCGGAAGGTCAAGCGCTACGGGGCCTCGGTCGTGGTCATGGCGTTCGACGAGAAGGGGCAGGCCGACACCCTGGAGCGGCGCGTCCAGGTGAGCGAGCGCGCCTACAGGCTCCTGACACAGGATGCGGGCTATGACCCGACCGACATCATCATCGACCCCAACATCCTGGCCATCGCCACAGGGTTGGAGGAGCACAGCGACTACGCGAAGTGGTTCATCGAAGCGGCCCGGGAGATCAAGCGTCGCTGTCCCGGCGTGAAGATCAGCGGCGGTCTCTCTAACCTCAGCTTCTCGTTCCGAGGGAACGAACCCGTGCGGCAGGCGATCCACTCGGCGTTCCTCTACCACGCCATCTCGGCCGGGCTCGACATGGCCATCGTGAACGCCGGCCAGCTCCCGGTCTACGACGACATCCCCAAGGATCTCCTGGAGCACGTCGAGGACATCATCTTCAACCGCCGCCCCGACGCAACGGAACGGATGGTGGCATTCGCCGAGACCGTGAAGAGCGGTGGTGTGGTCCGCGAACGCGACCTCACGTGGCGCCAGGCGGATGTGCAGTCCCGGCTCTCGCACGCCCTCGTGCACGGCATCGACGACTTCATCGTGGAGGACGCCGAGGAAGCGCGCCACCTCTACGAGCGGCCTCTGGAGGTGATCGAAGGCCCGCTGATGGACGGGATGAAGATCGTCGGCGACCTGTTCGGTGCAGGGAAGATGTTCCTGCCGCAGGTGGTCAAGAGCGCCCGCGCCATGAAGAAGGCGGTCGCCTACCTCGAGCCGTTCATGGAGGACGAGAAGCAGGTCTTGGTGGCGGCGGGGGGCACGCCGAGGGCCAACGGGAAGGTGATCCTGTGCACCGTGAAGGGCGACGTCCACGACATCGGCAAGAGCATCGTGGGAGTGGTATTGGGCTGCAACAACTATGAGGTCATCGACCTGGGCGTCATGGTGCCGGCGGACGTGTTGCTGGATACCGCCGTGGCCGAGGGTGTCGACATCGTCGGCTGCTCTGGACTCATCACGCCGTCCCTGGACGAGATGGTGAAGGTTGCCAAGGAGATGGAGCGGCGCGGGCTAACGCTTCCGCTCCTGATCGGCGGGGCCACCACCTCGCGCCAGCACACCGCCGTGCGTATCGCCCCGGCATTCGCGCAGCCGGTCGTGCATGTGGTCGACGCATCTCGGGTGGTCGGCGTGGTCAGCGCCCTGCTGGACGAAGATCGCAAGCTCACCCTGGACAAGGAGAACCGGACGCTGCAGGACCATCTGCGCGCCCAGCACGCCGAACGTGAGAAGACGCCGCTCCTGCCCTACCGCAAGGCCCTCGAGAACCCCGCGCCGATCGAGTGGAGGGCCGAAGACATCGCGACGCCCTCGTTCACCGGACTACGGGTCGTCGACGTCTCGATCGAGGACCTGCGGCCATTCATCGACTGGACGTTCTTCTTCACCGCGTGGGAGTTGAAGGGCAGATACCCCCAGATCCTCGACCACCCCGACCACGGCGAAGCCGCCCGCGCCCTGTTCGCCGACGGGCAGGAACTGCTCGATCAGATCCAGCGGGATGCATCGCTCCATGCGAAGGGCGTCTACGGGTTCTGGCCCGCCGGCGCCGAGATGGACGACATCGTCCTGGACAACGGGCTCACGTTCCCCATGCTGCGCCAGCAGGTGAAGAAGGATGAGGGAGCGAACCGCTCACTCGCCGACTTCGTCGCGCCGGCGGATCGCGGGCTCGCCGACCACATCGGCGCCTTCGCCGTGACGGCCGGGCTGGGGTGCGACGAGTTGGTGAAGGGCTACGAGGCTGCCCTGGATGACTACCGGGCGATCATGGTGAAGGCGCTCGCGGACCGCCTGGCCGAGGCCTTCGCGGAGTACCTCCATCAGGAGGCCCGTATCGCGTGGGGCTACCAAACTGAACGCATGGCCAACGACGCACTGGTCGACGAGCGCTACCGCGGGATCAGGCCCGCCTTCGGGTATCCGGCCTGCCCGGACCACGTCTTGAAGCGGCGTCTGTTCGACCTGCTCGACGCCGGTGAGATCGGCATGGAGCTGACCGAACACATGGCGATGACGCCTGCCGCCAGCGTGAGCGGGCTCTACTTCGGCCATCCGCAGGCGCGGTACTTCAACGTGGGCAGGATCGGCAAGGATCAGGTCGAGGACTACGCGCGGCGGGTGGGTGAAAGCGTCTCGGAAGCCGAGCGGTGGCTCAGGCCGAACCTCGCCTACGACCCGGACTGAATCCCCCGGCGTGCCGGCCGCCTGGGCAGACGGTCAGTGGAACGAGTTCCCGCAGGCGCAGCCGCCGGTCGCGGCCGGGTTGTCGATGGTGAAGCCCGACTGCTCCAGACTGTCCACGAAGTCCACCGTGGCCTCTGACAGGTAGGGAACGCTCATCTTGTCGATGACCAACCGGACGCCGAACTGCTCCTGCGTGGCGTCCTTCTCCGAGACCTGATCGTCCAGGTACATCGCGTAGCGAAGACCTGAGCACCCGCCCGGCTGAACCGCCACGCGCAGTGCGATGTCGTCTCGCCCTTCCTCTTCCAGCAGGGCCTTCACCTTGCCCGCGGCGGCCTCGGTCAGCGTGATCATGTCTCTTCCTCCGGGTGTGGTGGTGGGATGGACCGAACGATACCGGGTCATTGTAGCCGGAGCCGGCCCGAACGCTCAGGAGCCGAGCGGGCTTTCGAACCGTTCTGCCAGCTCAGCGGCCAGATCGGTCATGCACCGCCGGGGGTCGGACAGGGCGGCATCCAGTCCGAAGCGGTCCGCCAGGGCCCAAACCTTGGCGCCGGGAGGCAACACCTCGGCGACCCCGCACACGATGAGCACCGGCACGCCGGCCTCTCGCCCGACCCTCAGCACCCCCGCGGGAACCTTGCCGTGCATGGATCCGGCATCCAGCTTGCCTTCCCCCGTCACGACCAGGCCGGCTCTGGCGAGCCGGACGGCCAGGCCGACCGCGTCCATGACCACGTCGATCCCGGGGCGAAGGCGTGCCCCGCAAAAGGCCATCAGCCCGAACCCGAGCCCTCCGGCGGCTCCCGCGCCCGGCTCGTCCTTGAGGTCGATCCCCAGATCACGGTTCACCACCGCAGCCAGGTGCGCCAGCGCCTGATCCAGCGTCCTCACATCCTCCGGCAACGCACCCTTCTGGGGCCCGTAGACCGCGCTGGCGCCCGACGGGCCGCACAGCGGATTGTCGACGTCGCTCGCCACCGTCACCTTGACCGTGCGGAGCCGCGGGTCCAACTGGGAGACGTCGATCCGTGCCAGGTTCGCGAGGGCTCGTCCGCCCGGCTCAACGGTGTTCCCCGATGCGTCCAACAATCGTGCGCCCAGCGCCTGGGCCATCCCGGCGCCGCCGTCGTTGGTCGCGCTCCCGCCGATGCAGACGACCAGCCGGACGAGGTCTTGATCCAGCGCCAGCCGGATGAGTTCGCCCGTGCCGAACGTGGTCGTCCGCCCGGGATCCCTGCGGCCGGCGGCCAGGAGCGCCAGGCCGGAAGCGCGTGACATCTCGACCACGCCGACGCGGCCCTCCGGGCCGTCCGCCAACCCGAACGTGGCGTCTACACGGTCGCCAAGAGGCCCCGTCACCGCCGCCTCGATGATCGAGCCGCCGAGAGCGTCCACCAGGGTCTCCAGGGTGCCCTCTCCCCCGTCGGCGAGCGGCGCGATGTCGTAGGTGTCCCCCGGCCGCACCCGCCGCCATCCGGTCTCGAACGCCTCGGCGGCCTGGCGTGCCGAGAGCGTGCCGCGGAACTTGTCGGGAGCCAGGAGGAGGTGCATGCCGCGAATGTACAATCCGCGCCGACACATCCGTACGCGCCAGAGGGGGGGATCGGTGAGCCTGGACAGGGAGACGCTGCTCGGCATCGCCCACGCCGAACGGCAACGTCTGGGGCGCATGATCCAGTTCTCAGACCCCGGCTCGTGGGACCTCCCGAGTGCCGCTCCCGGCTGGTGGAACCGCGACGTCATGGCTCATCTGGCCGCCGGGGACACGGCGGCGGCCCAGTTGGTCGCCGGCGAACCGGCGGAGGAGCTGGACGCCTTTCGCGCCCAGTCCGGAGACCGGCCATTCGATCTCGATGGGTTCAACGCGTGGACCGTGAACCGTCGCGCCGGGCTCTCCAACCGTGAGGTCATCACGCTCTGGGGCCAGGCGGCGGAGTCTTTCTTGGCGCATTCGGCGCACCTGCCCGGCGAGGACTGGATGACGCGGCGATTCGCGTGGGTTTCGGGAGATATCGCAGCGCCGTACCTGGTCCAGTCCCGCGTTACCGAGTGGTGGCTGCACGGCGAGGACATGCGCGCCAGCAACGGGTTGGGACCGAGCTACGAGCACTGGCCGATCTATCTGACCGTGGACCTGGGCGTTCGCATGCTCCCGTGGGCCCTCGAGCAGGCGGGAGAGTCGCTCGCCGGACTGACCGTGCAGATCGACCTGGAAGGGGCCGGTGGGGGTTCCTGGCATTGGGGGCTCGGATCCGGCGAAGTGCCCGGCGCCGGGGATGAGCCGGACGCCCGGATCAAGGGGCGGGCACCACAGTTCGCGCTGGTTGCGGGACGGCGGCTGGGCCCGGACGAGGTGCTGGCCGCCGGAACAGTCTCCCTCGGCGGCAACGTGGCACTGGCGGAGCTGGTCCTGCGGCACATCCGGGCCTTTGCGTAGACCGGCACCGTCCCGGACGACCCTCCGACCGACCACAGCCGCCACACTGATGACGCTCCTGGCTCTCGCCGCCTGCTCCGCCCCTGCGCCCGCGATCGTCCCACCGCCAGCATCGAGTGGCTCGCCGCGCCGCGGCCACACTGGGAAGGCTCCCTTCGCCGCCGAACGGGGAAAGCGACTTGCCGTCGCCCGCACTCACACCTCGAAGCCGTTGCAGCGCATGATCTCTCTGACCGGCTACGAGGAGTACGCCGTGGCTTTCGGCGCCGTCGACTACCTCATCTCCAAGACCGGAGAACCGGCCCTGCGGGACTTCTGGCCTCTCGTCGCGAAGACCGGGAACCTCACCAAGGCGTTCACGCGGGCCTTCGGGATGTCACCCGACACCTTCTACGCCGGGATCGCGAAGTAACGGGTACGGCTAGCCGTGCGCGCCCGGGTGGTAAACCCCCACGGCTTCCCGTTCGTACACCGTGCGAGTAGCGTGCTGCGCATGCGATCGAGAGAGCCCAAGTCCGATGGCGCCCTGATGCGGGCGTTCGTTTCGCGTGACCAGCGGGCGGCCGACGAACTGTACGGGCGATTTGCCTCGCGTGTGTACGGATTGGGGATCGTGATGCTCGGAAGCGACGCGGCGGCGCAGGATCTGGTGCAGGACACGTTCGTCAAGCTGTGGCGAACGGCCGCCTCCTTCGATACCGACCGGGGCAAGCTGGAGACCTGGGTGCTGCTCGTGGCGCGGTCTCTGGCGATCGATTCGCTGCGGCGGCGGGTCCTGGAGTCCCGCTCCCTCGAGAAGATCGGCGAACCGCAGGAGGTCGACCCCGGCCCCGGTCCCGAACAGCAGGTGGCGACGGCCGACATGGCCGGCCGTGCCCGGCGAGCCATGGCCGCGCTCAGCCCTGAACAACGGGCGGCGCTGGAACTCGCGTACTTCGGCGGACGGACCAGCGGTGAGATCGCCGAGATCGAAGGGATCCCCGTCGGCACCGCGAAGACCCGGATCCGCACCGCGCTGCTCCGGCTCCGCGAGGCCATGGGACAGGAGTTGAACGATGACGTGTGAGCAGGTCCGGGAACGGCTGCCCGATCACCTGTTGGGCACGCTGACGGACGCGGATACCGATGCCGTTGCGGCGCACCTGCGTGGGTGTGCGGCGTGTCGCGCCGAGGCCGCCTCCCTCGCCGACGGCCTGGCGACGTTCGCGAGCGCGGCCCACGATCGGGAACCGCCCGACGACCTGGCCGTCCGCGTGCGCCGGGTCCTCCAGGCC
>JBBRTK010000102.1:0-8335 GCA_038244455.1 Actinomycetota bacterium
GGTCTCTTCATGTGGCTGTGGATCCGCAAGGGACGGCCTCGCGGGATCGCGATGGTCGAGGTCGAGGCGGAACGGGATCTCGGCGCCGACGGATGATGGCAGCAACCCGTGCGTTGCCGGACTCCCGAAACCCCGATGCGCTCTGGGTTACCCAACAGGCGCGCAACCTCTCGATGGCCGGCGTCCTGGAAAACGTGCGCTTCCTGATCCGTGACCGTGACTCCAAGTTCCCTGCGGGATGTGACAGGCGGCCTTCTCGAAGGCGTCAACAAGGCGATCACGGAGGGGTCACAGAAGGATCCGTGTGATCCGCACACCTGATGCCAACGCCTTCTCCGAGTGTGCGATCAGGACCGTGCGGATCGAGGGCACCGATCGGACCCTCGGCCGTCGACGTCTGAACCGGTTCCTCGCCGAGTACTGAGAGCATTACAACTCTAACCGGCCCCAGCGGGGGATCGACCTTCACGCTCCCGAGACGATCGGTATGGTTCCCGCACCGGTGCCGATCCCTGACATCGAGCTGCGCCGGGTGCTCGGTGGTCTGGTTAACCAAATATCACGCGAGGGCCGCTTGAACGAATCGGACTTCTGGACCCCCTACGGCCGAACGATGTCAGATCATTGGGGCATCAGGCGCCACGTCCTCCGGACCCTTCGCTTCACCCCGCAGCGCCGACAACACCTCATCCGCGTCGGCCTCATCGGTGAGGATGCTTGCCTGGTCACCGACTTCCAGCCTGGTATCGCTATGGGGGAAGATGAGTTGATCGCCCCTGCGGATCGTAACCACGAGCGTGCCCCGAGGGAATCCGGCATCTGAGACTCGCCTGCCGATGAAGTTTGATGATCCATCGACCTTTGCCTCGATGAGCGTGGCGCCGGACGTCACGCGAGCGAACTGGTGGTAGCTCGTCTCGAGCGCTTTCTGATAGCTGCGCAGGACATCGTCAAGACTGAGGATCCCAGCGACGCGCCCTTGGTCGTCGAGTGCGGGGACCCATGTAGTGCTGCTTTCCACGATGGCCTCCGCTCCGGCATCCAGGGTTGCCTCCATGGAGACCACTGGCATCGAGCGATCGGCTAGCTCACCCACAACCATATCCTCGGCGCTGTCGGCCAGGGCCTCAGTCGTCACGCACCCCATGTAAGCAGCGTCGGCTCCCACGACGGGGGCAGCCGAGAGGCCTGCGGACGTCATGGCACGCAAAGACTCGCCGGCCATGGAATCACGGTCCAGCAGGAGACGAGCGGGCTCCATCGCCTTCGCGACGCGGACTGAGGCCAGAAGCGGCATCCCGAACTGGAGCCTCCTGGAGCTGGATTCCTCGCGATTCTTGAGCTGGCTCGTGTAGATCGTGTGCTCGCCGACGACGAGACTTGCCAATCCAACGGCCAACATGGCTGGTGCTAAGAGCTCCAGACTCCCGGTCATCTCTGCGACCATCAGCATGACCGCGATCGGCGCGTGAGCTATCCCTCCGAAGCAGGCCATCATCCCTACGACCACGAACGGGACTGGGCTGGCCGGAACCCCCGGCGCTATAGGGGCGAGTAGACGCCAGACCGCCGCACCGACGAAAGCTCCTATCACCATCCCTGGGCCGAAGATGCCCCCAGACCCACCTGAACCGATCGAGAGTGAGGTCGCGAGGATCTTCGCGAAAGGTATGGCGAGCACCGCCCACAGCGGGATCCCTAGAAGTCTGGAGCCCAGCGCTTCCTGAACCCATCCGTAGCCGGTGCCCAACGCGGAGGGAAACGCCAGACCGATACACCCGACGAGCACGCCGGCGACGGCGGGCTTGACCATCCTGCTCCCCGGCGCCCTCTTGGCTAAAGCGGTGAGGCCATAGAAGCCCTTGGCGTACAGGAGGCCGAACAGACCGGCTAGCAACCCGATCAGCGCGAAATACCCAAGTTGGATCGGATGCGTGAACTGGTAACCGCGCAGGAACCCGAAGATAGGAGTGAACCCCTCAACGGAGCCGAATAGGGTGAAGCCGATGATCGAGGCGATCACCGACGGGATCAGAGCTTGCACCTCGAAATCTTCTCGGTACAAGATCTCGGCCCCAAGCACCGCTCCCCCCAGCGGGGCGCGGAAGATCGCTCCGATGCCTGAACCGATCCCCACAGCGACGGCGATCCTGGCGTCAGCTGGAGTGAGGTCTAAGCGACGAGCTAGGAGCGAGCCGAACCCGGCGCTTATCTGGGCTGTCGGTCCTTCCCGTCCTGCGGAACCTCCCGACCCGATCGTTATGGCCGATGCGATGATCTTCACCAACGAAACCCGTGCACGGATGCCGGTGGGGTTGTGGTGAACGGCATCGATCGCCGCGTCGGTACCGTGTCCCTCTGCTTCAGGCGCGAGGCCGAATACGAGGATGCCGGATAAGAGCCCCCCAAGGCCAACCACCAAAGGGATCGCCCACGGCCGCGTGAAGTGTGCCGAACCCAGCGCTGCTCCTTCACCTATCGGTGAAGGAGGCTGATACCCACCCAGACCCACGAGAAAGAGCCTTGTCGCCAATCGGAGAGCCTCGGAGAAGGCGATTGCCCCCAGCCCGGCGACGATTCCGATAACCGCCCCAAGGATGATCCACTTACGTACGTAACCTGCCCTGCGGAGCCTGTGGCCCAACCCATCCAGGAAATCGCGTCCCGCGCCCACGCGGCCAAACCTAGCAGACGCATGGTGGATGAGGAAGGCTACTCGTTGGCAGATGTGGCTCGGATAAGAGGCAACGCTCGCCAAGTCGTGTCACGTCTCGATCACTCCGGTGAGGCACCCGTGCAGAGGTCCGCGAGTTCGATTCATTGAACGACGAGTACGGGTAGGTTGGCTAGCTGCAACACCTTTTTCGCGACACTCCCCAGAAGGATCCCTGCAAGGTTCGAAACACCATGGGAACCGACGCAATGGTGCACTATGACCTCGCCGCCGAGTTTGGACGCGAGCTCCGCAGCCACCACAACTACGCGTCCACTATGGCCTGAATCATCGATCGCGAGCAGGATCTTCTCAATCAGCTCTACCTCCCATGAACTGCATGTCGCGTGCGAAGGAACTTGTCCTTCAGTAGACACCGCCTGATGGCATCAGGGCGGATGCTGGTGGTGGGAGGGTTTTCTTCCACGTTTCTGAGCGGGGTCTACAAGGTCCCCCTGGCGGGCTTCACCTTCGTCGCTGAGACAACGGGAGCGCCCGTGTACGTGATCCCAGGGCTGCTGGCCGCCGCGATCAGCTACCTCGTGAGCGGCCCCCGCTCGCTCTCATCTCACCAGCGAGCGCGCGAGTCATCGTAGGGCCCTCAAGGGGAGAACTGCCGCTGCCGATACGCCTTCTGACCGCTTATGACCTAGGGAGTGCCGGAGTGAAGAGCATCGAACGGCCTGCAGCCACCCGCATATGGATCGTCGCTGCGGCTCTGGCGAGCATCCCGGTCGTCGGGTACCTGGATGGCCTCACGAGTGCATACATCGCGTTCTCGATCTTCTACGTGGTGCCGATCATTCTGTGCGCGTGGTTCGGGACCCGAAGTGTCGCAGTCGCGGCAGCAGGCCTCGCGATCCTCTCCGGACTCGCGGCCGACGTATGGTCGATCGGCGCGCGGCCGGTCTACACCTTCGTGAATCTCGGATCGCGCGTGACGCTGTTCTTCATTCTGGCCCTGGCGTTCTCGCAGCTGCGGCGCGCCGTCGAGGATCAACGAGAGTTGGCCAGGAGTCAGCACCTTTTGGC
The DNA here is from genome assembly GCA_038244455.1 of Actinomycetota bacterium. Lineage (GTDB taxonomy): Bacteria > Actinomycetota > UBA4738 > UBA4738 > HRBIN12 > JANXVR01. Next base: position 3,746 of record JBBRTK010000102.1, read on the forward strand.
CGCGCAGCAGGAAGAGCTCAGTGAGCTGCGCCGCCGCCTCATGGAGGAAGTGCTTGAAGCAACACGCGGACCTCTGGGTGAGATCTACGCCAAAGTCGTCGACTTCAGCTTCGATAACCAAACGCTCTCCCCCGAGAACGCGCGGGACCTCATGCGAGAACTGGCTCAGGCAAGCAAAGAGGTGTCGCGCCTGATCGAGACGCTGGACGGGAAGCATGAGCCTGTCGGCGCTGGCGGCTTGAGAGACTCGGCCTAGCTCGAGCAGCTCCCGTTCGACCGCACCTGGGACACGCAATCCTTACCGCCCTCAAACGCGATCCCAAACGTGGGGAAACCGCACGAGCGCCATGATCGTATGTGTACGCGACGAGCGTGTTCACCCGGAGCTGTTCAGGGGTGAGCTCGGGCGTCCGTCCGATCAGATCGAGGGCTTCCTCGCAAGCGCGATCCGAAACGGGCCGGAGGCCCCGCGCGCCCGGGCCCGGGATGCCCTGGCCGTCGGGCTCGCGCGGACAACTCGCCGGCTCAGCCGGCTTTCCCGAATCGGCGCGGGGTCCAGCCTTCCGGGTGTGGTCGCAGAGGCCCTGAGCCCGGGGTTCACGTCGCGCCGGGCCGCGGCCGTCCCTGAAGGCGTGGTGGTGGTATCCGGGACGAACGGCAAGACCACGACCGCCGCGATGATCGGTGCGATCTTCTCCCGCGCAGGCATCCCAACCTTCGGCAACGATACCGGCGCGAACCTGCGACAGGGGATCGCCGCCGCGCTGGTCGAGGCGCCCGCAGGCGTTCGTAAGGCCGTCTTCGAAGTGGACGAAGGCGCGCTCCCATCGATGGTGTCGGCGCTACGACCCCACCTCCTGGTCCTGACCAACGTGTTCCGAGACCAACTCGATCGCTTCGGCGAAACCGAGCGTGTGGTCGCGCTCATCCGCGAAGCGTGCGATCTCCTGCCGGCCGGCGCGGCGATCATCGCGAACGGCGACGATCCACTATTGCGCGCCGCGCTTGCGGGCCGGCACTACGTGAGCTTCGGCGTTCGATCGGAGCCTGAAGACCCCACGAGGCGGGGCGTCGCCTCCGCTGAGCCGGAGGTCTGCCCGCGCTGCGGGGAGGGTCTCTCCTACGAGGTTCGGACGGTAGGGCACCTCGGCCGATACCGGTGCCCAGCATGTTCGTGGGAATGGATGCCCACGGATGTGGAGATCCGTGTGGTGCAACGCAGGGGCCTGAGTTCGATCGAACTTGAGACGGAGGGCATGGCGTTCACGCTTCCGGTGGGCGGCGTCTACAACGCGTACAACGCGGCGGCCGCGCTCGCGGTTGCGAGGTTCTCGGGGATCTGTCCGCAGCCCGCGATCGCAGCGCTGCGCCTGTTCCAGCCACGGTTCGGACGGCTCGAGCAGCTGACGGTCGACGGTCGGAAGGTATGGCTCGCGCTGATGAAGAACCCCGGCTCCGCGGACGCGCTGATCCAGGAGATAGCCGGCGACCCGATGCTTGGAGCAGTCGTCATCGCGCTGAACGACGCGGCTGCCGACGGCCACGACGTGTCGTGGATCTGGGACGTGAACCTGGAGGAGCTGACCGCCGCCGGCGTGCGCTGCGTCCCGAGCGGTAGTCGCGCGGCCGACGTGGCCGTTCGGCTGAAGTACACCTGTTCCCGGGTCGAGCGGGCCTAACGCAGACCGCTCGACGCCATCCGGACGGCGATCGCCCTTGGCGATCACATGCATCCGCCGGTGGTTCTGGCCACCTACACCGCCATGCTGGAGGTTCGGACGGCGCTCTCCGGGCGCGTCGCCCGCCTCACGGACATACCTGCGTGATGGCGTCCACCACGCTCCCGGACCCGAGGAGAAGCCTGCTCATGGTCAACCTCTACCCGGATCTCCTCAGGCCCTATGGTGACCGAGGGAACGTCCTGCTGTTGACACGGCGGGCGGAGTGGCGAGGGATCTCGGTTCGTGTGGTCGGGGTGACCCGCCGTGACCGGATCCCGGCCGCCACCGATCTGATCGTGATCGGCGGGGGATCGGACAGCGTGCAGGCACTCGTGGGGCCGGACCTCATCGAACGGCGGAGTGAGGTCGCGGACCTGGTCGCCGGTGGAACCGTGGTATTCGGGATCTGCGGCGGCTATCAACTGCTGGGCCATGACTACGTCGGCGTCGACGGAGAGACGATCACGGGCCTCGGCCTACTCGACGTGACGACCACCGCGGGGCGCGATCGGCTCGTCGGTCGCGTGAGCGCGCGCGCCACGTTCGCAGGCAAGAGCTTCGACGTGGTCGGCTTCGAGAACCGCGCGGGCAGAACCACCCTCGGTGCGGGAGCAGCTCCCCTGGCGGCAGTGCCGGTCGGCCAAGGCAACAACGGACGGGACCGAACCGAGGGCGCCGTGAACGGGAACGTTGTCGGAACCTACCTGCACGGACCGGTGCTCCCGGCTTCACCGGGATTCGCTGACGCCCTGCTCCGGCAGTCCTTGTCCCGAACGAACGACTCCATTGAACTCGCCCCGCTCGACGACAGGATGGAAGATGCGGCCGGCCTCGTGGCTAGCCGCGGACGGTAGACGCCGCCATCAGTGAGCGAACGGTAAGCGGCCCTTTCCGAACCCGGGCGGCAACCCATGCATACTGCATGGGAATAGGCTCTCTGAGCTGTGTCGTGGTCAGGTTGGATGCATAGGTTCCGCTGCGGAACTGGGCTCATCTCGTTGATATCTTCCGTCTGTGCAGAGGATCGCGATCATCGGCGGAGGGGTCACAGGGCTGGGGGCGGCTTGGGCGCTCAGCCGGGAGCATGGGGTCGTCGTGTACGAGTCCGAACCCCGGCTGGGTGGACACGCGAACACCGCTGAGGTGATGGACGGTGGGCACGCGGTGCCCGTCGACACGGCGTTCGTCACGTACAACACCGCCAATTACCCGAATCTCGTTCGGTTGTTCGAACATCTGGGCGTTCCGACCGAGCCGAGCGACATGTCCTTCTCGTGGTCCCTCGCGGACGGCGGCGTGGAGTTCGGGAGCCGCGCAGGAGCGTTCCTCGCGCAACCTGCCAACTGGGCGCGGCCTGCGCATTGGCGCATGCTGCTCGACTACCGCCGATTCTGCGCGGAGGCACCGGCGATCCTGGCCACAGGGAGCCGGGAGCCGCTCGGCGCCTACCTCGAACGGAACGGATACGGGCCCGGGTTCCGGCACGATCTGCTGGTCCCGCTCATCGCGTCGGTGTGGTCCTCGGACACGAGCGCGATGCTCGAGTTCCCGGCCTCGACCATGATCGGGTTCCTGCAGAACCATGCCGTCCTGCAACTCGGTGACCGACAGCGTTGGAGGACGGTCACAGGAGGGAGCCGCGAGTACGTGAAGAGGCTCTCGGCAACCTTCCTTGACGGCGTGCGACTCTCCACGCGGGTCGCGTCCGTCGAGCGAGATGAGGACGGCGTCACCGTCCGCGACACGCATGGCGGAGTTGATCGATTCGACCATGTCGTGTTCGCCACCCACGCCGATACGACACTCGCGGCGCTCGGTACCGGCGCGACGCATCAGGAGCGAGCGTTGCTGGGAGCGTTCCGTTTCCAGCAGAACGTTGCCGTATTGCACCACGACCACTCGCTCATGCCTCGCCGCCGCGCCGTTTGGTCGGCATGGAACTACCTCACCGCGGCGGAGAGCGGGCAGGCGCGCCCCGGGGCGGCCGTTGCCGTGACCTACTGGATGAACCGGCTCCAGAGCTTGCCGACGCGAACCCCTGTGTTCGTCAGCCTGAACCCCCTCAAGGAGCCAGGTAGCGAGGTGGCCCGCTTCCCGTACTCGCATCCGCTGTTCGACCGCAAGGCGATCGACGCGCAGGGACTGATGGTGGACATACAGGGCCGGCGCCGGACCTGGTTCGCGGGAGCGTGGACCGGCAGCGGGTTCCATGAGGATGGCCTCCGCTCGGGGCTGGAAGTGGCGGCGGCGCTCGGATCTCCGGCCCCGTGGGGCGTCGTCTCGAAGCCGACCCTGGCGGCGGTCTCGTGAACAGCGCCATCTACACGGGGCGAGTGGCGCACCGCCGCTACTTCCCTGCGGGGCATCGGTTCTCCTACGGTGTGTACTACCTGTGGCTGGACCTCGCTGAGCTTGAGGATCTCGACCGACGGGTGCCGGGGTTCGGCTACAACCGCGCCGCTCCGTTCGCGTTCCACGACGCCGATCACGGCCCTCGCGACGGCTCGCCGCTCCGCCTGTGGTTCGATGCGCAGCTTCAGCGCGCCGGGATCGACCTGGAGGGAGGTTCCGTGCGGATCTTGACGATGCCCAGGATCTTCGGTTACGTGTTCAATCCCCTGTCGGTCTGGTTCGGCTTCGGACCCGCCGGCGATCTCCGCGCCGTGCTGTACGAGGTCTCCAACACCTTCGGGCAGTGGCATCACCATCTGTTCGCCGCCGGCACGCCTGACGCGACCGGAGCGGTGCGGCACGTGTTAGGCAAGGAACTGTTCGTGTCCCCGTTCATCGGCATGGACGCGTTCTACGAGTTCCGTGTTCGTCCGCCGGCTGAGCGCGCAGCCGTGATCATGCGCGAATTCCAGCCGGA
>JBBRTK010000103.1:0-8332 GCA_038244455.1 Actinomycetota bacterium
ACAGACCGCTAGGACGTCCTCGGCGGTGAGCGGCTCGAAGTAGAGGCGGCTGGCGGTGTCGTAGTCGGTGGATACGGTTTCCGGGTTCGAGTTCACCATGACCGATTCGAACCCCGCCTCCTCCAGCGCGAACGCCGCGTGGACGCACGCATAGTCGAACTCGATGCCCTGCCCGATCCGGTTCGGACCGGCTCCGAGGATGAGCACGCGAGGCCGCGCAGCAGGCCGGACCTCGGAGTCGTCTTCATAGGTCGAGTAGTGATACGGCGTGAGCGCGGGGAATTCCCCGGCGCACGTGTCGACCGTCTTGAACACCGGAGCGACGCCGAGCGCGTCGCGGTGCCGGCGAACCGCGGCCTCTGTGGCGCCCGAGAGCGACGCGATCCGTCCGTCCGAGAGCCCCACTCGCTTGGCCCGGCGTAGTTCGGCGGCGCCCAGCGTGTGCAACGGACGCCCGTCCAGCACCATGGCCTCTTCCACCACCTCGGCGATCTGATCGACGAACCACGGATCGATCTTCGAAGCGTCCGCCACCTGATCCACGGTGAACCCGGCCCGGATCGCGGCCTCCACCAGGAAGAGCCGCCCCTCGGTGCCATCTGCGAGCCGCTCCAAGAGCGCGGCGGGGTCCGTGGAGCCGGGGGCCGCCGCCCAACCCAGGTCGAACCCGGCCTTCTCGATCCCGCGCCACGCCTTGCCGAGCGCCTCTTTGAACGTTCGGCCGATCGCCATCGTTTCGCCGACGGATTTCATCGTCGACGTGAGCCGTGGGTCGGCCTCGGGGAACTTCTCGAACGCGAACCGCGGGATCTTCACCACGGTGTAGTCGATCGAGGGTTCGAAGCTCGCGGGCGTTGCGCCCGTGATGTCGTTGGTGATCTCGTCCAGGTGATAGCCGACCGCCAGGAGCGCGGCGATCTTCGCGATCGGGAACCCGGTCGCTTTGGACGCGAGGGCGCTCGAGCGCGAGACCCGCGGGTTCATCTCGATCAGCACCTGGCGCCCGGTGAGCGGATCCACCGCGAACTGCACGTTCGAACCGCCCGTCTCCACGCCGATCGCGCGGATGCACGCGATGGCCGCATCGCGCATGTCCTGGTACTCCCGATCGGTCAGCGTCTGCGCCGGCGCCACCGTGATCGAGTCACCGGTGTGCACGCCCAGCGGATCCACGTTCTCGATGGAGCAGATGATGACGACGTTGTCCGCGGCGTCGCGCATGACCTCCAGCTCGAATTCCTTCCACCCGGCGATCGACTCCTCCACCAAGATCTCGCCGACCGGGCTGATCTCCAGCGAACGGGAAGCCAGCGCCTCGAGTTCGCCCGGCGTCCCCGCGAATCCAGATCCCCCGCCGCCCAAGGTGAACGAGGGCCGGACGATGAGCGGATATCCGATGGACACGCCGAGCGCGAGAGCCTCCTCCAGCGAACGGGCCACGCCCGCCCGGGGGACATCGAGCCCGGCAGCGAGCATCGTGTCTTTGAACCCGCTGCGGTCCTCAGCGCGGTGGATGGCGTCGAGCTTCGCCCCGATGAGCTCGATCCCAAGACGGTCCAGGTCGCCCGACTCCGCCAGCGCGACGGCGACGTTGAGCCCGGTTTGGCCGCCGATGGTCGGGAGCAGGGCGTCGGGCCGTTCGCGCTCAAGGATGCGGAGCACGTGCTCGGGCTCCAGGGGCTCGATGTAGGTCCGATCGGCGAACTGCGGGTCGGTCATGATGGTCGCCGGGTTGGAGTTGACGAGCGCCACCTCGAACCCCTCGGCCTTCAACACCTTGCAGGCCTGGGTGCCCGAGTAGTCGAACTCGCACGCCTGCCCGATGACGATGGGTCCCGAGCCGATGAGGACGATCTTGTGCAGGTCGGTCCGCCGAGGCATCAGGCGTTCTCCATCAGGTCGCGGAAGTCCTGGAAGAGGTACCGGGAGTCGTGAGGCCCCGGCGCCGCCTCAGGGTGGTACTGCACGCTGAACGCCGGCACGTCCAGGCAGCGGAGTCCCTCCAAGGTCTGGTCGTTCAGGTTCCAGTGGGTGAAGGCCACCTTGCCCAGGTCCGTGAGCGCCTCGCCATCGGCGTTCTTCGGCCATCCGTCGGGGTCGACCGCGAAGCCGTGGTTGTGGCTGGTGATCTCCACGGCGCCGGTCCGCATGTGCTTCACCGGTTGATTCACGCCCCGATGGCCGAACTTCATCTTGTAGGTGCGCCCGCCGAGCGCGAGCCCGAGGAGCTGGTGCCCCAGACAGATGCCGAAGATCGGGACCTTTCCCAGGAGTTCGCGCGCGGCGGATACGCCGTAGGTGGTGGCGCTCGGGTCGCCGGGACCGTTGGAGAGGAACACCCCGTCGTAGTCGCCCGCGGCGATCGTTCCCGCGGGCGTCGCGGCCGGGTAGACCGTGCACTCGATCCCGTTCGCGGCGAGGAGCCGCAGGATGGTGCGCTTCATGCCGAAGTCGTAGGCGGCCACCCGGTACACGCGACCATGCTCGGTGGAGGCCGCGCCGAATAGGGCCGCCGCTTCGAACGGCACGTCCACGCTCACCGCCTTGGCCAGATCGGCCCCGGTCATCCCGGCGGAGGTCTGCACCCGCGCGATCAAGGACCCGGGATCAAGGTCCAGCGTGCTCACGGCCGCGCGCATCGCTCCGACTTCGCGCAGCAGCAGCGTCAGCCTTCGCGTGTCGATCCCTTCGATGCCGACGACGCCGTCGGCGGCGAGATCGTGCTGCAGGGTTCCGGCGGCCCGCCACGAGGACGCCCTCCGACTGGCCTCACGGACCGCGAACCCGGCGACCTGCACCTTCGTGGATTCCGGATCCTCTCTGTTCATGCCGTAGTTGCCTTGATGCGGCGACGTCATGGCCACGATCTGTCCGGCGTAGGAAGGATCGGTCAGCACCTCCTGATACCCGGCCATCCCCGTGTTGAAGACCGCCTCTCCGAACGTCTCGCCCTCGGCGCCGAACGCCGTTCCCGTGAACATCGAACCGTCTTCGAGCGCAAGGAGCGCCGTCGGTCCCCTCACCTCGTGGCCTTCCCGTCCAGGACCGTTAGGTCCCCCCGCAGCATCGTGTACCGAACCCGGCCGGTCAGCCGCTTCCCGAGGAACGCGCAGTTGCGAGCCTTCGACGCGAACGGCGCTTGGACGAGCCATTCCTCGTTCGGATCGAAGACAACCAGGTTGGCCGGTCGGCCGGTCTCGATCGGGCCGCCGTGACCTTCGGCCCCCAGGATCCGGGCGGGCGCGGAGGTCATCGCCTCGAGCGCGCGCATCAGGGTCACGTGGCCCGGAGCGACGGCGTGCGTCAGGACTGCGGCCAGAGCCGTCTCCAGCCCGATCGTCCCCGGAGGCGACAGATCGAACTCCGACTCCTTCTCCTCGACCGCGTGCGGGGCGTGATCGGTTGCGACCGCGTCGATCGTTCCGTCCGCAAGGCCCGCGGCCAGCGCCGCCCTGTCGTCGGCCGAACGGAGCGGAGGGTGCATCTTGAAGTTCGTGTCGTAGGTGAGGAGGTCCTCGTCGGTGAACGTCAGGTGGTGCGGGGTGACCTCAGCCGTGATCCGCACGCCGTCCGCTTTGGCCTGCCGCACCAACGCCACCGCCCTGGCCGCCGAGAGGTGACAGATGTGGATCCGGCCCCCCGTGAGCCGGGCGACCGCGATGTCACGCGCCACCATGATCTCCTCGGCCTCTGCCGGCCGGCCGGCTAGCCCCAAGCTGTAGGAGTTCACTCCTTCGTGCATCTGGCCGCGTTCGACCAGCGAGGGTTCTTCGCAGTGATCGGCGATGACCACCTCGATCGGGAAGGCTCGGGCATACGTCAGGGCGTTGCGCAGCATCCGGGCCGTGGGAACCGCCCGCCCGTCATCGCTGAACACCCGAACCCCGGCGGCGACCATCTCGCCCATCTCGGCGAGCGACTCACCCTCGAGCCCCTTCGTGATGGCGCCCACGGGGAAGACGTCGGCCAGGCCGGCCTGCGCCGCTTTCTCACGGATCTCCGCCACGATCGCGGCGTGATCGGTCACCGGGTCGGTGTTCGCCATCGAACTCACCGCCGTGTAGCCGCCCACGGCCGCGGCGCGGGTGCCCGTGGCGATGGTCTCCTTGTGCTCCTCACCGGGCTCGCGCAGGTGCGTGTGGAGGTCGACCAACCCGGGGGCGACGATCAAGCCGGCTGCGTCCAAGACCTCTGCGCCCTCGGCAGCGAGTCCCTGGCCCAGCCCGGCGATAACGCCGCCGCCCACCAGGACGTCGGTCGTCTCATCACGGCCGGTCGCCGGGTCCATCACCCGGGCACCGCGGATCAAGATCTGATCACTCATCTGTCGGCTCCTCTCCCCCGCCGCTGCCGCCCAACAAGAGGTAGAGGAGCGACATCCTGATGGCGATCCCGTTCGTCACCTGTTCCTCGATCATGGAGCTGGGGAGATCCGCGACGTCCGAGTCGATCTCCACCCCGCGGTTCATCGGTCCTGGGTGCATGATCAACGCGCCCTCCGGCAACAGTCCCACCCGCCCCGTGGTCAGGCCGAACAGCCGTGAGTACTCGCGGACGCTCGGGAAGTACTCGAGCCGTTGGCGTTCCTTCTGCACGCGAAGCACGTAGCAGACGTCCAGCTTGGGCAGAACGCTCTCGATGTCATAGCTCTCCTGGACCCCCCAGGCGGAGGCATCCGGCGGGATCAACGTCGGCGGACCCACGAGCGTGACCTCCGCTCCCATCTTCACCAGCCCGAAGCTCAAGGAGCGCGCGACGCGCGAATGCAGGACGTCTCCCAGGATGGCGACGCGGAGGCCCTCGAGGCGCCCCAGCTTCTCGCGCATCGTGTAGAGATCCAGCAGCGCTTGCGTCGGGTGCTCGTGCGTGCCGTCGCCGGCATTGATGACCGATCCGCTGATCCACTTCGTCAGCTGGTGGGGTGACCCACTGGAGGAGTGCCGGATGACCACCGCGTCGGCGCCCATCGCCTGAAGGGTGAGGGCGGTGTCCTTCAGCGACTCACCTTTGGAGACGCTGGAACCGCTGGCGCTGAAGTTGATGACGTCGGCAGACAAGCGCTTGGCAGCGAGCTCGAAGCTGATCCGTGTGCGCGTCGAGTTCTCCAGGAAGAAGTTCACGACAGTACGGCCTCGGAGCGCGGGAACCTTCTTGATCACGCGGGTCCCAACCTCGCGGAAGGATTCGGCGGTGTCCAGGATGCGGATAACGTCCTCGGCGGTGAGGTCGTGCATCGACAGCAGGTGCTTGTTCATCGGACCTCCACGATGACGGCGTCCTCGCCGTCCAGCTCTTGGACCAAGACGCGGACGTCGTCCTCGCGTTTGGTCGGCACGTTCTTCCCCACGAAGTCGGCGCGGATGGGCAACTCGCGATGGCCTCGATCGACCAGGACCGCGAGCTGGATCTTCCGCGGGCGGCCGAAGTCCATGAGCGCGTCCATAGCGGCTCGGATGGTTCGGCCGGTGAAGAGCACGTCATCAACAAGGATGACGGTCTTGCCGCTGATATCGAACGGGATCCGTGTCTCGTGCACCTCGGGAGCCTCGGCGTTCAGGCCGATGTCATCGCGGTAGAACGTGATGTCCAGCACCCCGATGGGCACCTGGACCCCTTCGATGCGGGCGAGTTGGGCCGCCAGCCGCTCGGCGAGCGCGTCGCCGCGGTTGGCGATCCCCACCAGGACCAGGGATCCGGCCCCTTTGTCCCGCTCGAGGATCTCGTGCGAGATCCGGGTCAGAGCCCGGCGGATGTCGTCCGCGTCCAGCAGCTTCGGGGTCACGATCCCCCCCGAAAAACGACAACGCCCCCTCGAGCAGGCGAGGAGGCGCACCGGTTGTGGTTCATGTTCGACTCCCTTCCCGGCCTCGCGGGGCCGGACTTAAAGGGGAAGATTCCCGCAGCGAGCATAGCAGCCGCTTCCGGGCGGCTCCCGAACCCCAGGCGGAGTCACCCACCCGGTCGTACACTGACGGCTCACCCAACGACGAAGGCGGTTCGGGCATGGAATGGGGAGTCGTAGCGGCAGTGGCGGCGGGTGTCGCGATCCTGTTCGGGATCAAGCGGCTACCGGAGATGGCCCGGAACATGGGACGCGCGCAAGGCGAATTCAAGAAGGGCCTGAAGGAGGGCGCCATCCCGGACGACGAGCCTGAGGCCCCGGCCGAGAAGCCTGCTCCCCCCGCGGATGCCGCCGGAGCCTAGGCAGGGGCAGGCCGCTGGGCGCCCGGGACTTCTCGGGCGATCTTGCCCAGCACACCGTTCACGAAGCGCTTCGACTCGTCCGCTGACAGATCCGCCGCGGCCTCCACCGCTTCGCTGATGGCAACCGACGCCGGCACGTCCGCGCTGTATAGCAGCTCGAACACGGCGAGCCGCAGGATCGTCCGATCCACCGCGGCCATGCGCGCTACGGTCCAGCCCTCGGCGTGCTCCTCCAACAGGAGATCGACCTCGGGTTGGAACCGCCCGACCCCCTCGACCAACTCCCTGGCGAACGGGGAGATGATCCTGCCGGCTCCCTCCCACGACGACAGCACGTCCACCGGGACCGCGTCGGTGATGTCGGCCTGATAGAGGACGTCCAGAGCCTGGCGGCGGGCCTCGCGCCGGCCGGTCACGCCTTCACGCGCTCGATGTAGTCGCCCGTCCGGGTGTCGACCTTGACCTTCTCGCCCTCTTCGACGAAGAGCGGGACGTTGACCACCGCTCCCGTTTCCAAGGTGGCCGGCTTGAACGCTCCCGTCCGGGTGTCCCCTTTCACGCCGGGATCACACTTGGTGATGGTCAGGACCATGGAAGCCGGGAGTTCCAGCGTGATCGGCACACCCTGGTGGATCGCGACCTGCGCCTCTCCGCCCTCGGTCAGGTAGTCGGCGGCATCGCCCATGACCGCGGGCGGCACGTGGATCTGGTCGTAGGTCGCCAGATCCATGAACACGAAGTCCTGGCCGTCTCCGTAGAGGAACTGCATGGCCTTGCGTTCGACGATGGCCTGGGTGACCTTGATGCCGGCGTTGAAGGTCCGTTCGATGACCGCCCCGGTCTTCACGTTGCGGAGCTTGGTTCGGACGAACGCACCGCCCTTGCCCGGTTTCACGTGCTGAAACTCGATGACCTGGAACAACGTGCCGTCCATGTCCAGGGTCATGCCGTTCTTGAAGTCGTTCGTGGAAACGCTCAAATGGTTCTCCTACAGCTCGATGAGTTCTCGGGTGGACGAACCGAGCACGCGGCAACCGTCCGCTGTCACCTCAACCGAATCCTCTATGCGAACCCCGCCGAGACCGGGGATGTAGATACCTGGCTCCACGGTAACCACGGCGCCCACGGGCATCACGTCGTCTCCGTCTTTCACCAGGCTGGGACCCTCATGGATCTCCAGACCCACGCCGTGCCCGAGTGAGTGGCTGAAGTACTCACCGTACCCGGCGTCTTCGATCACGGCCCGGCTGAGTGCGTCGACCGAACCTCCCGTGATCCCCGCCCTGACGGCGTCGATGCCTGCCTGCTGGGAAGCCCGGACGATGTCGTGGATCTTCTTCAGCTCGGCCGCGGGCTGGCCGAAGGCGACCGTTCGGGTCATGTCGGCGTGGTAGCCGGCCGAGAGCGCCCCGAAGTCGATCTTGATGACGTCGCCTTCCTCCAGGACCCGATGGGTGGGTTCGTGGTGAGGCTCGGCGGCGTTCTCTCCGAACGCCACGATGGAATCGAAGGAGAGCCCGTCGGCGCCCGCCCGGCGCATGAGCTGCTCGAGTTCGAGCGCAACCTGCTGTTCGGTCATCCCGACGGCCAGGTACTCAAGGACGGCTTCGAACCCGCCGTCGGTGGCGTCCTGTGCCCGCTGGAGGGATGCAAGCTCCTCGGCATCCTTGACCCACCGCAACCGCTCGACCTCTTCCTCCACGGGAACCAGTTCGATCCCCGGGAGCTTCTGGGTGAGCTTGCTCAGCATGGCAACCGTGACGTCGTGCGCTTCGAACCCCAGCCGGGACACGCCCAGCCTCGCGCACTGCTCCGCCAGCGGGCCACCGAACCCGCTGGGGTAGGTGATCCGCTCGATGCCCTCGACCTCGTGACGCGACTGTTCCGTGTAGCGGCCGTCGGTGAAGAACACAGCCTCTGCCGGGGCAACCAGCACCTGTCCGTTGGAACCCGTGAATCCCGACAGGTACCTGACGTTCGGCAGATGGGTGACCGCGATGGCATCGACGTTCAGATCGGTGCAACGGCGGGCCAGTCCGGCCCTTCTCAGCTGGTGATCCACTGCATCGCCTCCAAGGCCAGATGATAGCCACCGGCTCCGACGCCGGTGATGGTCGCGCGGCACACT
>JBBRTK010000104.1:0-8328 GCA_038244455.1 Actinomycetota bacterium
CCGGAGCATCTTCTCCACGCTGAGGTTGCCGGGGAAGTTCCATTCGGGCACCTTGTGCTCCCCACGTCCCTTCTCGGGCAAGGGATGTGCCTCGAAGTACTCCTTCACGTATTCGTACAGCTCGTAGAACCTCAAGGGGTTCCGGTGCCCCGAACTCACGTTGTAGTGGGCGGGCTCGCCGGGTTCGGGCGGGTACGCCGCCACCGCGAGCATCGCGTTGACAACGAAGTCCACGGGGATCAGGTCCACGATGCCCTCAGGGATGCCGGGGAATTCGGGGATCTGTCCCAGGCCGAACGCCCGGATGATGGGGTCCGCCATCTTGAACCCGTCGATCCAGCCCGGCGCCGGATGCGTGAGCGCGCTCTCGATGATCGACGGCCGAACGATCGCCAGGCTGAGGCCCTCGCGATGCGCCAGGTCCTCGACGGCGCGTTCTCCCATCGCCTTGGTGAAGGTGTAGACGTCGGGCCAGCCGAGCGACTGCGCACGTGCGCGCCCGTACTGCACCAGGCGCTTGGTCACCCATGATTTCCGGCGTTCTTCGGAGTCGTCGGCAACGGTACGGGGGCCAGCGCGCGAATGTTCGTCCTTGGCCTTGGCGATGAACTCGTCGAGCATCTCGGGTCGGCGGCTCGCGGCCTCGACGTCCTTGCGGGCCTGGAGGGCGAGTTCGGCCTCAAGCCGGTAGTCGACGCGGTGCTCTAGCGGACCCTCCGGGATCACGCCCTTCTGCACGCCGGCGACGTAGGCCGTGGACACGTGGAGCAGGTTCGGACGGTTGCCGGCTGCCAGGACGCCTTCGTAGAGGTTGAGCGCGCCTAGGAGGTTGGTCTGGAATCCCTCGTCGATCGGCGGGTCGAAACTCACCGCGGCCGCGGAGTGGATGGTGATGTCCAGGTCACCGGGGAACTCCGGGACCCCGCGACTGAAGTCGCCGTCGACCACCTCCACGTGCGCATGGAGATGGTCCAGGAGGCCTTGTTCGCCGTGACGCTCGCGCAGCACCGCGAACGCGGGCTTGCGCAGGAGGTACTCGACACGCTGCATGCTGGTCGAACCCGTTTGGCTGCGGACCAGCAGCACGACGTGCGTGTCGGGGAAGTCCAGCAGCAGGCGTTCCAGGACCACCTGACCCAGGAAGCCGGTCACGCCCGTCAGGAGGAGGCGCTTGCCCGACAGCGCCTCGACGATCGAAGGATGGGTTCCCGCAGCCTCGCCGTTCTCTACCATCCGGCAGATTATGCCCTATCTACCACTTGGTAGACAAGTGGAGCGTTCTGGGTTCCTGGGGGTCCGTCGATACACTCGCCGGATGGAGCTGGCGGACTTCCAGGAGCGGATGCGGGCCACCTATCTGGCGCGCGACGCTGAGCGCGGCCCCGACGCCACGTTCCGCTGGCTGACCGAAGAGGTCGGCGAGCTGGCGAAGGCCCTAAGGACCCAAGACCGCGAGAACCTGGTCCACGAGTTCGGCGACGTGCTGGCCTGGCTCGCGTCTCTGGCGAACCTGGAGGGCGTGAACCTGGAGACGGCGGCCGCGCGCTACGCGGACGGGTGCCCGAAGTGCCACCTGACGCCGTGCGGATGCCCGCTGTGAGCGACATCGTGGTCCGGTTCGCGAACGCCGTGGACTGGCCCGAAGTCGCCGGGTTGCTGGTTGAACTCGGGCGCGGCGTTGCGGCAGGCACCGCCGAGGACGCCACCCACCAGCTTCAGTTCGGCGGGCATGTCCGCCAGCTCAACATCGTGACGCTGATCGCGGAGTCCGACGGGCGGATCGTGGGCGTCTGCGACATGGAGTACCACCAGCGCTTGGGCGATCACCGTCCGCAGGCCCGCGTGAACGATCTGGTGGTCACGGAAGCGGCACGCGGCAAGGGAGCCGGCAAGGCTCTGCTGGACCGGGCTGAATCGCTCGCACGCAAACGCGGGTGCTTCCGGATGGCGCTCACAACCGCATCGTGGCGCGACGCGACGATCGCGTTCTACAAGCGCGAGGGGTGGAGCGACTACGGCGAGTGGTTCGTCAAGCCGCTCATCGCCGACGTGTCGCCGGGCGGTCAGCCGGCGGACGACAACTGATCCGCGTCGGTCTCCGACTGCGCCCCGGTCCGCGCAACCTCCAGCCCGTAGAGCATGACCAGCACGAACTCGGCGAACGTCAGCGCGTGCACGACGCTGCACCACAGACAGATCGCGCCGATGATCACGAACTCCGCATAGATGAGCCAGAGTACGAACGCCACGCCGAGTAAGGAGAGGGCCAGCCGCGCGCGATGCGGCCACGCCGACGGCGCCCGCCACGCCCAGGGAGATTGCAGCGCAGCCATCACCAGCCACCAGACGAGCCCGAGCACGGCGACCGGCATCCCGAGGAACGACGACTGAGCGCTGGTGGTCACCTGCGCGCAGTTAACGAAGCCCTTGTCCGAGCACGCGAGAACAGCGGGCGAGGTGTAGTGGGCGTACGTGAGGTACGCGGAGACCGCGGCACCCCCCAGCGCCAGCGCGAGCGTCACGCGCGGGAGCCACCGCGGTATCACGGGCCGGCGCTCGGAAGTTTGCCGGCCGCGAGTCTGACTCCGGGAGCCGCGCAGACGTTCGTCGGTTGGTTGGTGGTGAGCTGACACAACGCGGCGGTGAACATGTTAGCGGCGGCGGCGATCGGTTTGGTTGTCGGGGCACTGGGATCGGAGAGCGCTGTGGCCACATCCAGCGCGGTCATGCCCGCGAGTGTCGTCGGCAGGAACGACGAGCCGATCTGCATGTAGCGGTTGCCGATCATCAGGAACGGGATGGATGAGCCGCTCGAGCCCTGAGACGGAGGATCGTAAGTGGAGGTGAGTTGCTGCTGAGCGGCCGTCGGTGTTTCCAGCGGCTTGCCGTCGCGGGTCTGCGTTTCCACGGCCGCCAGGCTCAGATACGTACTGGTGTACGTGGAACCGTGGAACGACAGCGTTGGTGTGTTCGGGGCCGTGTCGGTGGAAGAGGACGTGGTGATTCCCAGCCCACTGAACGTGCCGAAGCGGCTCAGCGCGATCACCAGCGGCCAGCGCTGTGCGGCGCAGTAGGGGCAATACTCCGCGCCCAGGTAGAAGACCTCGGGCTTGCCATCGAGCGTGAGAGACGCAGTGCCGGACGGAAGCGTCTGGACCTCTGTGATGCCTTGCCCTGCACCGATCTGGTCCAACGTGGTCGAAGGAACGGTCGTCACGAGCTTCGCCACCTGGGCGGCGTCGCCACTCGGGGTGGGGCTCGCCGACGGCGTCCCTTTCGCGCTGAACACGATGATGGCGACCACCACTACGGCGACGGCTGCGATCGCGGCGATCCCGACCTGGCGGTTCCGTTTCGCGGCCGCGGCTTGCCGGGCCTTGGCGCCCTTGAGCGGCTTCTGTGGCTGCTTGCCGCCTTGCTTCGGCTGCTGCTGCTTCGGCTGTGGCTTACGTCGGGTCATCGGGGCTCCCTAGGTGAAGAGGTGTTCGGCTATCAGGACGGCGTCCAACGCCGCGCCCTGGCGGAGATTGTCGGCGCAGCTGAAGAAGACAAGCGCGTTGGGATCGTGTTCGACCTGGCGGATCCTGCCCACCAGGGCGGTGTCGCCGCCGGCGGCTTCGAGCGGGCTTGGGTAGATGCCGTTGGCGGGGTCGTCGCGGACCTCGACCCCCGGTGCGCGGGACAGGACCTCGCGGGCCTCTACGGGCGTGATCGCGCGCGAGAACCGCGCGATGATCGTCACGGCGTGCCCCACCGGCACCGGCACACGAACGCTGGTGGCAACCACCGGAAGGTCCGGCAGCCCTAGGATCTTCCGGGGTTCGGCCATCATCTTGGCTTCCTCGCCGGTGTAGCCACCCGCCTCGAACTCGCCGACCTTGGCGAGGACGTTGAACGCGATCGTCTTGCCGAAGACCGGCCCGAACGGGAACGAGGACTGATCCATCCGCGCGAACTCGTCTTCGTGTCCGTGGAGCTTGTCGATCTGTTCAACCAGCTCGGTGACCCCGCGGTGACCGGCACCGCTGACCGACTGGTAGGAACTGAGGGACAGGTCCACCAGACCTGCAGCCCGGTGCAGCGGCCCCAAAGGAAGCACCGCGGTGATCGTGGTGCAGTTCGGAACGCTGATGATCTTCGGGCCGCCGTCCAGCGCTTCGGGGTTCACGTCGGGGACGACGAGCGGCACGGCAGGGTCCATGCGGAAGGCGCTGGAGTTGTCGATGCAGGTGGTGCCGTTCGCGGCGGCCTGCGGGATGAACGCCCGGCTCACCGTCGCCCCGGCCGAGACCAGGGCTACGTCGGTGCCCTGCAACGCTTCTACGGATAGCTCCTGGATCGCGTGCTCGGCGCCGCGGAACCGGACGGTGCGCCCCGCGCTGCGGGCGGAGGCGAGCGGCAGGAACTCCTCGGCCGGGAATCCACGCTCTTCCAGGATGCGGGTCATCTCTCGCCCGACCGCACCGGTGGCTCCGACGACCGCGACCTTCATGCCTTCACCCTACCAACGGGCGCAGGCCATCTCGAACCTGCTTAGGCGTCGGCGGGTGTGTCCAACCCGAACGTGGCGTGCACCGTTCGCAGGGCGCGCTCGCCGTCGGCGCGACGGATCACGCAACTGATCCGGATAGGCGAAGTGGAGATCATCTCGATGTTGATCTTCTCCGCCGCCAGGCAATCGAACATATCGGCGGCCACGCCGGGGTGGGACTTCATCCCCGCGCCGACCAGCGAGACCTTGGCGATGCCGTCGTCGATCGAATACCGAGGCGCGCCGATCTCCTTCGTGACCCGGTCCAGGAGCGAGTCGAGCCGGGCGATGTCGGCCCGGGGCGCCGTGAACGAAAGGTCGGTCGCGCCGTCGTGGGAGACGTTCTGCACGATCATGTCGACGTTGATGCCTTCGTCGGCCAAGGCGCGGAACACGGTGGCGGCGACGCCGGGACGGTCGGGCACCCGGTCCAGCGTCACTTTCGCTTCTTCAACATCCAGGGCCGTGCCACTGATCAGGACACCTTCCATCTGTTCCTCACTCATCTCCTGGACCCACGTGCCGGGCGAGTCCTCGAACGTCGAACGCACGTGCAGCTTCACGCCGTGACGGCGAGCGTACTCCACGCTGCGCGCCTGGAGGATCTTCGCGCCGGCCGCGGCGAGTTCCAGCATGTCGTCGTAGCTGATGACCTGGACCTTGCGGGCGCCGGCGACAACGCGCGGGTCCGCGGTGAAGACGCCGGACACGTCCGTGTAGATCTCGCACACCTGCGCCCCGATGGCCCCGGCCATGGCCACCGCGGTCAGGTCCGAACCTCCTCGGCCCAGCGTGGTGATCTCGTACCGCTCGGACAATCCCTGGAAGCCGGCCAGGACCACCACGTTGCCGTCCTGGAGGGCCTCGATCACGCGCTTGGGACGGATCTCGGTGATCTTCGCGGCGCCGTGCTGGGTGTCGGTGATGATGCCGGCCTGGCTGCCGGTGTAGCTGGCGGCCTTGCAGCCGCGGGCGTTGATCGCGATCCCAAGGAGCGACATGGCGATCCGCTCGCCGGCCGTCAGGAGCATGTCCAGCTCGCGGGGATCGGGGACGGGGGCGATCTGGTTGGCCATGGCCAGGAGCTCGTCGGTGGTGCCGCCCATGGCGCTCACGACCACGACCACGTCGTTGCCAGCCTCTCGTGCCCGCACCACGCGGTCGGCCACGGCCTGGATCCGCTCCACGGTTCCGACCGAGGTTCCGCCATATTTCTGCACGATGATGGGCACGTTCGAACTCCTGGTGGTTCGCGATGTGCGTCCGAGTCTAGCGGGCGGGTCCGTGCCTCCCAGTAGGTAGCATCGCCGCATGCGCGCCTGGCTCTTGGACGAAACGACGGGGCCGGAGGCGTGGCATGTCGGCAGCGTGGATACCCCGATGCCCGGTCCGCGCGAGGTCCGGGTCACGCTCAAGGCATCCGCGCTGAACCATCTGGATCTATGGGTGGCGAAGGGGTTGCCGAAACCGCCCGCGTTCCCGCATGTCGGAGGGGCCGATGGCGCGGGCGTGGTGGATGCAGTCGGCGATGAGGTGGAGGGTCTGTCGGCCGGCGATGAGGTCGTGATCGATCCGTCGACATCGTGCGGGGTGTGCGAGGTCTGCGACAGGGGCGACACCCCGTTCTGCACGGAGTTCAAGATCGTGGGCGAACACCGATGGGGAACGCATGCCGAGCACGTGGTGATCCCCGCCGTGAACGCCGTTCCGAAACCGCCGGGGTTGGACTGGCCGGCGGCGGCCGCGTTCGGGTTGGTGACGTCGTCGGCGCTGCGGATGCTGCGCCGGGCGCGGCTGACGCCGGGTGAAACCGTGCTGGTTGTCGGCGTGGGAGGCGGGACGTCGACCGCCGCGTTCGCGCTGGCGCCGGTGCTGGGGGCGACCGCGGTCTTCGTCACGTCGCGGCACGCGGCCAAACTCGAGTGGTCGCTCGCGAACGGAGCCGACGGGGCGTTCGTCGGCGACGGACCGTTCGATGAGGAGGTCAGGGCGCTGACGCGTGGCCGCGGGGTGGACGTGGTGGTGGAGAACGTCGGGACCGCGACGTGGGAACGGTCGATGCGCTCGCTCGCGCGCGGTGGACGCGTGGTGACGAACGGCAGCACCACCGGCCGGACGGCCGAGCTGCACCTGCCGACCCTGTTCTGGCGGCAGCTGGAGGTCATCGGCTCCACGATGAACGACCACCGAGAGTTCGCCGAGGCCGCAGCGATGGTGGCCGACGGCCGCGTCTCGGTGCCGGTCGACGGGACGTACGCGTTCGACGAGTTCCCCGCCGCTCTCGAACGACTGGAGGCCGGCGAGCAGCTCGGCAAGATCGTCCTCACCCGCTGACCAGCGGGAACCGGCTCGCGTAGCTCGCCCGTCCCAGGCCTGTCACAACGGGAGCCGCCTGCGGCATGGTGCAGGTGACACGGACAGATAAGGGAGGCCCGTGCCGGACGAACGGACCGACAGCCAGCTCTTGATCGCCTCGGGCACCGACCCGGGCGCGTTCACCGAGCTGTATCGGCGCCACGCCGAGGATCTCCTTCGCTACTTCGTGAAGCGGACCCTGGACGCGGAAGCCGCTGCCGAACTGACGGCCGAGACGTTCGCGCAGGCCTTCGCCTCACGGACCAGTTATCGCGACCAGGGGGTGAACGGCGTGGCGTGGCTCTACGGCGTGGCTCGCAACCAGCTCGGACGGTTCTTCCGCAACGGACGCGTGGACGCTGCCGCCCGCCGGCGCCTGGGGATGCCCGAGCGCGACCTCCCATCCGAGGACTACGAACGGATCGAGGACCTGGTGGACTTCGCGCCCCTCAAGGAAGCCCTTACCGAAGCACTGGACACCCTGAGCGAGGAACAGCGCGACGCAACGCGCCTCCGCGTGATCGACGGACTCGGCTACCCCGAAGTCGCCGCGCGACTGGGGTGCAGTGAAGACAACGCCCGCCAGCGGGTGAGCCGTTCGCTCCGGCGGATGGCCCTGGTACTCAAAGAACGCGGGCTCACGCTCGCCATGGACGCGGAGGTGGAGACATGACCGAGAAGAAGTTCCGCTTCCTGGAACAACTCGAAGACGATCTCCGCGACGCAGCCGCGCGTGAACGTGTGGCCGGCGAGGGCAAGACGTCGCGACCGGCATCGTCGGCAGCTTCTCGCGGCGGTGACGGTCGGTGGACGCGCTGGCTTGCGGCAGCCGTGGTCGTCCTGGTGGTTGCCGGTGGGGTAGGCGCGTTCGTCCAGCAAGGCGACGAAAGGCGCAGCTTCTCCCCGGCGGCGATGGCCAGCCCAGGTGGGGTTGAGCCAGGCACGGCCGTCTCTAGCGACGCATCCGGAGGTCGGAAGGCGGTCGACTGGCAACTGGCCGGAGGCGTGGCGTTCGACACCGCATCCGGTGCGCCGAACGACGCTCTGGCGCCACAGAACGCACCGGCCCACCTGCCGTTTTCCGAGGCCAACCAGCTCGGCGTTACCAACTCGACTGGCTCAACTCCGCCTGCGCAGCAAGATCTTTCGAAGATCATCCGGAACGGCGTGATCACCGTAGAGCTGGCCGACGGTGGGTTCTCGGCAGCGCGGGACCGCGTGAACCAGTACGCGACGAGCGCCGGGGGCTACGTCGTCTCCTCGAGCGCACGGGGCAGCGGCTCCGGGACGTTCGTCCTGCGGATCCCGGCCCGGAAGTTCGATGTGGTGATGGGGCAGCTCACGCACCTGCCCGGCGGGAACGTCCTGTGGCAGACCTCGAGCGGCCAGGACGTGACGGCGCAGTTCATCGATTCGCAGGCGCAGTTGCAGATCCTGAAGTC
>JBBRTK010000105.1:0-8268 GCA_038244455.1 Actinomycetota bacterium
GCCTTGAAGGCGTCCCACTCCGCGCGCTTGTTGCGGATCAGGTACTCGTGAACATGCTCGCCCAGGGCCTCGCGGAGGACGTCCGAGCCTTCGGCCAGCCCGATGGCGTCGTGCAGGTCCTGGGGTAGCGAGGCGATCCCCGCACTCGCGCGTTCCGCCGCGCTCATCTCGTAGATGTTGTTGCTGGCTTCGGGAGGGAGTTCGTACTCGCCTTCGATGCCCGCCAGACCCGCGGCGAGCATGGCGCTGAACGCCAGGTAGGGGTTGCAGGCTGGATCGGGGGAGCGGTATTCGATGCGGGTCGCCCCTTCCTTGCCCGGCTTGTACATGGGCACGCGGACCAGCGCGCTGCGGTTCCGGCGGGCCCAACACACATAGACCGGCGCCTCGTACCCGGGGATGAGCCGCTTGTAGCTGTTCACCCACTGGTTGGTGAGCAGTGTGATCTCGGGCGCGTGATGCAGGAGTCCCGCGATGTAGTGCTTGGCCGTCTTGGACAGGTGGTACTGGTCGGTGGCGTCGAAGAAGGCGTTGCGATCGCCCTGGAAGAGCGACTGGTGGGTGTGCATGCCGCTCCCGTTCACCCCGGCCACCGGCTTCGGCATGAACGTCGCGTAGATGCCGAACTCCTGGGCCACCTCCTTCACCGTGAGACGGTAGGTCATAACGTTGTCGGCCATGGTGAGGGCGTCGGTGTAGCGCAGGTCGATCTCGTGCTGGCTGGGCGCGACCTCGTGGTGGACGTACTCCACCGGGATGCCCATGGACTCCAGGTAGGTGACCGTTCGCTTGCGGTAGTCGGTGCCGACATCCAGTGGTGTCTCGTCGAAATAGCCGGCCTGATCAAGGAACGTCGGATCGTTGTCGGCCTTGAAGTAGAAGTACTCCAACTCGGGTCCGACGTAGAAGATGAACCCCAGGTCGGCGGCGCGTTTCAGCTGTCGCTTGAGCACCCCACGCGGGTCACCGTCGAACGGCGTGCCGTCGGGGTTGGCGATGTCGCAGAACATCCGCGCGACCGGCGCCTCCAGCTTCCACGGGATGATCTGGAACGTGCTCGCGTCCGGGTGGGCCACCATGTCGGATTCCTGGATCCGGCTGAAGCCTTCGATGGAGCTGCCGTCGAACCCCATCCCCTCAAGGAACGCGCCCTCCAGCTCTTGCGAGGTGATCGTGAACGACTTCAGGAACCCCAGCACGTCGGTGAACCAGAGGCGCACGAACCGGATCCCGCGCTCCTCGATCGTGCGCAGGACGTACTCGGCTTCCGCGGAAAGGGCCATGGTTCGAGGCTACCGGGGCTTGCGGCGCAGCCGGTTACGGGCGTGTGAACTCTGCCACCAACGGGGCACGCCCACGCGACGGGCGATAATCGCTGCGTGACGGACGCGGTGGTGGATCCCGAACTCCTGGCGCTCGCGCCCGATCCGGCGCTGGCGCGCGTGGCCCTGGCGCGCGTGGCGGAGGCAGGCCCGGCCGCGCGCGGCGCCCTCGCGAACCCCGGCGTGGGGGCGGTGGCCGCACGGCTCCTGGGCTTCTCGACCGCGGCCGCCGACTATCTGGCGCAGCACCCCGAGGATGTCGCGGGTCTTGCCGACGTATCCGCGCGACCGCCGGCGGCGCTGGAAGCCGAGCTGGCGGCCGACGTGGCCGCGTTCGGGTTGATGGACGGACTCCGGCGATTCCGCCGGCGCGGGATGGTTCGCGTGGCGGCGCGCGATCTGGGCGGGGCCCCTGTCGACGAGGTGGTCGGGGAGATCTCGGCGCTGGCGGACGCATGTATAGCCGAGGCCACGCGAGCGGTGTGGCCGGATGGAAACGGGTTCGCGGTGATCGCGCTGGGCAAGCTCGGCGGCGGCGAACTCAACTACGCGAGCGACGTGGACCTGGTGTTCCTGCACGGTGGGACCGGACCGGACGAACAGGCGGCGGCCGACTCCGCGGCAGCGACGTTCATCAAGGTGTTGAGCGAGCCCACGGGGGAGGGCATCGCGCTCAGGGTGGATGCCGCCCTGCGGCCGGGCGGGCGCGGCGGGCTCCTGACGCGCAGCCTGGACGCGACCCTTCGCTACTACGGCGAACAGTCGGCCACCTGGGAACGCCAGGCGATGATCAAGGCGCGAGCGTGTGCGGGCGACCTGGGGCTGGGCGGCGCCTTCGTGAGTGGCGTGGAACCGTTCGTCTATCCGGCGGAACTGGCGCCGCGCGCGATCGATGAGGTCCGTCGAACGAAGGTCCGCCTGGAGGAGTACATGCGCCGGCGCGGGAAGGAGTTCATCGAGGTCAAGCGCGGGCACGGGGGGATCCGCGACGTGGAGTTCGCGGTGCAGCTGCTCCAGATCGTGCACGGCCGCCGAGACCCCTTGCTCCGCAGCCCGAACACCTTGATCGCGCTCACCGCGCTCGCCGACGAGGGCTACGTGGCGCGCGCCGACGCGGACGCGCTCGCCGGCGCGTACCGGTTCCTGCGGCGGCTGGAGCACCGGCTCCAGATCGTTCGGGACCTCCAGACCCACGACCTGCCCGCCGACCTCGCCGCGCGCAGCACCATCGCGCGGTCGCTGGGAATGCCCGACGCGGCCGCGCTCGCCCGCGAGTACGAACGCACCACCACGCTGGTCCGCGGCATCCACGAGCGGCTCTTCTACCGGCCGCTGCTGGAGGCGTTCGCCGGTCCGGCCGCGCCCGCCCCCGGGTTGGAACGCGCGGCTACCGAGGAACTCCTGGCGGGCCTGGGGTTCGGTGAGCCAACGCGGTCCTACGAGGTCCTTCGGCGTTTGGTCGATCCGAGCACGCGTATGGGGAAGGTGCTGGCGCATGTGTTCGGGCTGATGGCGCCGGCCCTGGCGCTGGCCGCCGACCCCGACGCGGCGTTGGTCAGGCTGGAACGCGTATGCGAGGCGGTGGGGGACCGGCACGGCCCCGCCGACGCCCTGGCCACCGACCCGGGCTCCGCGAGGCGTTTAGCCCACGTGGTCGCGGTCAGCGGGTTCGCAACCGACCTCCTGGTGGCCGATCCCGAACGGCTACGCGCGCTGGCGGACGGCGTGATCCACGCCGACGACGCGGGTGCGGACCTTGCCCGGGTGGTCGGGCGCTGGGGCGCGCGCGAACTGGGCCCGCGCGAGACCGGCGCGGCCATCGCGCAGGTGGGCGACCGGGTGATCCGCGAGGCGATCGACGAGGCTGCGCCGTCGATCCCGCTCGCCGTGATCGGCCTGGGCAAGCTGGGCGCCCAGGAACTGAACTTCGCCTCGGACCTGGACCTGGTGTTCGTCTACGAAGGGGAAGGGGCCGGGGACCAGAAGCGTGCGGTCGTCGCGGCCGGGCAGGTCATGGCGCAGATCAAGGCGCGCGGGTGGGAGCCCGACGCGGACCTGCGACCCGAGGGGCGGAACGGACCGCTCGCGCGGTCCATGGCCGGGTTCCTGGAGTACTGGCAGCGCTACGCGGAGACGTGGGAGTTCCAGACGCTGCTTCGCGCTCGCCACGTGGCCGGCGACGCGGACCTGGGCCGGCGGTTCGTCATGAACGCCGCCGACTTCGCCTACCCGCCGGACGGGCTCACGATCGACCGCGTCAGTCAGATCCGCCGCATGCGCGAGCGCATCGAACGCGAACGCGTGAAGCCTCCTGAAGCCGGCAAGTTCCATTTCAAGCTCGGGTACGGTTCGCTCTCCGATGTGCAGTTCGCTGTGGAGGTCTCGCTGATGCGCCACGGCGGCGCCGACCCCGGCGTGCGAACGCCGCGCACCCTCGAGGCCATCGACCTGCTGGCCGAACGGAAGCTGCTGGAAGGTGGAGTCGCGCGTGACCTGGGCCAGGCATTCGTGTTCCTGTCGGACGTGAAGAACGCGCTGGAGGTGGACCGGAGGCTGCACGCCGAGGCGGTCCCGGCCCAGCCCGCCGACCAGGACGTGCTCGCCCGCCGCCTGGGCTACGAGGAATACCCGCGGCAGAGCTTCATCGACGACTACCTACGGATCACCCGCCGATGCCGCCGAGCGATGGACCGCGTCTTCGCCGACCCCGGGTAGCCAGGCTGAGGATCCGCCGGCGGAAATGCGCCCAGATGCCGAGACCGTCTAAGCGCATCTGAGCCCCCGAACGTTGTCTACTCAGACGATGGAACAAGCCGGATTCGAGCGTCTCTGTCACGAACACTATGAGCGCGTCGCCCGCGCTGCGTTTCTTATCGTCGCGGATCGCGAAGAGGCGCTCGATATCGCACAGGAGACCTTCGCGCGCGCCTACGAACATTGGGGTCAAGTGGTGAAGATGCACAACCAAGCGGGATGGCTCTACAAGGTGGCGTCGAACCTCGCGATCTCGCGTGTCCGGCGGATCACTCGCACTCGTCACCACGCCGAACCTGTGGCGATCGATGCTCCGATGCCCTCTGACCCGAGGCTTGCTGCCGTCCTCGCCGCCCTGAGCCCGGCGCAGCGCGCCGTCCTCGTCCTGCGCTTCTACCTGGACATGTCGGTTGACGCCACCTCAGTCGCGCTGCGGAAGCGCCCCGGCACGGTCAGAGCGCTTACTTCCCAAGGCATCGCCCGTCTGCGCGACGAACTCGGGGCGACCTGGCAGGAGGTGACCGATGAACGATGAATTGAAGGATCGATTGACCCGGTTGGCCGGCGACGCAAGGCCCGAGACTCCGGACGTACCCGCCCTCGTCAAACGTGGACGGCGCCGACGGACGGTCCTGCGCGCGGGTCAAGGCGCGGCCGTCCTCGCGATGGTCCTGGCGGTAGCACTCCCCTTGTACGCGCTGCGCCCTCTTCGCCCGGGGTCGCCGGTCCCGCGGACAAGCCCAACGATGGTCGTGGATTTCGGCGCTGCGCGGGCGGGTGGCATGGGAGCGCACGGAGGAGTCAGGGTTTCATATGCCGGAGTGACCGTGATTCCGGGCCCTGACAACGTGGCCGGGGTCGTTCCATCCTTCTCGGCCCTCATGGCGCCGCCGGGTACGCCGATCACCTTCACGGGAGACTCGGCCGGGGGATCGGTCAGGTTCGCGGAGTTCAACACCGGCGCGATCTCTTCGAGGGCGGCCGACAAGGTCCCGTCCGCCCCCGGGGGATACGCGATGACGGTCAGCACCGGATGGGTGAGCGCAACCGGCGGCATCACGATCGTCAAGCCGACCTTCTCCACGTACCTCACGGTCGGTTCGGTGCCACCGCCGCCTTCGCTCGCCCAGGTACAGATCACCCCCGCGTCGTTCGGACCCCCGGGTGCTCAGTCCATCGCCCTTACCTATGGCGGCCAGGAGATCGAACCGGCGGCCCTCCAAACCTCGCCGGTGACTGCGAGAGAACCCTTCAAGCCGCATCTCATGAGCGTGAATGGATCGGTCCCGACACTCGCCGTTCCCGTCGGAACCCGGTTCACTGTCTCGGGCGGCGGGGTCGTAGGCGGTCAACTTCGATCATGGGCAGGCGCGACGGGTGGCGTGAGTACGCCGCGTCCAGTTGTCGGCGCTAGTTTCGATCTCGCGCATGGATCGCTCGCCGTTATCCCCGGACAATACGAACTCACCATGGGGGTCCGAGCCCTCAACAACCCAAGGGTCTGGGTCACGTTCACGATCGAAGTCGTCTCGGATCAGGTCACACCGTTCCCCGGAGGAAGCAGAGAGCCTCTCCACGAAGGCGCGTTCGTCGGTGAGTTCGCTTCGACGCTCGCGTCGATCAAGTACGCGACACTGACACCCCACCTCACCCTCGGCTACCCGTATGCCGCGATCGATCTGATGATGACGCACAGAGGCTTGGGCATGGATAACCTCCATGTATCCGGCGTGCCCACGAAGGTTGCGTCGTTCCCGGCTGACGTTTCGTCGGCATGCGTGGCCACGTGTGTGGCGCACGCACCAACCTGGGTGGTTACGATGGCGGGACGATCCCAGGGGACAGCCGTCCATGGACAGCTTCTCGTGCAATCGTCCGGCTCGCCCTCAAGATGGTTCGTCAACTTCTTCGGATACGTACCTGCCGCACCTTGATCGGTCACCTGTGTTCCGTCAGCCGGTGGCCGTTCGGATCTCGAGCGCGTAGATCAACGCTTCGTCGAGGTGCCGATGACCGTCGGGGCCGAGCCTGCCGGCGGGCTCCGCGTCGAGGATCGCGCGCGGGATGGTCACCAGATCGTCCACGTTCGCAACGCAGCGCCACCGCAGTCCTTCCCGAACGCCCAGCGGAACCTCGGACGCGATCCCTCGAACCGTGCGCGTGACCGGCGCGACGGTCACCTTGGAATGACGAGCACCAGAGCGCGTCACGATCAACACCGGACGACGGTCGAACGGCGGGAGCGAGGCCCACACCACATCACCCCTGGCCATCGGGCTCCGGTTCCCACGGGCCGAACCCGGCGGCCGCGTCATCCCGATCCAGCCGTTCGAACGCGACCCGGGCGGCGGCCTCGAGGAACGCGTCATCGGCCGGACCCGCGGGTTGCCGCTGGTACGCGAGGTTCGCCGCCCTGTCCTGGTCGCGCCACCGGCGTTCGCGCAGGAGGTTCGCGACGGCCTGCCGGATCAGTTCGGACCGGCTCGCGCCGTCGGCCCGGGCCATCGCGTCCAGGTCGGCGACGATGTGATCCGAGAGCTGCACGATGACCTGTTTGCGGCCCACGCCCCCCATGATGCCATATGAACTACCCAATGGCCCTTCACCCCTTTCCGATCCACCGGTGAGGGGCCGAGGGAGAGAACCTATCCCGTACCACCGACATCCCAGATATTCACCTTCCGTTCTCTTTCCGTTCACGGGTCCAGTGTGACGCCGTATGTGCCGAAGCTAGCTACCAGATGGATCCTGTGCTGATCGGTCGGCATAACCTCCGCGCGCCCGCGCGCGGTTGGGGCGGGGTTTCGGTGCCCCTGGCCTTGGCGAGCCTGCTGGCCATCGTGATAGCGCTGGGTGCCGCCCAGGCCTCCGTCCACGACCCCGCCGCCGGCCCCGTTGCGCTTCGAACCACCCCGACCGCCACCTACATCTCGGGAACGCAGATCCCGGCCCCGCCAGCATCGTTCGCGTTCCACGCGCCGTCCCTGCGGCAGGGCGCCTTCGTGATGCGGCCGGGCAAAGGAGCCACACCGATCACGGTGAGCGGCGCCGGCAACCTCTACGCCTCGTATCTCAGCTCGATGGCGGGCGCGGGCTGGACGTTGGTCGCCCAGCAGGTCCCCAGTCCGGCCGGTGAGTGGACCCTCAACTGGCAGTTCCAGACCCAGACCGCGGTGGTCGCGTTCTTCATGACGCCCAAGCCTCGCCTGGACGTCACCATCTGCCCCCCGAACCCGTACTGCTGATGCCATGAAGGTCGGGGGTCTGCGCGAGTTGCCACGTCTGCGGGATGTACTCCAACGCGAGCGCCACGAGCCGCGCCTGGCCGAGCCCACCAGCGACGCCTACTACCCGGAAGTCGCCGAACGCAGGGGCACCCCACGTGCCCCCCTGCACTTCCAACGGATCGAACTGAAGTACTTCATCCCGTACCGCCAGATCGACCACTTCGTCGATCGGATAAGCCGGCGGACCGACGTGGACCCCTACCTCATGAAGGAAGGCCTGGGACGAACGCGCTATCCGGTGACGAGCCTCTACTTCGATTCCTACGACCTACAGGCGTGGGACGAGAAGGAGGCCGGTCAGTTCTTCCGGCGCAAGATCCGGCTGCGCACCTACCAGGACGAGTACTCGACCACCTCGCCGGTGTTCCTTGAGATCAAGCGGCGCCTGGACGCGGTCGTCCTGAAGGACCGGATCAGCCTGCCCGCAGGCGTGCTCCAGGACGACATGCCGCCGAACCGCCTGCTGCCGTATCTGCTGAGCAAGGCGCAGGAACAGGACGCCACCGCGCTCGAGGCGCACATGATGCTCGGCTGGCTGAACCTGCAGCCGACGGCGATCGTGCGATATCAGCGCATGGCGCTGGTCGCCAAAGAGGACCCGAACATGCGCATCACGGTCGATCACCACATCCAAGGGGTGTGGAAGCCGCCGTCGATCATGGGGAACGTCCCCATGCGCTCGGTGGACAACATCAACGCGACCGGGCTGAACGGCATCGGCGGGAAGTACGCGCTGCTGGAGCTCAAGTCCAACGGCGGCATCCCCGGGTGGCTGCACCAATCCATCCAGGACATGGAGCTCAACCGAACCGCCTACTCGAAGTACTACCTGGTGGTCATGGCGCTTCGTCCCGAACTGACGCAGGACTGTGACGACCGCTTCACCACGACAGGAGTGATGTGAC
>JBBRTK010000106.1:0-8254 GCA_038244455.1 Actinomycetota bacterium
GAACGGGCCGAGGCCGTGGCTGCGGAGACCGCGGAGAAGTTCGGTAGTGCCGTCACCGTGGTTCACGTGCTCGAACACGAGTTCTCATGGATGGGCGACCTGGTGATCGAGACACCCGACGAAGCCTCGCAGCTGGCCGACGACGTGGTTCGCCGGCTGAAGGACCGAGGCCTCACCGCTCGCGGCGAGGTTCGTCATGCGCCGGTCGCGCTGGTTGCTCGCGAGATCCTGGACGTGGCCAAGGAGGCCGACGCCGGCCTCATCGTCATGGGAACCCGTGGCCTGACCGACTGGAAGGGTTTGCTCCTGGGCAGCGTCGCTCACAAGGTGGTTCAGCACGCGACCTGCCCCGTTCTGCTCGTGCGCGTTGAGGAGGAGCTACATGGATGACACACTTTCCGTGGTCCTGTTCTCTGGGACCGACGACAAACTGAACGCCGCTGCGGTGCTCACCGTGGGGGCCGCGGCCATGGGCCGGAAGGTCAACATCTTCTTGCAGTACTGGGCGCTGGACGCCTTCCGCGCGGACCACGTCCACAAGGATCACGGCGTCGCGCCGGAAGCCGGCCCCGACGGGGCCGCCGTCTTCCAGCGGCATGCCGCCAACCACTGGAGCGACCTGTTCGCCCAGGCGAAGACCATCGGCGAGGTGGGCATCCACGCATGTTCGCTCTCGATGGAGATGTTCGACATCACGAAGGACGACTTGGATCCACTGGTTGACAACGTCGAGGGTGTCGCCGCCTTCTTCATGGAGGTCGACGGTCCGGTGACGTTCATCTAAGGAGGAGAGAACCATGGCGACAACCGCAGACATCACTCGCTCGATCGACGCACGGGGCATGCCCTGTCCCGGTCCGCTGATGAGCCTGATCGGCGCGATCCGCGAGGGCAGCGTCGGCGAGGTCATCGAAGTGCTTTCCAGCGACGAGGGCTCACGCACAGACATCCCGGCGTGGGTCGCGAAGGCCGGACACGAGATGGTCGAAGTGGTCGAGGACGACGGGTTCGTGCACTTCGTGATCCGGAAGGTGAGGTGAGGACACGTGCCCGCGCGCGTGGTGGTGCTGGGCGGGGGAGTGGGTGGAACGCTCGCCGCGAACCTGCTGGACAAGGAGCTGGGATCCGATGTTTCGGTGACGGTGGTCGACCCCACCGGGATGCACCTGTATCAGCCGGGGTTCCTCTATGTCGCGCTCGGCGAAGCCAACGGGCGCTGGCTCTCGCGCGACGAGCGCACGCTGCTGCGTCCCGGCGTGAACCTGGCCATCGAGCGGGCCATCCGTGTCCACCCGGAGGCGGGGACGGTGCAGCTGGAGCGCGGGGGCAGTTTGGCGTGGGACTACCTGGTCCTGGCTACCGGCGCACGGCTCGTGCCTGAGCAGATCCCCGGCCTGGTTGAAGGGTCGCAGGAGTTCTACTCCCTTGACGGTGCCGAACGCCTGCGGGAGGAGCTTCGCCGGTTCCAGGGCGGCCACATCAAGGTCGGCATCGCCGGCATCCCGTACAAGTGTCCGCCCGCGCCGGTTGAGTTCGTCTTCATGCTGGAGGAGTACCTGCGCAAGCGCGAGATCCGCGACCGTTCCGAGGTCACGCTGCTCTCGCCGCTGAATCGGGCCTTCACCATCGAGAGCGCATCCAAGGTGGTCCAGCCGATCATGGAGAAGCGCGGCATCGGTTTGGAAACCTTCTTCAACGTCGAGAGCGTTGACCCGAGTGCTCATGTGGTCAGTTCGCTCGAGGGCGACAAGGCCGAGTACGACCTGCTCGTGTTGGTGCCACCGCACCGGGGCCAGCAGGTCATCATCGATTCGGAGCTCGGCGACCCGGGTGGCTGGGTGCCGACCGACAAGCTCACGCTCCAGGCCGCAGGCCACGACCACATCTTCGCCATGGGCGACTGCACGAACCTGCCGATCTCCAAGTCCGGTTCGACCGCCCACTTCGAAGCACCGGTGATCGCGAGCCGCATCGCGTCGCTGGTGCGCGGCACCGCACCGAAGTCCAACTACGGCGGGCGCGTCATGTGCTTCCTGGAGACCGGCAACGGCAAGGCGACCGCGCTGCGGTTCGACTACGAGCACCCGCCGACACCGCCGCAGCCCAACCGAGCATGGCACACCGCCAAATGGCTGTTCAACCGCCTGTACTGGGAGACCGTGCCGCAAGGCCGGATCCCCGAACGGGCGCCTAAGGAAAGGAGCGGATCATGAGCGCGACGGTAGCCAAGACCCTGGATCTGAAAGGGCTCTCGTGCCCGATGCCGATCGCCAAGACCGCGCAAGCGATCCGGGAACTTCAACCCGGTGAGCTGATCGAGTCACTCGCGACCGACCCCGGCTCGGTTCCCGACTTCGCCGCATGGTGCACGAGCACCGGCCATGAACTGGTCGAGCAGACAGAGGAGGGCGGCGTCTACCGCTTCCTCATCAGGAAGAAGGGGTGAGCAGGATGACCGCCATGGAAGCCACGATGGAAGCACCCGCACCCGTCGAACCCAAGCACGTCAAGCACGACAAGCTCGTGATCATGGCCTGGAGCGGTGATCTGGACAAGATCTGGCCGTCGTTCATCCTGGGCACCACCGGTGCGGCTATGGGCATGGAGACCACGATCTTCTTCACGTTCTGGGGATTGTTCCCGCTGGTCAAGAACGACGTTCGACTCACCGGCGAGAACTGGATGCAGAAGATGCTCTCGATGATGAATCGGGGCGGCACCGAGCACCTCAAGCTCGGCAAGATGAACTTCGCCGGGATGGGGCCCGCCATGATGAAGAAGCTGGCCGAAGAGCATCACGTGGCCTCGCCGCAGGAGCTGCTGGAGGTTGCCCGCGACCTTGGCGTGCACCTGGTGCCGTGTCAGATGACGATGGATCTCCTTGGCCTGACCAAGGAAGACCTGATCGACGGGCTCGAAGAGCCGGCCGGTGCGACCACCGCGCTGCTCGAAGCGCAGGACGCGGTCACGCTGTTCATCTGATCGCGCCTTCCGCCGCCGCGACCGGCAGCGACACCCCGGTCCCCGGCTTCTGGCCGGGGACCGCTGACCGGCGGGCCGTGGCGGCCGCCGGCGCCGCTGCACGCTGGGGACGATGTCCGAACGTGAACGCCCGCATGAGCAGCAGGAAGAGCTGGATCCCGGCCGTCCCCACGTAGACCCAGAACATGAGCGGGCGCTGCGTGTCGGTGCCCGTCATCAAGCCGTGCGCCATCGCCAGCGCGTACGCCGGCACAGAGAGCGAGTGCATGCGGCGCCACCACTTCGTTCCGATCAGCTTGCGTCCCCACGAGGTGGCAAGCACGCCGAACACCATGACGAACATCGACGCGATACCCAGCGTCACCCCCACCGGCCGGTAGGTCGCCCGCATCGGCACGACGAGATCCAGCGGCGCGAACGGCATGAACGTATCGGTCACGAGCAGGATGAGGTGGGCGGCTAGCAGCAGAACCCCGAGCGTTCCGAACACCTGGTGGAGCGCCACGCTGGTCGCTTTGGACACGCGCTTGCCGAAGATGGATGTCGTTGAGACCAAGCCCCAGGTGACCGAGGCCCACAGCATGATGAAGGCGCCGATGCCGGCCGCGCGGATGAGGTTCCAGGTGATCATGCGTCCACCTGTTCGGCCGAACGTTCGGTGCGATGGGACTCGTCGAAGTTGGTGACGATCTCGCCTGACTCAAGGACGAGGGAGGCGGGAAGCCGCTCCAGGATCGGCCTGCCGGTCAGGAGCGCGGCCTTCGACCAGATCTCGGCCTCCGTGCAGGTCTCTGCCCAGACCGTCGCCTGCATCACCGCGGTCATCGCCGGCAGGGATGTGCGGGGATCGATCACGTGGTGTGCGCCGGGTCCCCAGGATCGGACCGTGACGGACGTGGTGGCGAGCGCGCCGGACGTGAGCCTGAGCCGGAGCGCTTCGACGCCCCGCGCCTCCGGGTCCTCGACCGCGATGTCGAGTCCTTCCGCCGGTGTCTGACCGACGATGCGAAGGTCCCCGCCCGCGTCCACGATCGCCCACGGCAGGTGTGCGACGGCCTTGGCTGCTTGATCGACGGTCCAGCCTTTCGCGATACCGCCGAAGTCCAGCTCGGCGCCCTCGGGAAGGCGGATCCGCGTCTCGTCCAGCTCGATCGCACGCCACGCTCCGCACGTGACGGCGCCCTTGATCAGCAGGGCGCGCGCTTCGCCGCGGATCTGGGCGAGCTCCTTGTCTTCGGGCGTTTCCGAGCGTGTCCGCTCTAGGACCTCGGCATACGTGCGGTCGTAGCCGGCGGCCTTGAGGGCACGCAGGACCGTCGGGTCGAACAGGCCGTCGGTGAGTTCGGCCGCCTCGAGCGCCAGCCCGGTCAGCTCGGCGAACGGTCGCGATATCGGCGTCCAACTACCTGCCTTCGCGTTGACCAGGCTGAGTTCGCTCTGGGGCCGAAACCGCGAGAAGCGAGCCTCCTGCGTTTCGAAGATGTGCGCCACAGTGACGGCCACCCGTTGCACGAGCGCCTCGCTGGACCCCGGCGCGGCGATCAGCTGGATGTGCGTGCCCATCGCGTCGAACCTGCGCCGGATCGGCTCGGCAGCGTCGGCTGTGGTCAGCACGGATGCGTACCACAGGTCGCGGCAACCGCGGGTGCGGCGGCGGCCTGAACGTAGGTGATGGGACCGCTGCCGCTGGTGGTGACCGAGGTGGTCGGCGCTTGGGTGTAGATGATCTTCTTCGTGACGACGAGGACCACGGGCCGGTGGGCGCGTTGCGTCGGTGCGCCGCCGGCCTGAGCTCCGCTCGTGCTCGCCTGCACCGGCTTGGGGGAAAGGCCGAACAGCACGACCGGCGAGAGGAAGCTGAGGGCGCCGGCCGCCCATCCCCACATGCGGATGGCTCGCCGGCTCGCGCGCTTGGGTTTAGCTCGTGGTGTGTCGTTCATCGTCAGGGCTCCTTGGTGGCGGGAGAAACCGGAAAGGAGGAGGGATCAGTCGTCGCCGTGCTCGCTGCCGTCGTCTCCGCCGGTGGTCGGGCTGCCGCTCGTGTGGGCGACGGCGGGGGGCGGCGGGGCCGGGGCGGCCGGGGCCAGGACGACCGTTTGGGGCGTTGCCATCGAAGGAGCCGTCTTGCTCGCCGGCGCTTTCTTGTGGACCACGATGGTGCGGTGCTTGACGATCGGCTTGACCGCCTTCGCGTGGGTGGCCGGCGCCGAGGTGCTGGAGGGTGCCGCTGCCGACGGCGTACCGACGCCCCAGCCCACCGATACCGCGCCCATCCCTGCGACGAAAGACGCGGCGAGTCCTCCGGCTGCGGCGAGCGCTGACTTCTTGTTCATCTCGTGCCTCCTACCTCTCGGGTTGGAGCCAACCTAGCCTTCGCCGCTCCATGGGCAGCCAAACGTGTGGTTATGGGCTGGCTAAAGCGGCGGGACCCGTTTCATCCCGCGTCTGACCCACCCGGCCTGAGTGCCTTCGGGCGCAGCTGAGCCCCGCCGCCTGAAGGCGACGGGGCTCGGTTGCTGCAACCCTTACGTTTGGCGGTTCACCCAGATGTCGCCGTGGACCTGGCTGACGTCGCCTTCTCCCATGATCGCGACGGTCTTGCCCGCGGAGTTGATCGCGACCGCGTCGTAGTCGCCGTACGGTAGGCCGAAGCCGGTCGCGGTCTTGTACGTGGCGCCGGTGGTGGCGTCGGAGACCTTCGCGTCGGCGGTCCAGGTGAGGCCGCCGTCGGTAGATCCACGCTGCCAGACGTTCCAGCCGCCGCCGCGCTTGTCCATCCACGTGAGCGTGAACTGGCCGTTGCCCTTGCCGGCCGCGGCCACCGAGGTGGCGTCGGCGCCGCCGGCGGAGTTCGTCATCTCAGTGGCGGCGCTCCACGTGGCCCCCGAGTCGGTCGACCGGCGAACGTAGACGTGGCCGTTCGCGCCGACAACGGTCGAGCCGCTGTAGACCAGGACCAGCGTCCCGTTCGCATCCGAGGCCACCGTGGTGACCGATGAGGTCGCGTAGGTCGCACCGGTGTTCAGGGTGTCGGGAACGCTCCGGGTCCATGAGGTCCCGCCATTCGTCGTACGGAAGACGACGATCGGGATCGGACCTGTGAGCTTCGTGTTGTTGCCGGACTCGGGGTACTCGGAACCGACCATCACAGCCGTGCCGTTCGGCAGCACCGTGCCGCCGTTCGAGTAGTAGTAGTAGCCGGTCTCGTTCGTGACTTGGAGCGGCGTGGACCAGGTGACGCCCGCGTTGTGGGAACTGGACGCGTAGAGGTTGCCCCGAGTGGTCCAGGTGATGTAGACATCGGTTCCGTTGGCGCTCGTCGCGAGCCACGGCTTGTCGGCCCACGTGCCGCCCGAGACCTGCGCCGGCGCCGTCCAGGTGGATCCGTGGTCGGTCGACTTCGTGAACACGATGTGGTTGCTCTGCATGAATGTGCCGTAGACGGCGCCGGTCGACGTGGTGGCGAACACGATGTCGTACTGGCCCTGCTTGCTGCTGGCAAGCGACTTCACCGCGCCCCACGTGGTGCCTCCGTCCGCGGAGACGCGGTAGGCGATGCTGACCTTGGCCCCCGCGTACTGCATCCAGCCGGCGTAGACGTAGGGAGCTGAGGGATCGGCCGCGATCGAGGGCTCCCAGCCGTCGCCGGTCGCGCTGTTGGAGAGTTTCGCCTCGCCCAGCCAGCCGGCGGTGGCGGCGATGGCGCTGGTACCGAGCAGCGCGGAGACGCTGAGGACGGCGACCGCCACAAGGACACCTCGGTGGCGACCGTTCGTCTTGGTCGAAGCCCCATCCGGCCCATACCTGCGGCTCATGCCGTCCTCCTTCACTCGCGGATGGGCGAAGCTAGGCACTCGGACGACCGGCGGTCAAACGCGCAGCATGTCTCAGGGTCAGAGGGTCAGGCGTTTCCGGGAGCGCCCTGCTCACCACTGTGCTAATGCGGTCGCCGGCTCAGGAGCGGAGCTTCGCGCCTTTCGGGTCGTAAGGGATCTCGGGGAGGATGCGCGCGGTGCGGGGCTCGCCCACAACGAAGACGGTGACCTCAGCCCGTGACTCCACGACGTCGCGGTCCAGATAGGCGAGCGCCAGGCTCTTGCCTACGTGGTGCCCGTACGCGCCCGAGGTCACGAACCCCACCCGGCGTTCGCCGATCCAGATGCCTTCGTCCCGTGCGGCGTCCGTGTCGGTGGCGTCGACCTCAAGGAGCGCCAGGTGCTGCGGCGAGCCGTCGGCGCGCTCGCGCCGTGCGGCCTCCTCGCCGATGAACTCACCCTTGTCCAGCGCGACGAACCGATCCAGCCCCGACATCCCCGGCGTGAGGTCCTGGCGGAACTCGGCCGACCAGATGCCGTAGCCCTTCTCCAACCGGAGGCTGTCGACCGCTCGATCCCCGATGAGCCGGAGGCCGCTGTCGGCGCCCGCCGCGCGGAGGTCATCCAGCAGCGCGCTGTGCCGGTCGACGGGAACGACGATCTCGTAGCCCAGCTCGCCGGTCAGCGAGATCCGCCCCACCACGGCCTGCGCGGTCCCAACGTCCATCCTGCGTACGGTCAGGAACCCGAAGGCCTCGTTGGAGACGTCCTCGCGCGCAAGGCGCGCGAGGATCTCGCGCGAGGCGGGTCCCGACACGGAGAACCCCATCCACGCTTCCGTGATGTTCCGAACGGTGACGCCGCCCTCCGGCAACTGCTGATGGAACCACCGCAGATGCCAGTCCTGCAGGTAGTAGGAGCCGGTGAGCCAGAACTCCTCGGCTCCCAGGCGCGAGACGGAGAGGTCGCCCATCAAACGTCCGGCGTGATTCAGCATCGGCGCCAGCCGGATCTGGCCGATCGCGGGGATCCGCGCGGCCACCAGCCGGTCCAGCCATGCCTCGGCACCGGGGCCGCTCACCTCGTAGCGTGCGTACTGCGCGATCTCGTACGCGCCCGCCGCAGCGCGAACGGCCCGTGCTTCCTCCGCGACGATCGGTTCCGCGTTCGACCGCGCAAGGGTATCGTTCTCGACGAAGCCGGGCGTCGGCGCGAAGTAGAGCGGCACTTCCAGGCCCCAGTTCACCGTCATCTGCGCGCCGACGGCCAGGAAGTCGTCGTAGCACGGCGTGGTCTTCAGCGGCCGTCCGCCGGGGAGTTCCTCGTTCGGATAGGCCATGAGGAACCGGCGCGCGTAGAACTGCTTCGTGGTGGCGAGCAGGTAGGCGTCATCGGATGCGTACGGACCGAACCGCGCGACGTCCATGCCGAACGCATCCACACCCGGGTCGCCGTCC
>JBBRTK010000107.1:0-8247 GCA_038244455.1 Actinomycetota bacterium
CTGGGAGGGGACGACCATCTCGTGGACGCTGGAAACCAGCGAGCACGGGACCAAGGTGGTGTTCCGCCACGACGGCTTCTCCGACTCGCAGCCCGAGTTCGATCTTGGCAGCGTGAGCCTCACGTGGGGAAAGATCGTGGCAAGGCTCAAGGACGTAGTGGAGAGCGGCGTCGCCGATCCGGCGCTCTCGTAGGCGAAGGATCTGAACGGATGTCGGTAGACGTTGTTAGTCGCATAGAGATCCGCCGGCCTCGCGCGCAGGTAGCTGCCTTCGCCGCGGATCCCGACAATGCGACGGCTTGGTACGAGAACATCCACGCGGTGACCTGGCAGACAGCCAGGCCGGCCGCGGTCGGCTCGCGCGTCGAGTACGTAGCGAAGTTCCTTGGGCGCCGGCTCGCTTACACGTATGAGATCAAGGAGTTCGTGCCAGGGGAGAAGCTGGTCATGAGTACCGCCGAAGGGCCGTTCCCGATGGAGACGACCTACTTATGGGAGGACTCCGCGGGCGGCCACGCAACAGTCATGACCCTTCGTAACCGAGGCGAACCCACGGGCTTCGGTGCGCTCGCGGCACCCATGATGAAGCGGGCCATGCGCCGCGAGAACGGTAAAGACCTTGCCCGACTCCGACGCCTTCTGGAGGGATCCCCGGTCTAAGGGCGAAGTCGTCGGGCGCCCATCACTCGATGGCCAGCCTAGCCATCTCCGTCACGAAACGGCGGGTTTCTGGAACGGTCGCTCTGCCGTCTTGGTCGCCGGGCGTCGCCCGGAGGATCGGCGCGGACGGCGATGAGATCGACGTCGCTCACGTCTTCTTCGAAGTTCCCCGTGGCCAGCGAACCGAAGAGGCAGAGACCAACCAGCGACGATCCGGTGACGGTGACGACCGCCTCCTGGACAGACGCCAGGACTGCCTCGACGCCAACCCCTGAGCCCAGTGTCTTATCCCCCTTCATGGGTACACGACAGAGCCACTCATCGCGTGGGCACGAGCAACTCCGGCCACGCGCGACCGCAAGGGTGATCATCTCGTAGGCTCGCGTCCATGTCCGAGCCCGTATTGCCGCCCGAGGACGCCCGCACGAAGCGCGAGCTGCCGCGCATCCTGGACGCGCGCCGGCGCCTACAGAAGGGGAACGATCTCCTGCCTCACCGCGGCCAGGTCGGGCCCACGGGCGCCGGCGGCGTGGAGCCGAGCGGCTCCGCCGGCAAGAGCGGCGCGCTCCGGGCCGCGATCTTCGGCATCAACGACGGCCTGCTAACGAACACCTCGCTCATCATGGGGTTCGCCGGCGCGTCGCAGAGCCGCGCGGTCATCGTGCTCGCCGGCATCTCGGGCCTTCTGGCCGGCGCCTTCTCGATGGGGTCGGGGGAGTACGTCTCGATGCGCGTGCAGCGCGAGGTGCTGGAGCGGCTGCTCCACCTGGAGGCCCACGAGCTAGGCAACGACCCCGACACCGAACGCTTGGAACTCGCGGAGATCTACGAGAAGAAGGGGTTCCCGCCGGACCTGGCGACCCGCGTCGCGACCGAGTTGATGCGCGATCCGAAGATCGCGCTGGAGACCCACGCTCGTGAGGAGCTGGGGATCGATCCGAACGAAGGGCTCGGCTCGCCGTGGGGTGCCGCGATCTCCTCGTTCGTCATGTTCGCGTTCGGTGCATTGCTGCCGCTGATCCCGTTCTTCTTCCGGGGAGGCGGGGCGGCTGTTATTACGGCGGGCGTGATCGCCGCGGTCTCGCTGATTGCAGTGGGGGCGCTGACGTCGCTCCTGACTGGGCGGAACCCCGTGTTCTCAGCCGGGCGCCAACTCCTGATCGGTGTGTTGGCAGCCCTGGTTACGTACGGGATCGGACGCCTGGTCGGCGTCTAGGCGAACTAGGAGCCCGCGACCCAAGCGACGGAACCCACGAGCCCTCCAGGCACGGGCGTCAGGGTGATCGGATCCCGTCCGTTGGCCCGTACCAAGCCGATCTGCCCAGTGACGCATGCGATCCAGTTCCCATCGGGCGACCACACGGGCTGTTCGCAAGGGGAAGGGTGTGTGATGTGGGTCACCACAGCCCCCTGCGGG
Source organism: Actinomycetota bacterium (assembly GCA_038244455.1). GTDB lineage: Bacteria > Actinomycetota > UBA4738 > UBA4738 > HRBIN12 > JANXVR01. Next base: position 2,078 of record JBBRTK010000107.1, read on the forward strand.
TGGGACGCCGTGACATACGTGTCATATGCATAGCCATGATCCTTCGTGACTCCTTCGTATGCCAACGATCTGCCGTCGGGCGACCACGACGGGTACCGGAAGTCGACGACCCCGCCGCCGGGGCTCGTCACAAACTCCAGTTGACGATTCGTGCCATCGACGTGCACAGACCAGATCCCTTCGTTCCCGCCGTCGCAGCGGACGGCGAAGAAGATGGAGGACCCATCGGGAGTCCAGGCCGGTTCGAGGTCGTAGCATGCAAGGCCGGTGCTGGGGTAGTGGGAGACCTGATGGAGACCCCGGCCGTCGATACCAACGATGTAGATGCCGCGCAAGGTTGCGAACGCGATGCGGGTACCGTCCGGTGACCACACCGGCGCCCCTGGAGCTCCACTCTCGCCGCCGATCGAGAACGGAAGGTTGAGCCTGTGTACGTTGGTTCCGTCGATGTTCATGATGCCGATCTGCGTTGGGTTCCCGCCGGGCTGATCGGCGCTACCGGAGCGGAAGGAGATCCTGGTCCCATCGGGGGAGACGGCGGGGTCACTGCCGGGCCCGAGGTCTGTGGTGGTCCCGTTCGTCAAGTCGTAGCTGAACAACTCGTTCGGCCCCTGGCCACCGGTTGCGAAGATCAGGGTGCCGGTTAGCCCTGGGGGTGGCGGTGATGCAGGCGCAGGCGAGGGGCCGGCGTTGCTCAGGCGGATCGATGCCACGATGTGATCGGCAGCTGCAAGGTCAGCCGCACTCGCCTGCGGGTCGGCGAAGACGGCGATAGTGAGGCGGTATCCGGCCAGCGTGGCGTCAAGGACGCGCGCGTTCTCAGGTCCCGGGGCCACCTTCGCGTTCTTCATGGAGAGCGGGAGCGATGAGTCCACAGCACCGATCACAGGGTGAGGGTTTCCCCTCGTCAGAACGACTAGCTGAACATAGTCCGGTGGGAGGAGGTTGCCGGGAAGGGGGCCAGGGCTAGGGCTGGCGGCACGGGGTGACGGCATCGCTTGCGGCGTATTGGCGATCACGACCCCGAGTTGCTCCCCGCCGTAGAGAAGATTCGACTGGGATACAGACTGCGCGAACCACGCCGAGGGGTAGTCCATCGTTATCGGTATCCCCATCGGGTTCACGTAGGTTGCGAGCCCGCCTGGTGCGCTGGGCGCAGGCGAAGGTGTTCGGCCCGAGCTCTGGCCAGGGCGACCCATGGGGCGGAGCGCGATCCACGCGAACCCGCCCGCAGCCGCGAACACCGCGAACGCCGTGACGAACACGGCGGCGCGCCGCCAGCCGCTCGCGATGGGGAGGCTTCGCGCGTCACGGGCACTCGTGTCCGCGCTCGTGAGTCGCTCCCAGGCGGGACCCTGATCCTCATCGACCCGCGCGGCTCGTGCACGGAGTGCTTCGCGGATGCGGTCTTCGAAGCTCACGGTTCCAACTCCTTGCGCAGGCGCGCGACCGCACGGCTGGTCTGACTCTTCACGGTGCCGACCGAACACCCGAGCGCCTCGGCGGCGTCGCGTTCGCTGAGGTCTTCGTAGAACCGAAGGACCAGGCACGCACGTTGGCGCGCGGGCAGTCGTCCCACCGCCTCCCACACCTCGTCCGCATCCTCGAAGGAGAGCGATGGAGCCTCGGGCTCCGACGGGCGCCACCGGTGCTCCAGGCTGAGCCGGCGAGATCTGTTCCGCCAGATGTTGAGCGCCGCGGTTCGCAGATACGGCCACTGCTCGGCTTCGGGGATGGTCCCGATCCGCGTGGCCGAACGTGTGAACGTCTCCTGCACGAGGTCCTCCGCAGCGTCGTGGCTCCCGCATACGAGCACGCTCATCCGGAGCAGCCTTCCGTAGTGCGCCTCGAAGGCGCGGCGAAGCGATTCACGAGCGTTCTCCTCCGCGTGCTCGTCGCGATCCCTCTCGACCACCTACCGACTAGAACACGCGGGGCGACTGGAAGGTTGCATCCCACCGTCAGGGCATTCCCGCCGCCGGTACAGGTTCGTGCACTGTCGGCTCCCTTAGGGAGTGTGGTCCAGGATGTGCACATGACCGGAGAGAGAGCCGATCTCGAACGCGTCTATCGCGAGCACGGCCCCCGGCTCTGGCGCGCCCTCCTGGGCTTCACCGGCGACGGCGAGATCGCGAGCGACGCGCTCGCTGAGGCGTTCGCCCAGGCGCTTTCGCGAGGCGACGCCATCACCTCGCCGGCTGACTGGATCTGGACGGCCGCCTTCCGCATCGCGAAGGGCGAACTCAAACGCCGCGATGCCCGGCGCTTGACCCAACCCGAACGCCGCTACGACCTGCCCGAGCCGGTCGACCACCTGGTCACTGCCCTGGCCGCCATCCCGACGAACCAACGACTGGCGGTCGTGCTCCACGACTACGCGGACATCCCAACCGACGAGGTGGCATACATGCTCGGCATCACTCGGGCAACCGTGCACGTGCACCTTAGTCGCGGCCGACGGCGCCTGCGAACACTGCTGGAGGAGAGACAAGATGCGTGATGAACTCCGATCCCTCGACCTGGCCGAGCCTCCCGAGCAGTGGGCGGATATCCAGCGGAGGATCCCGCGCCCTCACGGCCCGGCAACGCCAACGCCTACCTCAACCCGGCGGATCCTGACCGGCGCCGTCGCTCTCCTGGTCGGGATCGCCGGGGTCGGGTTCGGCATCCATGCGTTCTCATCGGGAACGAGGGGACACCGCACCCAGAACCCGCGCCTGTCGCAGATCGTCCCGATGGGCACCGACGGATCGGTGCTCTGGCCCGCACGTACCGCAGTTCAACTCGAGCAGGAGCAGGTAGATGCGGACACACAACGTATTGGGAACTCTTGGCTCCTCTATCCGATCCAGGTCGTTCAGAAATTCTCGAGCAGCGTCGTGGGGTGGCCCCCTCCCGCTCAGCCGATGATCATCCACGGCCCCGACGTGAACGGACGACCGACAGCAACCGCGCGCCTGACCGAACCGAGCGCCACATGTCCCACTCCTACTTCCGGTGCACAGTCGTCCGTGCCTTGTGTCGCGAACGTCGAAGTCATCCACCTGACGCAACCCGTTCGCGTGGGGGAGGGAGGGATCTGGGCGATCACCTCGGTGACCTCTTCGGCCGCATCGATCGACGCCCCACCGGGGGGCGTCATCACGAACGGGGACTCGGTCGTAGTCCACTCTCTCGCCACCGAGGCTCCGGGCACGCAGGCGGGGTTCGCCGTCGGCAACTATGACAGGCGCCGCAACTGCTCGGTCGCTAGTGGCGGATCGGCCGACCATCCAACGACGACGCTCCACGTTCGCGCCGCTCCGGACTCGGTTGCCGGAAGCAACTGCGGTGTGAGCGCACCGGGCTACATCTGGGTGGCGTCGCCAGTGAACGGGAGCGGCGGCCCACCGTCCTCGGTCCAGCCCCCCGTCGCGGATCCGTTCAGCGGAGGGGCGGCGCCGTATTCGTTCGTCGTGGCGGTGCCCGTCCTTGTCCGGATCCCCGAGAACGCCCTGCCCGTCGGCATGGCTTCGTACACCTTCCCCTCCGGGTGGACCGCCGATCGCGCCTCTAGCTGGACGGCGGTGACGACGTACGCCCCGGGACCGGTTGCAGGGATCTCGAACGCGGCCACCCCGTTCACGCTGAAGTCGATGGACGTTGGGCTGACAGTCAGGAGCAACGCGGTCTCCAACGCAGCTCCGTTGAGGAATGATTCGCAGTTCCCGCTTTCCGCCTCCGACTTTCAGGTCGAACCCGGTCTCGGATACCGATCTGATCTCACGTTCCGGGGGAACGGCGTCACCTACCACGCCCAGTTGTACGCCGGTCCGGACGCCCTGCCTGCGGATGTTGCGGCGATGAACCAGGTGATCGCGTCGATCCGGTTCCCTTCGTTGGGTCAGCCAGGCCGTCAGGTGAACGGCTATTCGTCCCTCGGCCCAGCAGCGGGCTATCCGGTCGGCGCAGGAACGTCGACGAACGTTCCCAGTCCGTGGCGGCCCGTGTTCGTGCTCCGGGGATCGGCCAGCACGTACGCGCTCGTCATCCCGGCTAACTGCGCCCAAGGAGAGGGACGGATCTGGGGATGGGACGCAGCCGCGCAACAGATCGTGACGCATTGTCCGAATGGCTCCGACATCCGCTACCGATGGGACGGCGCCCCCCTTCCGGGGAACCCGGCCGGTTACGGACGCCGCTTGGTTGCCTTCCCGGTGATCGAGGCGTGGGACGGCACGCTCCTGTTGTGGCCGCACCACATGCACGTGTCGCAAGTCCGGAACGCGTGGCGCGGATGAGCTAGCGAACGTCGTTAAGCGTTCGGCTCTGTTCGCCTCCTTTCCCGTGTGAGCAGAGGATGAGCCGGATGGATCCGAGGGCGCCGGCGACGGTGGAGAGCGTGTTCCGGGCTGAGGCGCCCCGCATGTGGCGCGCCCTGGTCCTGCACACGGGTGACCCGGACCGGGCCAGCGATGTCGTGGCCGAAGCCTTCGCGCAAGCGCTCGGGCGGGGGGACGAGGTGCGCGATCCTTCGGCATGGGTGTGGAAGACCGCGTTCCTCCTGGCCGGCCGGAGTGGCCACAGCGACGATGAGCCGCTCGAAGGTCACGATCGTCTCGCCCCGCCGACCGACGTCGACGGACTACTCGACGTCCTCCGAGCGCTCGAGAAGCTCACGCCCCACCAACGAGGAGCGGTGATCCTGCACTACTTCGTGGGCTACTCCACGCGAGAGGTCGCAGGCATCCTCGGCTCGACGAAGTCGGCGGTAGGGGTCCATCTGTTCCGCGCGCGGCAACGGCTGCGCCAGGATCTGGGAGACGACGATGACTGATCTGCGCAAACGACTCGACGTGGTGAACAAGCTGGATCCACCGAAGATGTGGGAAGAGGTCCAACGGCGAAGCGTCCAGCCGATCCAGGAAGAGCTGCACGCCCCTGAACACGGAAGGTTCGAGCCACCACGGGCCCCATCCCTAACGCGGCGGATACTTATCGCGTGCGTCGCCCTGATGGTGGCGGTTGCGAGCTTCATCTTCCTGACTCGGGCCTTCCGCCATGCAAACTCCGAGCCGGTGGCACGCACCGTGACGCCCACGCCGTCCGTAGCGCCCAAGAACGCGGCCATCAGTAAGGTCCTGACCTATCCCGCGCCGTGGGAGCCCAACGCAGACATGTCCGCAGCGAACGGTGTCGCGTGGATCACGGTCGGCTCCACCACGGATGCTCGTACCGGTCTCGCCCGCATCGACGCGTCCACGGATACGCTTACGGTGTTTCCGACCGCAGGGAAACTCGGTGAGCTCGCAGCGGTCGACGACGGTGTGTGGGGGATGGAAGGGGGAACCAGCGGGGGGCCCAGAGTGCTGGTCAAGTTCGACAACGCCGGGACGATCGTCGCGAAGGCCACCCTCAGCGTCGGCTTCTGGCCCATCTACGGTCCTATGGCAGCGACCAGCGCAGCCCTTTGGATCATGTCGACCGAGCACAGCGGCGCGGCATCTCTCCTGCATATCGACCCGACAACCCTGCAGGTGATCGGCAGCACGCCCATCGATACGTCTCGCTTCCAGTATTCGAGGGAGGTCGTCCAGGTTGCCGATGGCGCGGTATGGGTGCTCGATGATGGCCGGGAGATCGTCAAGGTCGACCCTTCCACAGGTGCTGTTCTCGCCCGCGCCTCCGTCGAAGCGCAGTCCATGGCGGTTGGGACGACAGCGGTCTGGGCGACCCGCCACGACCCGAACATGCCGAGCGGCGAATGGAACGCCCCGCGTGAACTCCTAGCGCTGGATCTCAACACGCTTCAGGTCATCGGCACATCGCCGACGGTGGTAGGGGGATACCTCACGGGCGCCAGCGGAACCATCGGGTACGGATCAGGAGGCGTGTGGCTCCTCGGCTACGACCGGACGATGAACCACGGGGTTGTTGCGCGGTACCTACCGTCCGGGCCCATCGACCAGTCGGTTCGCCTGCCTCGAACGGCAAGCATCTTCTCGGGCGCGGTCATCGACACATCAGCCAACCTCATCTGGGTTGCGGCAGCCCATTCGGTGGTTCGGATCGACCTTCCCGGGCCCGCACGATGATGCCAATCTGAGAAGTCCTGCCCACCGGACTACACACTTGAGGCCCTTCAGCGCACTCTATGGGTGTGGCGCGCCGTGAAGTGACCGACCCGGTTC
>JBBRTK010000108.1:0-8080 GCA_038244455.1 Actinomycetota bacterium
GCCACGCCGGAAAGCTCCTGCAGGTTCTCGATCCGGCCCTGCGCTTCGACCGTTCGCTCCTCCTCCAGCTCAGCCATGTACCCGGACTCCTGCGCGGCGAACTCGACCATCCTTGCCGGACCGGCGCCCTCGTCAAGGTGCGCCTGCAGTGCCACCACGACCTGGTTGAAGCCGGCGACCGCCCCCTTCGCGCGGCTCGCCAGCAAGCCGATCTCATCCACCCGGCGCGCAGCCTCCACGATGCCGATGCCCTCGTCGCGCGCGAAGGATTCCACGGCCGCCACCGTTGCGTCGCCGATGCCACGCTTCGGCATGTTGACGACGCGCCGGAAGCTGATCACGTCCTGGGGGTTCAGCAACAGGCGCAGGTAGCCCAGCACATCCTTGATCTCCTTGCGCTGGTAGAACCGCACCCCACCGAAGACCCGATAGGGGATCCCCGCCTTCATGAACACGTCCTCGATCACCCGCGACTGGGCGTTGGTGCGGTAGAAGATGGCTACGTCGCGGTAGCGATGCCCCTCCTGCTCGCGGAGCCGTTCTATCTCGCGGGCGACCCAGTAGATCTCCTCATGCTCGTCCTCGGCCTGATACCGAACGGTGAGCTCGCCGTTGGCCGATTCGGTCCACAGGCTCTTCGGCTTGCGCTGCTGGTTGTGTTCGATGAGTGCGTTCGCGACGGCCAGGATGTTCTGCGTGGAGCGGTAGTTCTGCTCCATCACGAAAACGGCAGCGTCCGGGTAGTCGCGCTCGAAGTCCAGGATGTTCTGGATGGTGGCGCCGCGCCAGCTGTATACGCCCTGGTCGGCGTCGCCCACCACGCAGACGTTCCGGTGCTTGGCCGAGAGCTGATTCACCAGTTCGTATTGCGCGCGGTTGGTGTCCTGGTACTCGTCGACCAGCACGTAGCGGAAGCGCTCCTGATAGTGCGCCAGCACCTCCGGGTGATCACGGAACAGGCGAACGGTCTCGCTGATCAGATCGTCGAAGTCCAGCGCTCCGGCCGCGAGCTTGCGGTCCTCGTAGGCCCGGTAGATCCGGGCGACCGTCTCCTCGTAGAAGTTCGATGCCCCCGCCGCGAACTCGTCCGCCGATAGGACCTTGTCCTTCGCCCGGCCGATGGCCGAGGCGATCGCCTTGGGGGCGAAGCGCTTGGGGTCCAGATCCATGTCCTTGAGGATGCCGTTGATCAGGCGCTCGGTGTCTCCGTCGTCGTAGATGGTGAACCCGCTGGGGACCCCCAGGTGCGTGTGCTCCCGGCGCAGTAGCCGGGCGCACATCGAGTGGAACGTGAGGATCCACATCCCTCCTGCCACGCGGCCGCCCACCAGGGTCTCGACCCGTTCGGCCATCTCTCGAGAGGCCTTATTCGTGAAGGTGATGGCCAGGATGTGCCCCGGAGCCACGCCCATCTCGCGGATGAGATAGGCGATGCGGTGGGTCAGCGCCCGGGTCTTTCCCGACCCCGCTCCCGCGACGATGAGCACAGGTCCCTCGGTGTGGAGGACGGCTTCGGTCTGGATGCTGTTCAGACCTTCGAGCAACGCAGATCGGGGGTTCACCCGACGATTGTAGGGTGCGGGTCCGACCGGGCACGTTGTTCGGGTTCGCCGTGCCAAGTACGCTGGTGCGACTTGTGAGTACACAGGCCACGAACGCCGGCTCGGATGCTCCCCTCCCCTCACGCACCGCGATGAAGTCCCCCCGGGGATGGCTGGGTTCGTCGCTGCATTGGTTCGGGATCGCGTGCCTCCTGGGAGCGGCCGGATGCGGCGGGTTCATCGTGTGGACGCTGTGGGGTACGGGCCTGACCACGAAGGCCGCCCAGGACCGTCTAGGCACCGACTTCCAGTCCCTTCAACAGCCTGCGGTCCACATCCCGCCACCTCCCGGCTGGGCGCCCATCCCCGGCTCGTTGTACGGGGAGATCGTCATCCCAGCGATCGGTCTCAACGCCTATGTTGTCCAGGGAACCGACTACGGATCACTGCAGAACGGCCCGGGCCACTACATCAACACCGCGAACCCATGGGACCCCACCGGCCGCGTCGGGATCGCGGGACACCGAACCACCTACCTTCACCCGTTCTTCCATCTGGACCTGCTGAAGCCCGGCGACACCATCACGATCCGAACCACGAAGTACGGTGACTACACGTATCGGGTTTCGCAGGTATTCGTGCTGCCGACATCGGTCGCGGGGGCCGTGCTGGCGCAGACGGCCAAGCCCACGCTGGTGCTCACCACCTGCAATCCCACCTACTCCTCGGCGGAGCGGCTCATCGTGACGGCCGATCGGATCACGAGCCCGGTCCTCGCGCCGCAGGCCCCGTAGGGTCGCGCTATTCCCACTCGATGGTGCCCGGCGGCTTGCTGGTGATGTCGTACGCCACCCGGTTCACGCCGGGGACCTCGCGGATCACGCGGCTGGAGATGCGGTCCAGGACCTCGTAGGGAAGCTTCGCCCAGTCGGCGGTCATCGCATCCTCGCTGGTCACGCACCGAACCACGATGGGGCGCTCGTAGGTTCGGCCGTCGCCCATGACCCCCACCGACTGCACGTCGGCCAGCAGGACGCAGAAGGCCTGCCACGTTTCGTGCTCGAGACCCGCGCGCTTGATCTCCTCGCGAACGATCGTGTCCGCAGCCCGCACCATCCGCAGGTTCTCGCGGTTCACCTCGCCGACGATCCGTACGGCCAGCCCCGGCCCGGGGAACGGTTGACGGCGAACGATCTCCTCGGGCAGGCCCAGTTCGGCGCCGATGGTTCTGACCTCGTCCTTGAACAGCTCGCGAAGCGGTTCAACCAGTTCGAAGTCCATGTCTTCGGGCAGACCGCCGACGTTGTGGTGGCTCTTGATGTTCGCGGCCGTCTTCCAACCGGACTCGATGACATCGGGGTAGAGCGTGCCCTGGACCAGGAACTTCGCGCCGGTATGCTCGCGCGCGACCTCCTCGAAAACCCGGATGAACTCCTCGCCGATGATCTTGCGCTTGCGCTCGGGGTCGGTGACGCCCTCGAGCTTGGCCAGGAACCGGTCCTCGGCCTTCACGTGCACCAGCGGCACCTGGAAATGGCGGGCGAACGTTTCCTCGACCTGATCGGGCTCACCGTCGCGGTTCAATCCGTGGTCCACGAATACGCAGGTCAGCTGCGTGCCGACAGCCTTGTGGACCAGGAGCGCGGCGACCGCGCTGTCGACGCCGCCGGAGAGCGCGCAGAGGACTTCCGCGGACCCCACCTGGGCGCGGATCCGCTCGACCGCGTCTTCGATGATGTTGGTCGGCGTCCAGTCCGGCAGCAGCCCGCAGCCTTCGTAGAGGAACCGCTTCATGACGGCCTGGCCGCGCGGCGTGTGACTCACTTCGGGATGGAACTGGATCGAGAACATCCCGCGTTGGGGGTCTTCCATGGCGGCGATCGGGTTCTGGTCGGTGCTCGCCGTCACCTGGAAGCCGTCGGGGGCCTTGACCACGCCGTCGCCGTGGCTCATCCAGACGCTGTCGGTCTCGGGGAAGTCCTGAAGCAGGAGGCCGCCGGGCCGGACCACGTGGATCTGCGTCCCGCCATACTCACGCGCCCCGGTGTTGCCGACCTCGCCGCCGAGCGTCTGCGCCATCAGCTGATGTCCGTAACAGATCCCCAGTACCGGCACCCCTAGTTCGAACAGGCCGGGATCCACCTGAGGCCCGTCCGGCTCGTACACGCTGGAGGGACCACCGGAAAGGATGATGCCGGCCGGGCGCTTGGCGGCGATCTCCGCCGCGGTCAGGTCATGACGGACGATCTCGGAGTAGACGTGCGCCTCACGAACACGCCGGGCGATGAGCTGGGCGTACTGCGCCCCCAGATCGACGACGAGAACGGGACGCGGGTGATCATCCACCGGCTAGTGACCCATCCCCACATGCTGCTGGTTCTGATAGGTCTTGCCCTCGGTCTTGATCGACGGCGCGATGACCAGTTCGGCCTTCTGGAACTCCTTGATGGTGGCGTAGCCGGTGGTGGCCATGGACGTGGCCAGCGCACCGAACAGGTTGAACGTTCCGTCGTTCTCGTGTGCCGGGCCTTTGAGGATCTCCTCCATGGAGGCCACCTGCTGTGTCTTCACACGCGCGCCGCGCGGGAGCGTGGGGTGGAACGTTGCCATCCCCCAGTGGTAGCCGCGACCCGGTGCCTCGTAGGCCCGCGTCATCGGCGAACCGATCATCACGGCGTCCGCGCCGCAGGCGATCGCCTTCGCGATGTCGCCACCCGTGCGCATGCCGCCGTCGGCGATGACGTGGCAGTACCGGCCCGTCTCGTGCAGGTGCTCCCGGCGAGCGGCCGCCGCGTCGGCGATGGCGGTGGCCTGCGGCACCCCTACGCCCAGGACGCCGCGAGTGGTGCACGCGTTGCCCGGGCCCACGCCTACCAGCACGCCCACCGCGCCGGTTCGCATGAGGTGAAGTGCCGTCTGATAGCTGGCACACCCACCCACCATCACCGGGATGTCGAACGAGGGGATGAACTCCTTGAGGTTCAGGGGTTCGTGCTGGCTCGAAACGTGCTCTCCCGAGACCACCGTTCCCTGGATGACCAGGATGTCCAAGCCCGCCGACAGCACGGTCGCCGCATACTGCTCGACCCGCTGGGGCGTGAGAGAGGCGCAGCTCACCGCTCCTCCGGCCTTGATCTCCTCGATCCGCCGACCGATGAGCTCCTCCTTGACCGGCTCCATGTAGAGCTCCTGCATCCGGCGGGTTGCCTTCTCGTCGGGCAGCGAGCCGATCTCTTCATAGATCGGATCCGGGTCTTCGTACCGTGTCCAAAGTCCCTCGAGGTTCAGGCAAGCCAGGCCGCCCAGGCGGCCGACCTCGATGGCCGTGGCCGGGCTCACGGCCGCGTCCATGGCGCTCGCCATCATCGGCAGTTCGAACGTGTAGGCGTCGATCTCCCAGCGGATGTCCACATCCTCCGGGTCACGCGTGCGCCGCGAGGGCACGATGGCTACCTCGTCGAACCCGTAGGCCCGCCGGGCCGTCTTCCCGATCCCGATCTCGTACTCCATCTGCTCCACCCCTTACCTAGGCCCCAAGAAACGCAAGACGCCCACCGGCTCCCCGATGGGCGTCTGAACGTTGCATACGATCGAGCTTACCAGCGGCCCTCGGTCAGGACTCCTTGACCACGTGACCGGAGTCCGCGACGCGCAGGTCGGTCAGGCCCGAGTGCAACCGGTCGGCCTCCGCCATGACGGCGTCGTCCTGGATGCGCCCGAGTTCCTTGAGCCTGGTCAGGACGTTCTGGAGGGACTCCTCGGGGGACTCGATCATGGTGTCCAGCACCAGTTCCGGGTTCTCGGGGACCTCGTATGGGTCGTCGACTCCCGTGAAGCCGGTGATCTCGCCGGCCAGCGCCTTCTTGTAGAGGCCTTTGGGGTCACGGTTCTGTGCCAACTCCTCCACGGTGGCGTGGACGTAGACCTCGACGAACTCACCGATCTGCTCGCGGCACGCGTCGCGGGTCTCCTTGTACGGGCTGATCGGGCAGCAGATGGTGGCCACGCCGTTGCGCGTCAGCAGGTTCGCGACGAACCCGATCCGCAGGATGTTCGTGTCGCGGTCTTCCTTGCTGAACCCCAGGCCCTTCGAGAGATTCTTGCGGACCTCGTCACCGTCCAGGATCTCGGTCTTGAGATCACGCGCCTGGAACTCGTGGTAGAGCATCTCGGCGATGGTGGACTTGCCCGAACCGGACAAGCCCGTGAACCACACGGTGAAACCCTTCTGGTCACTCACGGATGACTCCTTTGCTGGGGGGATATCTGCGCACGTGGAGCGGACGCCAGGCGCGGAGGAACCACAGGTGCCTGCGCGGTTCGCGTATCCTACCAAGCCTGCCTGACCCCGACCCAGGAGACCGTTCCAAGCGTGAGGTGGCTGCGCAACGCCCTGTACGTGACCGCCGCCTGGTGGGCCGGATGCGGCCTCGCCATCGCCCTGATCCCTGCGACGATCCTCCACGGCTGGTTCAACCAACCGCCCTACCCCGATTACGCGTACGTGCGTGCCACGGGCATCCTCTGCGCGGGCATGGCGCTCCTGATGGTGCTGGTCGCCCAGCGGCTCGACGACGTGTGGTGGTGGTCATGGGCGTTCGCGATCACGGCCGCGGCTTTAGCGACCCTTGCCGCGATCAACGCTGTGTGGGGACGGCCCCAGGACGCCGGAGCACTCTTGTGGTGGCTCTTCGCCGGGGCCAACTTGCTCCTGACCGCCGCGCTGCTGCTGGGGATGCAGGCCGCCAGCCGAGAGAAGCCGTTCGTCTGATGAACGCCGACGATGGAACGGTCATCAGCACCCGTTCTCTCACGAAGGTGTACCCGACGGGCGTCAAGGCGGTGGATTCCCTCGACCTGGACGTCGCCGAGGGCGAGATCTTCGGGCTCCTGGGGCCGAACGGAGCCGGGAAGACGACCGTGATCGGCATGCTCACCACCCGGGTGATCCCGACCTCCGGATCGGCCATCCTGTCCGGGGTTGACGTCGTGGCCCACCCTTCCGAGGCCAAGCGGCTTATCGGCGTCGTCAGCCAATCGAATACGCTGGACCGCAGTTTGTCGGTTCGGGAGAACCTCTATTTCCACGGGCGGTACTTCGGGCTTGGCTCGCGAGAGGCCAGGCAGGTGGCAGACCAACTCTTGGAGGTGTTCCGCCTGGACGACCGGGCGGACGCCTCGGTGGACACGCTCTCGGGCGGCATGGCGCAGCGCCTCATGGTGGCCCGCAGCATCGCCCACCGCCCGCGCATCCTCTTCCTGGACGAACCCACCTCGGGGCTGGATCCACAGAGCCGGATCGCGCTCTGGGAGATCATCCGGCAGATCCACGCCGAGGGCCAGACCGTCGTGCTCACCACCCACTTCATGGAGGAGGCCGACAAGCTCTGTCAGCGCCTGGCCGTCATCGACCACGGCGTGCTCCTTGCCCTGGACACCCCTGAAGCACTCAAACGAACGGTAGGCGGCGACGTCGTGGTCCAGATCCACGCCGGCGACGAACCGGACCGGCTGGCCGCGCACCTCTCCACCATGGAAGAGGTCACCGGCACGACGGTCGTAGGCGAAGTGGTCCACGTCACCGCGCGCACCGCCACCGGGCTCCTTCCCCGCGTCATCGACACGGCGGAAACCGGCGGGTTCCCGGTTCGTGACGTCCGCGTGGACGAACCTACCCTGGAAACGGTCTTCATCAACCTGACCGGGAAGGATCTCCGCGAATGAGCGACGCCGCCACTCCGAAAGCGCGGGCCCTGCCCCATGTGGAGACGCCGAACAGCACGCCGGCCCACGCGTTCGCCGCGCTCCTCCTCCGCGACCTGGCGGTCCTGCGCAAGAACATGGTGGAGTTCGTCGCCCGGACCATCATGCAGCCGTTGCTGTTCGTGTTCGTGTTCACGTACGTGTTCCCGAAGATCGGGCAAGGCGTGGGCGGGGCGAAGGGCGAAGCGTCGTTCTCGAGCCTGCTCGTGCCCGGGGTCATCGCGATCGCATGCATCTTCCAGGGCATCCAGGCGGTGGCGCTGCCTCTGGTGCAGGAGTTCGGCTACAGCCGAGAGATCGAGGATCGGGTGATGGCGCCGATGCCGGTGTGGGCGGTCGCGGCGGAGAAGCTCCTGGCCGGCGCGGTCCAGGGGCTGATCGCGGCGGTCGTGGTCTTCCCGCTGGCGATCTTCATCCCGGTGACCACCGTTCACCTGCAGGTGAACTGGTTGCACCTGCTGACGCTGCTGCCGCTGGCGGCCCTCACCGGCGCCTCGCTTGGACTGCTCATCGGGACCCGGGTGAGCCCGCGTCAGGTGCCGCTCGTGTTCGGGCTCGTCGTCATCCCCATCACGTTCTTGGGCGCGACGTACTACACGTGGCAGTCGCTCTCGGTTATCCGGTGGCTCCAGGTCCTGTTGCTGACGAACCCGCTCGTCTACATGAGCGAAGGGATGCGGGTGAGCCTGCTGCCGCAGAGCGGCCTGCACCAGGTTCCCCACATGCCGTACTGGGCGATCTACCTGGGACTCATCGGGTTCACCGCGCTGCTCGGC